>JAFGVK010000182.1 GCA_016938035.1 Deltaproteobacteria bacterium | reverse complement strand
GGGCTCCGGCGCGTCCTCCGAGGGCTGGCTCCGGGGGGCCTGGTGCGCGCGCAGCCCTCGGTCATCGCCTCGCCGATGAACAGGAACTCCATGACCGCGCGGGAGGCGGCCGTACCCCAGCCACCCCAGCTAGAGCTCCTGCTCCACCACCGGGTCCTCACCCTGCACCGCGATGTCGTCCGGCCCCGCGGGGGGCGGCTCGGTGAGCACGCCGACCAAGTCGTAGCCGAGCACGCGCATCTCATAGCGCACCAGGTAGCCGTCGCCGGTGTAGTAGAACACCCCCACCCCCTCCTCGTGGGTGAAGCGGTAGGGCTGCACTGCCAGCTCGGTGCCGCGCACTGTGACGCTGACTGGCTCCAGCGGGGTCACGTCCCCCTCGAAGATGCTCCCTGTCTCGGCCGAGAGCACCCTGGCGTGGGCGAAGCGCGACAGGGGCACCACGCTCTCTGGGTCGAACAGGTCCACCGTCGACAAGTCCACCTGAGACGAGGGGATGTCGTAGGAGCGGGCGCGGTCGTCCTCCGAGATCGACACCATCCAGCCCAGGGCGGCGCGCCGGGCCTGCACCTCGCGGGTGTCGCCGTTGGTCTCCTGCACCGACAGGAACGAGGCGGGGTCGCGCTCGATGTTCGCGGTCAGGCGCTCGCGGTAGTGGATGGGCAGCGGCCCGATGCGCCCGTCGAGCTCGGTCCAGGACTCCAGCACCCTGCGCAGGCCGTTGCGGCTGGGCAGATACTTCACGGTGAGGGTCCTGGTGCCGAGGGGCTGCCCCTCGACCTGGAGGCTCCAGGTGAGCGTCTGCTCTGCGGGGGCGGCATGAGCTGCCAGGGCGATGAGGAGGGGGATCATTGGGCGATGCTCCTGCTGGGCACAGGGTATTGGCTCGGGCTTGGGTTGACAAACCCGGCGCGCCCTCAAACCGCGAGGGGCGGGCCTTGTTCCCCCGATCAGCCGGGCGGCTTCGGCAAGGAGGTGGCCTCCAGCGCGCGCTTGAAATGGGTGAACCTGCCTCCTGCGCGCACCGCCTCCAGCACCGCGAGCCCCTGGGCCTCGCCCCCCTGCGCGAGCATGTACTCCACCCAGGCCCAGCGGGCCGAGACCGCGCGCACCTCCGCCTTGCCTCGCAGCCCGATCTGCAGCCGCTTGAGGCGCTGCTCCACCAGCTTGATGCCGGCGAACGGCGCCCCGTCGAGGGGGGTGTGGCGCTTGGCGACGAAGGGGGCGACCCCCAGCGCGACGCGGGCGTA
The DNA here is from genome assembly GCA_016938035.1 of Deltaproteobacteria bacterium. Lineage (GTDB taxonomy): Bacteria > Myxococcota_A > UBA796 > UBA796 > JAFGVK01. The sequence continues at coordinate 21,860 of JAFGVK010000182.1, read as the reverse complement.
GCCGGACAGCTCACGGGTGAAGCGCACCAGCTCGTCGAGGTCCTCGTCCGTCTCGCCGGGCAGGCCCAGCATCATGTAGACCTTCAGCACCTCGTAGCCCAGCTCCCGCGACAGGCGCGCGGTCTGGATCAGGTGATCCTCCCTGATGCCCTTGGCGAGGGTCTGGCGCAGGCGCCCGCTCGCCGCGTCAGAGGCCACCGTCAGGGTCCGCGAGCCCGCCTCGCGCAGCACCCGCGCCAGCTCCGGGCGGCGCACGATCCTGTCGGCGCGCAGCGAGCTGACGCCCACCCCCAGGCCCCTGTCGCGCAGGCTCTGGAGCAGGGGCACCAGCTCCGGGTGGTCCGAGATCCCCGCGCCCACCAGCCCCACCTTGGTGGCGTGGGGGGGCACCAGCGACAGGATCTTCTCGGGAGGCACCACGCGCATCCCCCCGCCGGTCTGCCGGCGCATCACGCAGAAGGTGCAGGTGCGGTGGCAGCCGCGCTCCCCCTCCACCAGGAACATGTTGGGGAGGGCCGAGTCGGGGGTGAGGATGAAGCTGCGGGCTGGGAGCAGGTCGTCGGGCGCCTGGGCCACCTGGGGCAGCGCGAGGCCGTGCAGCTCGGGGACGTAGCCCCCGGGGAGGGCCGCGACCGCCTGCAGCCACGCCCCCCTGTCGGCGGTGTTGAAGAGGGCGGACACCGCGGGGACCACGGTGTGGTCGGCCTCGCCGAGGAGCATCGCGTCGACGAAGGGGGCGAGCACGTGGGGGTTGGACCAGGTGATCGGCCCCCCCAGGAGGATGACCGGATCGTCGGGCCCCCGGTCGGCGCGCAGCGGCGGGATGCCCGACAGGTCGAGCAGCCGGATCAGGTCCGCCAGCTCCAGCTCATAGGCCATGGACACGGCGAGGATCGGGAAGGAGCTCGCGGGGGTGAAGCTCTCTAGTGAGAAGGCGGGGACCTTCTCGCGCAGGTGCCCCGCCATGTCCTCCGGGAGGAAGATGCGCTCGGCGCTCAGGCCCGCGTCCCGGAGCAGCGACAGGATCCACTGGTAGCCCAGCGAGGCCATCGCGGCCTTGTAGGGGGTGGGATGGACCAGGCCGACCCTCGGGCCGCCCGCGCGGAAGGGGGGGGCCTGCTCCCGCGAGAGCAGGTCCCGCACCGGGCCGGTCAGCTTGTTCGAGGCTCTCAACAGGGCTCCAGGGGCGCGTCGGAGACCGCGCGGAAGCGGGGTGTGTGATCGGGGTCGTCCAGGCCGTCGAGGTTCTCGACCGCTAGGGCCCCGAGCTGGTGCAGCAGCTCCACGTGGGCGCCTGCCTCTAGCACCGCAAGTATCGCCCCATAGCCAGGGGGGCTCCCGAAGAGCGCCCCCGCCACCTCGGACACCGTGAGGGCGCGCGCCTCGCAGGCGGCCCTGGTGCGCCTCAGCCGGGCCAGGTGGTGGGCGCGGGTCTGGCGGATCCGCAGCGCCACGTCGGGGATCAGCCCCCCGTGCGCGCCGATCCCAAGGGCGAAGGGGCCGGCCTGCTCCAGCAGCCGCAGGGAGCTCAGGTAGGCGCCCACCCCGCAGCCTGGCACCAAGCTGGCGGGCTGCTGCACCGGCGTGATCCCCTCCAGCAGGTGGTCGCCGGTGAGCACCACCTCGTCGACCTGCAGGCAGATCAGCCCCGGGTGGTGCCCCGGGGTGTGGAGCACCTCCCAGCCCGGCCCGATCCGCTCCCCGTGGCGCACCCGCCGGTCCACGGGGAGGTCGGCGAAGGGCTGCTTGAGGCTCCCGTACAGGGCCGCGAGGCGCTCCACCTCCCCCACCCCCGCCCTGCGGAGGCAGGCGCGCAGGTCCCTGCGGAACAGCTGGCGCCGCTCCTCGGCGTGCTCCAGCACCCGCGCGTCGAGGGTGTGGATCGCCAGCGGCACCCCCCTGGCGGCCAGGGCGTGCGCTCCCCCGAAATGATCGGTGTGGCCGTGCGAAAAGAGCACAAGGTCCAGGTCGTCCAGGGTGGTCCGCAGGCCGAAGCGGTCCCGCGCCTCCTCCATGCGGCGCTCCAGCTCCGTCAGGGCGGAGGCGGTGCCCAGGTCGAAGAGCAGGCGGTATTCCGGGTGGTCCACCAGCACCGCGTTGGTGACGTGGCCGGGGAAGGCGGTCACCGGGAGGACGTAGAGGGTGGCGCCGCCGCCGCTCTCGACCCGAACTACCTCGCGCAGGGCGTCCGCCATCAGCGCGCCGCGAGCCAGCGCGGGTCCACCCGCACCTGCCCCACCACCTCCACCGGCCCGGTGAGGGTCAGGTCCAGCGCCTCGCTCACCGCGACGAGCAGGGATCCGCCCGGCATGTGGACGGTGATCGGCCCAGGGGGGAGCCGCCCGGTGCGCACCGCCGCCGCCGCCGCGGCGCAGGAGGACGAGCCGGAGGCCAGGGTCTCGCCCGCGCCGCGCTCCCAGATGCGGAGTTCCAGCCCCTCGCCCTCGACCCTGGCGAATTGCACGTTGGTCCTATGGGGGAAGGCGGGGTGAACCTCCACCTCCGCGCCCCACCGCCGCCACGGGAGGCTGTCGAGGGGCGCCTCGGTGAAGTGGACCGCGTGGGGGTTCCCCAGCCCCACCGCGGTGAAGGGCAGGGTGACGTCCCCGAGGCACAGCGGCGCGTCGAGGCGCTCGCGGTCGACGGGCACCTGCGCCGGGAGGAAGCGTGCCCGCCCCATCTCCACCGCCACCCCGTCTGCCAGCAGGGTGCAGCGCGCCAGCTCCGAGCCGGTCCACACGGTGAACGAGCCGGTGGCGCCCAGATCTCCTAGCCAGCGGGCGAAGATCCGCAGCCCGTTGCCCGACTTCTCGGCGACTGAGCCGTCAGGGTTCCAGATCCTCACCCCGTGGTCTCCGGGGCCCCGCTCGGCGGGCTCGAGGATCCCGTCGCCGCCCACTCCCCGGTGACGATCGCAGATCGCCCGCACCAGCGCCGGCTCCAGCGCCTCGCCGCTCTCGAGGATCAGGTAGTCGTTGCCCAGCCCGTGGGCTCGCGTCAGCAGCATGGAGCGCCTCCCCGAGGGGTGATACCCTGCGGGCGGGAGGCGCGCAGGCCCGTGTGGATGATCGTCGTGACAGCGCTCGCGTTCGCGAGCCCAGAGCGAGCCCTCGCCAGGGTCGGCGACCCGCTGCGGGTCCGCTATTTCGCGCGCCTCGACGGGGAGGGGCCGGTCACCCCCCGCTACACCAGGCGGTGGAGCCCTTACAGGGGCTGGACCTTCCCCGACGGGGTCGCGGCCAGGATCCAGATCAGCGAGGGGCGCGCCCTGGTGGAGGACCGGCGCTACGACGACACCGGCGCCCTGCTCACCGCGGTCCACTTCACCGGGGGTGTGCCGGACCAGGTGGTGGTCCACGGGTGGGGCCGCTCCGAGACCCTGCCCACCGCCGGCTGGGAGGCCGTCGCCCTCCCAGGGGTGAAGCTCCTCGCGCCGGCGCCGGCGGTTGAGCTGGACGGCCACTGGCGGATCCGCGGCGAGGGCTGGCGCCTGGACCTGGACCTGCTCGACGCGCCGCTCAGCCTCCCTGACGAGGTGTTCCAGGCCGAGCTGTCCCAGAGCTGCGGCTGCTCGCTGGAGGACCGGCACTCCGCCTGGATCGACGGCGCCTGGGGCATACGCTACCGCGCGCGCCCCGACAGCGGCGGGCTGGCCGAGCTGTGGGTGATCCCCCACGGTGAGCACCCCTTGATCGCGTCTTTCTTCAGCGAGACCGAGGCGCTCGCCACCGGCCGCGCCCTGATGTCCTTGGTGCAGTGGGAGGAGGTCCCTTGATCCTTGCAGACCAGACCAACCCCGTCGCGCGGAGCTTCCTGCGCGAGCTCGACGCCCGGCTACCCCGCGATTTTCACGAGGACATCGTGGTCGTGGTGGGGGGCGACGGCTTCTTCCTCGACTCCATCGCCAGCAGGGGCTTCCACGGCACCTTCCTCGGCCTCAACGCCGGGCACGTGGGCTTCCTCCTCAACGACGTGAAGGACTGGGACCAGGTGGCGGAGCGCCTGGGGGGCCGCCGCTGGACCACCCACACCTTCCCGATCCTGGACGCCAAGGTCACCCTGGACGACGGCCACGAGGTGTTCCGGCGCGCGGTGAACGACGTGTACCTGGAGCGCGCCACCGGGCAGATGGCGCAGCTCGCGGTGGAGATCGACGGGCACCTGGTGGTGGAGCGGCTCTCGGCCGACGGGCTGATCTTCTCCACCGCGCTGGGCTCCACCGCCTACACCTTCTCCGCGGGCGGCCCCGCCTGCCACCCCGAGCTGCAGATCATGACCGTGACCCCGATCTGCCCCCACAGGCCCCGCCTGGATCCCTTCGCCCTGCCGGCCACCGCCCACGTCCGGGTGAAGGTGGTCCACCCCGCGCGGCGGCCGGTGCGGGTGGTGGCGGACGGGCGCAACACCCCCGGGGTCTCCGAGGTGGAGGTCTACTACGGGGGGGAGCAGGTGACGCTCGCCTTCCTGGAGGGCCACGACTTCACCCGCTGTATGGTGGCGAAGATCCTCAAGCCGTGATGTCGCTGTCGACCTAGGAGTGACGATGTCGATCTTGATCCGGGGTGGCCGGGTGGTCACCGCTAGCGCGGAATTCGTGGGCGATGTGTACGTCGAGGGCGGCGCGGTGCGCCTGCTGGGGGAGCGGCTGGACCTGTCGGCGGACGAGGTGATCGACGCCACCGGCAAGCTGGTGCTCCCTGGGGGCATCGACCCCCACACCCACCTGGACATGGCGGTGGGGCGGGGGCTAGTCACCAGCGACGACTTCGACTCGGGCACCGCCGCCGCGCTGTTCGGGGGCACCACCACCCTGATCGACTTCGCGAACCAGGAGCCGGGGCACAGCACCTTCGAGGCCCTGGACGACCTCAAGGCCCGGGCCGCGGGAAAGGCCCACTGCGACTGGTCCTGCCACATGACCGTCACCGACATGGCGCCGGACCGGCTGCCAGAGCTGGACGCGCTGGTGGCGGACGGGATCAGCTCCTTCAAGATGTTCATGGCCTACCCGGGGCGCCTCTACACCGACGACCGCACCAGGTTCCGCACCTACCGCCATGTGGCCGGGCTGGGCGGGGTGATCCTGATGCACGCCGAGACCGGGCTGGTGATCGACGAGCTGGTGGCGGACGCCATCGCCGCAGGCCACACCGCGCCCATCTGGCACGCGCGCACCAGGCCCCCCGAACTGGCGGCGGAGGCCATCCACCGCTCCGCGGTGCTGGCGAAGCTGGCGGGGGTGCCCCTGTACATCGTCCACATGAACAGCGCCCAGGGGGTGGAGGCGATGCGCCGCGCAAAGGCCGATGGCGTCGAGATACTCGGCGAGGTCTGCCCCCAGTATCTCCACCTGGACGCGTCCTGGCTCGAGCGCCCGGACGGGGGGCGCTACATCTGCTCGCCGCCGATCCGCCCCCTGGGCCACCAGGAGGCGCTGTGGCGCGCCCTGCTGGCGGGGGAATTCACCACCGTCGCCACGGACCACGCGCCCTTCACCACCGCCGAGCGGGCGCTAGGGGCGGAGGACTTCCGCCTGATCCCCAACGGGCTGCCAGGGGTCGAGGAGCGGATGAGCTACCTCTACTCGGAGGGGGTGGTGAAGCGCGGTCTGTCGCTGCGGGAATTCGTCGCCCTCACCTCGACCAGGGCGGCCCAGACCTTCGGGCTCTACCCCCGCAAGGGCACCATCGCCCCCGGGGCGGACGCCGATCTCCTGGTCTGGGACCCTCAGGTCCGCCGGACCCTCCGGGCCGCCGACCCGGCGATCCACCACAGCAGGGTGGACTACTCCTGCTACGAGGGGCTGGAGGTGCAGGGGGGCCCGGAGGTGGTGATCCAGGGCGGCAGGGTGGCGGTGCGGGGAGGGGCGCTGTGCTCGCGGGGACAGGGGAGGTTCCTGCGGCGCGGACCCTACGCCCGGCCCGCGGTCTGATACCATCCCAGCAGCAACCGGCTGGCCCTTGGGCCGCTCGGGCGCGGCACCGGCGAACCGGGCCGTCACCAGGGGGACGAGATGGGGATCTTCGATGGATTTCACGCCAAGGTGGCGAAGAAGAGCGCAGAGCTGGCGCTGGAGCGGGCCGCTGGCGCGGTGAAGGGGGCGGCTGAGGGCCTGCTCTCCTCCGCTGAGGGGCGGCTCGCTGCGGAGGAGGCCGCGCGCAAGGCGCCGGCGCGGCGGGACGTGGTGGAGCCTCCCGACGAGGAGCGCGGTCCCACCCCACAGGAGCGGGCGAGGGCTGAGCTGGAGGCCCTCAAGGAGCGCCTGGCCGCGGGGGAGGCCCTGCCCGCCCCGGAGCGTCCCGATCGTGTCGCTCGCCCCCTGACCGCCGCAGCCCGCCGCGAGGCGGAGGCAGCCCAGGAGCTCGCGAGGCTGAAGGAGGCGCGGCAGGCGCCCCCCGGTCCGGTCAAGAAGACCCTGTAGGGGCGGGGTCCCTCGCCAGAGGAGCGCGACCCGACGCCCCGGCTGGCGCTGAGGCCGCGGGCCCCGGCGGCGGATCCCCGCGCTCGCCAGCGCGAGGTGTGGGGAGCGCCCCCGAGGTGGGCGGCGGGCACCGGTCCATCAGCCGGACGGTCTCACAGGAAGCGATTCATCCTTCCCTAGGAACCATCGGATGAAGTTGCTCGTCGAATCTTCCAGACTGTACACGGGCGCCGAGTCGCCAGGCGTGTCGGGGTGTGGTCGCCGTTCCCTGTGGAGGCAGCGTACTTTTGTACGCGACGAGCGTAGGAACAAGGACCTGCGTCGAGAGGCCAGCGAATCGGTGCCGGGCGGCGCACCCGGAGCGCGGGTCCCCTAGGCGGTGACAGCGCGGCTCACCTCTCCAGGGGAAAGGACAGGGAGCACACCACCGCGAAGTGATCGATGCGGTCCACTGAGTCGGCGGTGAGGCCCACGCCGGCGAAGTCGAAGCCCGCGTCGAGCGCCTCTGTGTCCGGGTCCGGGTCAAAGCCGTTCTGCCCCATCACCTCGCAGGTGCCGGTGGCGCCGAGGCTGAGCACGTGGTCGATCGCGAGGGGGAAGGTGCGCAGGGTGTGGTACGCCTCCCCGTCCTCGTCCACCGGGTCGTGGGCGGTGAAGACCGGCCCCACGTTGCGCTGCCAGACCGCCACCTCGTCCTCACCCTGCACCGGGCTGTCCACGTCGTAGTTCATGTCCCCGAGGACGACCACCCGGTCGTAGCCCGCCACCAGCGCCGGCTCCCCGTCGATCCCCTCGAAGATCTGCTCCAGCTGCAGGGCCCGGCACTCCTCCCCGGTGAAGAAGCCGCGGTCGCCCATGCCCGAGGCGTTGGGGTGGCCGTGTACCACCCTGAGCGGCCCGTGCTCGGTGTCCACCGTCACCGCGCTCACGGTGGACTCTGCGTCGCAGAGGTCCTTGCCGCAGGCGCCGTCCGCGTACACGCAGGAGGGCAGGGGGAGGGGAGGGGTCTCGGCCCCCTCCGCGTCATAGCCCTCCAGCTCCAGGCCGCGGATCGCCCCGAGGGAGGCGCGTATCGCGACGCACTCGACGTGCTGTCTGGCGTCGCACACCACCGAGTAGCCCGGTCCCACAAGGCGTGCTGCCGCGTCCTCTGCGGTCTCGTAGCCGTAGCAGGTGCGCGAGGGGTCCTCCTCGGTGAAGGCCTCGCAGGTCTGGCGGGGGAGCACCTCTTGCAGGGCGATCACGTCGGCGTCCAGCGCCTGGAGCTGCGCGGCGACGTAGTCCTCGTAGAGGGTGTAGGACAGCCGCAGTGGGTAGTGAGGCTCCTCGTCGTTGCCGTTGCCCACGTTCCAGGTGACCACCTTGACGTCGAGGCTGGTGGGCACCTCCTCGGCGTGCTTGCAGGCGCTGAGGGCGAGGAGTAGGGGCAGCAGGCGGATCATCGGTGCTCCTGGGCGTTGAGGCCGGCTATTAGCAAGGTGTGGCCGGTGGAGCCAAGGATCGCTTCGCGGTATGGGGGGGAATGACCTGGTGGAGGTGTCGGTGCTCCTGCTCTCTCTTGTCGCTCTCTCCCTCGCGGCGCCTCCCGCCGAGGAGCTCGCCGCGGGTATGGCCGCGCAGCGCGCTGGGGACATCGCCTCAGCCAAGGCCCACTACGCCGCCTGTCTGGCTCAGGAGCCCGCGTCTGTGCCCTGCCACTGGGAGCTGGGCTGGAGCCTGTGGTCCGAGGGGGACTGGGGGGGGGTGGTGCAGCAGTGGGAGCAGGTGAAGGCGCTGGACCCGGCGCACCCGCAGGTGGACAGGCACCTGCCGCAGGCCCGCGGACACCTGGACAGCCTGGCGCTGATCCAGCGCGCGGCGGCTGGGGCCCCCGACACCGTGAGGGTCCCGCTCCCAGCCGGGAAGACCCTCCGCATCCGGGCGGCTGGCGACGTGATGATGGGGACCGACTTCCCCCACCCCACCGACTACCTCCCCCCCAACGACGGGGCCGACCTGCTGGCGGGGGTGATCCCCCTCCTGCGCGACGCGGACATGACCTTCGTGAACCTGGAGGGGCCGCTCTGTGACACTGGGACCACCGACAAGTGCGCGCCTGGGCAGAACTGCTACGCCTTCCGCACCCCGACCCGCTACGGCGACTATCTGGTCGCCGCGGGGGTGGACGTGGTGTCCACCGCCAACAACCACGCCGAGGATTTCGGGCAGCGCTGCAGGCTGGAGACCGAGGCGGCGCTCGACGCCCGCGGCATCGCCTACTCTGGGAGGCCCGGCACCGTCGCCTCGCTCGACGTGGACGGGGTGAAGGTGGGGGTGATCGGCTTTCACTCCTCTGCCTCGGGGCACAACCTCAACGACCTGGACACCGCCGCCGCCCTGGTCCGGGCCGTGGCCGCCTCTAACGACCTGGTGCTGGTCTCGTTCCACGGCGGCGCCGAGGGCTCCAAGGCCACCCACGTCCCGCAGGGCGGCGAGGTGTTCTACGGCGAGCGCCGGGGCGATCTCAGGGCCTTCGCCCAGGTGGTGGTGGAGGCGGGGGCGGACCTGGTGGTGGGGCACGGTCCCCACGTCCCGCGGGGGATGGAGCTGATCGACGGGCACCTCGTCGCGTACTCCCTCGGCAACTTCGCCACCTACGGGCGCTTCTCGCTGGGGGGGCACCTCTCCACCTCGCTGGTGCTAGAGGTGGTGCTCGACCGTGACGGGCGGCTGGTGCAGGGGAAGATCTTGCCGGTGCGGCTGGAGGGGAAGGGGGTCCCTGTGCCGGACCCCGAGGGGGTGGCGATCGACCTGATCCGGTCGCTCACCGAGGAGGACTTCCCGGGCAGGGGCCCGGTGATCGCCAAGGACGGGAGCCTCGGCCCCGGGTGACGTTCTGGATCGGTCGGCGCTCGCCCCGTGAGGGGCGCCCTCCGTCGCGGTGCGCAGGCGCCCCGCGAGGCGTCCAGGGGTCTCCCCGAGCTCCTCGCGGCCATGGGGGGCCGGCGCCTCGCCCGCCCAGCGCCCGCCTTCCCTCGCGCCCCGTGGGCCCGCGATGGGGCCTTGTGGGAGGACCGCTGGGGGCAGCCTGGGCCGCGCTGGCGGTGACGCGCGCGGGCAGCGGTCCATTTCCGGACCGTCTCACAGGACGACCTCTGGACCTGGAGCACCGGTTCGCCCGAGCGGGTCATGGGGGGCCTCCGGCGCGGGGGAGCGCCAGATCCCGCAGGGGGAGAGGGGGCGGCGAGCCCCTAGCAGGGGGCGATGGGGGGGGGACGCAGTCCCCGACCCCCGCGGGGGAGGGGAGGGAGGGCGCAGCCCCCTTGGCGGCGGCCACCAGGCCGTCGGAAATTGGGATCTCAGCGCCCTGGCAGCACCCTCTCCCGCCGCCCACACCGCAGGCGGTGAGCAGACCCTGGGCCAAACGATGAAGAGGTCCGACCCTCGCCTTTCAAAGGAACCACAGGATGAGGTAGCCCGTCGCGTCATCCAGCGTGCTCACGGGCACCCCGTCGCCAGGCATGTGAGCGTTTGGCCACCGTTCCCTGGGGAGGAAGCGTACGCCTGTGCGCGCCGAGCGCAGGGACAAGGACACGCCGCGAGAGGCCAGCGAATCGGTGCCCGCGCGAGCCTCTAAATGTACGAAGGCCGGGGAGCCAGTCCCCGGCCTCGACCCGCAGCGGGGCGCGATCGCTAGGCTTCGGCCTGCTGCTCGGCGACCTTCTTGTGGACCTCGACCATGTCGAGGCCGCGGACCTGGCCGACCAGATCGACGAGGGCCGAGGCGGGCAGGGAGCCGGGCTGCATGAACACCAGCACCTTCTCGCGGAAGATGGCCAGGGTGGGGATGGAGCGGATGCCGAACTGCCCGGCGAGGGTGCGGGCGTTCTCGGTGTCCACCTTGAGGTAGGTGATGTCCTCGTTCTCGTCCGAGGAGGCCTCGAAGACGGGGCCGAAGGCCTTGCAGGGGCGGCACCACTCGGCCCAGAAGTCGATGAGGACGATGTCGTTGGACTCGAGGTGGGCTTCGAGCTCTTCCATGGTGGTGATGTGCTTGGTCGCCATGTTGCGTTCTCCAAAGTGTAAGGGAGCCCAGCGCGGCTGGGCGGCAGCGTCTCTCGCCGGCAAGAGTCGTCACCAGAAGAGAGTGTGACAAGGGGGGGCAGTGAGCTTCCTCACCGACCTGGTGGTCGGTGGGCGCCCGTGAGACCCATTGTTCACCTATCGCTCCTCGTCACGTGAGTCCACACGCATATAAGAACCTGAAGATTAGACCGATGCCAGCGTTCACGGCGGGGTTCTCCCGGGTGTCGAGGCGCTCCGCGGGCGCGGTGTGTCTGCGACGCCGTGCGACAGACCGCGCGGACGTAACTCACCTGTGAGTGACGTGGTCGGAGCGGCGCTCGGAGGGGCGACTCCTCTAAGTCCTCGTTGCAAGGCCAACTGTAGAAAAAGCCGGTTGCACCCCCGCGTATATCTCAATACCCCGTGGGGCCGGAGAGTGACCCATGCTGGACTCATGGACCCAGGCGCTCGTCTTCCTGCTGCTATCCTTCGCCGTTCCCATCGCGATGCTCGTGGTAGGGATGGTGTTGAGGGTGCGGAGCCGGAGGAAGACCTCGCCGATCAAGCACGAGATCTACGAGTGCGGTGAGGAGCCCGACGGGCCCGCGTGGATTCGGTTCCACCCCCGCTACTACGTCGTCGCCCTCGTCTTCGTCTTGTTTGACGTGGAGGCGGCCTTCCTCTTCCCCTGGGCGCTGGGGATCCGCGACAACGGCTGGCTGGCGATCGCGGACATGACCCTGTTCCTGGGGATCCTCGTCATCGGGTGGGCCTACGCGGTCCGCAAGGGAGCGATCCAGTGGCAGTAGACCAGACCAACCTGTCCTACGAGCACCCGCTCTACGCCACCATGGACAAGATGCCCGGGATCACCGTGGCCACCACCACGGTGGACATGCTCCTCACCTGGGGCCTGAAGAACAGCCTGTGGACCTTCGCGATGGCCACCAGCTGCTGTGGCATCGAGTTCATGCACGCGAACGGGAACCGGACCGACCTCGACCAGATGGGCTCCGTGCCACGCCCCTCGCCGCGGCACGCGGACGTGATGGTGATGGCCGGGACCATCACCGTGAAGATGGCCCCCAGGATCCTGCGCCTGTGGGAGCAGATGCCAGAGCCCAAGTGGTGCATCGCGATGGGCTCCTGTGCGATCTCCGGCGACTTCTACCGCGACATGTACTCGGTGGTGCCCGGCATCGACACGATGATCCCGGTGGACGTGTACATCCCCGGCTGCCCCCCCAACGGGGACGACCTGATGGCGGGCCTGAAGCGCCTGCAAGAGAAGGTCGAGGCGCAGCGCGCGGGGCGGTGGGTCGAGCCAGAGGGCCGGCCCGAGACCGCCAAGGCGATCCTCCCGGCCCTGGGCAGGGTCATCGACCGCGACGGGACCCAGACCGAGCGGCAGCTTCGCGCCTGTCAGAGCATGGGCCTCGACGGCAACGAGCACCGCCAGAGCGACCTCGTCGCCAAGAGCGCGGGGCTGCTCTCCAACCTCCTCAAGCTGAAGGGGCGGTGATGGACGCGACCCTCCGCGAGGCGCTCGCCGCCCGCTTCCCCGCCGTGGACCTGGACCAGGACGTGCTCCTGGTGCCCGCCGCGGACCACTATCCCCTGGCCGCCCTCCTTAAGGAGCAGGGCTACACCCTCTACGTCACCGTGGCCGCCTCCCACCACCCCGGCCCTGAGGGCGACGCCTTCGAGGTCGCGACCGTGCTGCGCCGCCCGGTGAGGGGCGCCCCCTCGGTGGCGTGGCGCGTGGTGCTCGGTGCGGACCCGCACCTGCAGAGCCTGTATCCCCTGTTCCCGGGGGCGGACCTGCAGGAGCGCGAGCAGCTCGACCTGGTGGGCGTCCGCTTCGACGGGCACCCCAACCCGGTGCGGCTGATGTTGTCCGAGGACTGGGTGGGACACCCCCTCCGCAAGGACTACGCGCCCAACATGCCCCACGCCCCCTGGAGGTGATGATGGACCCGATCTTCCAGCCCTTCCGGGACGACCCTCACTACCCGCTCGACCGCTACGAGGCCGCAGCGGACCTGATGCTGCTCAACATGGGGCCGCAGCACCCCTCCACCCACGGGGTGTTTCGCCTCAAGCTGGTGCTGGACGGGGAGATCATCGTCAAGGCCGTGCCCTACATGGGCTATCTCCACCGCGGGGTGGAGAAGATGGTCGAGGGCCTGACCTTCGCCCAGATGACCCCGATCTTCAACAAGCACGACTACGTCTCGCCGATGACCAACGAGCAGGCGTACGCGGTGGCGGTGGAGACGGCCCTCGGCATAGAGGTGCCCCGCCGCGCTAGGTACATCCGCACCATCCTGGCCGAGATCCAGCGCATCGCCTCCCACCTCCTGTGGCTGTCGACCTTCACCCTGGACATGGGCGGCGTCATCGGCGGCGGCGCCGCGATGATGATGTACAATTTTCGCGAGCGCGAGGACATCTTCGACCTGTTCGAGGCGGTGACCGGCTCGCGCTTCCACTACAACACCCACTGCATCGGCGGGCAGCGCCACGATCTGCCCGAGGGCTGGGTGCAGCGGGTGCGGGCCTTCCTCGATCGGCAGGAGCGGGCCTTTGACGAGTACCTCCGCCTGATCCGCAACGACATCTTCGATCTCCGCACCAAGGGTGTGGGGGTGATGAGCGCCGACCTCGCGCTGGGCCTGGGCATCACCGGCCCCAACCTCCGCGCCTCGGGGGTGGATTTCGACATGCGGCGCGATGCGCCCTTCCACGCCTATGACGAGGTGGAGGTGCGGGTGGCGGTGGCGCAGGGCTGCGACGCCTACGCCCGCTACGAGGTCCGCATGGCCGAGATGCGCGAGAGCGTCCGCATCCTCCGCCTGCTCCTCGACCAGCTGCCCGAGGGGCCGATCTGCGGCAGCAAGCCGGTGAAGATGGCCAACGCGGTCAGGGTGCCTGACGGGCGGGGCTACACCGCGATCGAGGGCCCCCGCGGCGAGATCGGCACCTGGCTGATCGGCGGCGGCGAGGACAAGGGCGCCAAGCCCTTCCGCCTCAAGATCCGACCCCCGTCCCTCCACGCGATGGCCGCCATGTCCTACCTCCTGCCGGGGCACACCGTCTCCGACGTGGTGGTTGTGCTCGGCTCCCTGGACCCCATCATGGGTGAGGTGGACCGATGATCCTCGATAACCCCTATCTCCACGCCCTGATCGTGGGGCTGCCCCTCCTGGCGGTGGCGCTCACCGTGGCTGGCTTCGGCGTGTTCTACGAGCGGCGCTTCGCCGCCTGGATCCAGCTCCGGCGCGGGCCGGTGTGGGTGGGCCCGCAGGGCATCTTCCAGATCGTCGCCGACGCCCTCAAGATGTTCCAGAAGGAGGACCTGGTCCCCGCCTCGGCGGACCAGGCCATCTTCAAGCTGGCCTCCTGGTTCCCGATGTTCCTGGCTCTGTCCCTGCTGGCCGTCGTCCCGATGGGGGCGGTGGAGGCGGAGGATGGGAGCTGGACCGCGGCGTGGGCGGTGTCCTCCCTCGACGTGGGGATCCTCTGGCCCCTCGCCCTGGGGGGGCTGATGGTGTTCCCCCTCTGGGCCGCTGGCTGGTCGTCCAACAACAAGTACTCGCTCCTGTCCGGGATGCGGATGGTGGCGCAGGGGATCTCCTACGAGATCCCTATGGTGCTCACCGCGATGGTGCCGGTCATCCTGGCGGGCAGCCTGTCGCTCGACGACATCGTCACCTACCAGATGAACCACGGGTGGTTCGCCGTGTGGCCGCCTGGGCCCGGGCTGGTCGCCTTCGTGATCTTCTTCCTCACCAGCCTCGCCGAGGCCGACCGGGTGCCCTTCGACATCCCCGAGGCCGAGAGCGAGATCGTGGGCGGCATCACCATAGAGTACTCGGGCATCCGCATGGGGCTGTTCGTCCTCACCGAGTACGCCCACACCTTCGTCGCCGCCGCGCTCACCGCGACCCTGTTCCTCGGTGGGCCCCACATGCCGTTCAGCGTGGGCCCCGCCTGGATGGGCGTGGTCTGGCTCCTCGGCAAGACCCTGTTCCTCTTCTTCGTCATCTACTGGATCCGCTGGACCTGGCTGCGCTACCGCGCGGATCAGCTCATGGACCTGGCGTGGCGCTGGCTGGTGCCGGTGTCGCTGGGTCTGGTGATGCTCTCGGCGGTGTGGGTCCAGCTCATGGAGGGCAAGTGAAGCACTACCTCCGGGGGCTCCACCTGGCCCTCTACGAGACCCTGCGCCAGGGCTTCAAGCCCCGCATCACCCAGGGCATGCGCTCTGTGGAGCAGCACGAGGAGCGCTACCGCGCCTCCTTCGCCCTGACCCACAACGAGCACGGCGAGCAGGCGTGCATCGCGTGTATGCAGTGCTCCAACGTGTGCCCCTCCCACGTCATCGAGGTGACCGCCGGTCCCAAGGAGGCCTCCCCCGCCACAGGCAAGAAGCGCGGGTGGGCTGCGGACTACACCCTCAACCTCCAGGCCTGCATCCTCTGTGAGATGTGCGTGCAGGTGTGCCCCACCGACGCCATCGTCATGGTGAAGGTGCAGGAAAAGCCGGGCTTCTCGCGTGAGGACCTGGTCCTCACCATGGACAAGCTGTACGCCAACGCCAAGGCGCGACCCCTGGCCTGGGCCAACGGCTCCATCCTGCGCGAGATGCAGGACCCCAAGCGCGAGGTAAAGCCATGAGCGAGTTCGCACTGCTCTTCCCGGTGACGGTGTTCCTGATCCTGAGCGCGATCAGCGTGGTCACGACCAGGAACCTGGTCCACTCGGTCTTCTGGCTGGCTTCGACCCTGATCACCACCGCGGCGGTCTATGTCTTCCTCGGGGCCACCTTCATCGCGGCGATCCAGCTCCTGCTCTACACCGGCGGGGTGATCACCCTGATGCTGTTCGGGATCATGCTCTCGCGCCGGCACAGTTCCACCACCGTCCCCAACCCCTCCGAGCACCAGCTGCTCGGGGCGGTGACCGCGGGCGGGGTGCTGGTCCTGTTCCTCACCGCTATCTGGCGGACCCCCGCCTTCGGGCGGGTGGTGGACGTGGGCACCTCGCTGGACGTGGGCAACCTCTTCCTCAGCGAGCACCTCCTCGCCTTCGAGGCGCTCTCGGTGCTCCTCCTCGCCGCGATGCTCGGCGCCATCGTCCTCACCCGGACCAGCGACCCATGATCACCGACCCCCGAATCTACCTCTCGATCGCCGCGGTGCTCTTTTCCCTGGGCGTCTACGGCGTGATCACCCGGCGCAACGCGATCGGCGTGCTCCTCTCGGTGGAGCTGATGGCGAACGCGGTGAACCTCAACCTCCTCACCTTCGGGCGCTTCGTCACCGGAGCCTCTGGGCAGGTCTTCACCCTGTTCACCATCGCCCTGACGGTGGTGGAGGTGGTGATCGGCCTGGCCATCGTGGTCCTCCTGTACCGCACCCGCAGCGATGTGCTCATCGACATCGCGAGTGAGCTGAGAGAATGAGCATCGAACATCTGGCCCTAGTGGCCTGGCTCACCCCCCTGGCGGTGGCCGCTCTCCTCCTGGTGGTGCGCCCGGTGCGGCACACCGGAAAGCCCGCAGCGGCCCTGTCCGTGGCGGGGGCCACCGTGTCCCTCGGTGCGGCGATCGCGGCCCTGGTCCAGTCCTCGGCGCGGGGCGGCGAGGCGGTGGCGCTCACCACCCCCTGGCTGCGGCGGGCCGGTGAGGT
Source organism: Deltaproteobacteria bacterium (assembly GCA_016938035.1). Classification (GTDB taxonomy): domain Bacteria; phylum Myxococcota_A; class UBA796; order UBA796; genus JAFGVK01. The sequence continues at coordinate 5,702 of JAFGVK010000182.1, read as the reverse complement.
GATGGCCGACGTCGGGGTGTACGTGGACGGCACCTCCGTCACCATGCTGGTGGTGGTCACCACCGTCGCCTGGGCGGTCCAGGTCTTCTCGCTCTCCTATATGAGCGACGAGACCCCGCAGGGGTTGGGGCGCTACTACGCCTTCCAGTCCCTGTTCCTGTTCAGCATGACCGGGCTGGTGCTGGCGCCCAACATGCTCCAGTTCTTCCTGGCTTGGGAGCTCGTCGGGCTCTGCTCCTACCTGCTGATCGGCTTCTGGAACCACAAGCCCTCCGCCGCCAAGGCGGCACTCAAGGCCTTCTGGGTGACCAAGCTCGCCGATATCGGCATGATCCTGGCGCTGCTGCTCCAGTTCACCCACACCGGGAGCTTCGGCTGGGACGCCCACGCCGCCGAGCTGCTGCACCACGCCCACGTCACCTACCTGGGCATGCCCCTGGTGGCGGCGGTGGCCCTCGGGTTCTTTGTGGCCGCGATGGGCAAGTCGGCGCAGTTCCCCCTCCACATCTGGCTCCCCGACGCGATGGAGGGCCCCACCCCGGTGTCCGCCCTGCTCCACGCCGCGACGATGGTGGCCGCGGGCGTCTACATGGTGGTCCGCGCCTTCCCCATCTTTGAGCACGCTCACGGGGTGCTGCTGTTCATGGCCATCCTCGGGGCCTTCACCGCGCTGATGGCGGCCACCATCGCGGTGGTGCAGACCGACATCAAGAAGGTGCTCGCCTACTCCACCGTCTCGCAGCTCGGGTACATGGTCTCGGCGCTGGGCGCCGGCTCGGTGATGGCCGGGTACTTCCACCTGACCACCCACGCCTTCTTCAAGGCGCTGCTCTTCCTGGCCGCTGGCTCCATCATCCACGGGGTCCACTCGCAGGAGCTGGGTGAGATGGGCGGCCTGCTCAAGAAGATGCGGTTCACCTCGACCGTCTTCCTGATCGGCACCTTGGCCCTGGCGGGCATCCCGGTGTTCTCGGGCTTCTTCTCGAAGGACCTCATCCTCGAGGCCCTGCTCCACGGCACCCACCACCAGCCCCTGCTGTGGCTGCCGCTGGTGATGCTGCTCGCCGGCGTGTTCCTCACCGCCTTCTATATGGGCCGGGTGCTGTTCCTGGCCTTTCTGGGGGAGCCCTCCGAGAAGGTCTCTCACGCCCACGAGGGGGGCCTCGCGATGATGCTCCCCCTCGGCGTGCTGGCCACCCTGGCGGTGGTGGCGGGCTTCGGTGGCTCATGGCTCTCTGGCCTCTACGGCGTGGAGCCCTACCACTTCGCGGTGACCCCCGTCGGCCTGGTGGGGCTGACCCTGGCCCTCGCCGGCCTGGGCACCTCCTGGGTGGCCTTCGGGCGCGGCGCCCCCGCACCGTGGCTCGCGACCTTCACCCCGATCGGTGACTTCATCCGCGCCGGTGTGGTCGATCGCGGCTTCGCTTGGGGCTACAGGGTGGCGCTCTCCGGGCTGGCCTCCGCGGTGGCTTGGTTTGACCGCTACGTGATCGACGCGCTGGTCAACCTCTTCGGGGTGCTCGCCCTGTACCTGGGTGACCGGGCGCGAACCCTCCAGACGGGTAACGTCGGTGACTACGTCTACGCCGTGATCATCGGCGTGGTGGTCTTCGCCGCCTTCTCGCAGGTGATGCTGTGATCGGCTCCTTCCCCATCCTCTCGCTCATCGTCTTCGCCCCCTTCCTGGCGGCGCTGGTGCTCATCTTCCTGCCCGCAGGACAGAAGATGGCGATCCGGCTCGTCAGCTTGGTGGGCGCCACCGTGTCCCTCGTGGGCTCGCTCCTCGTCGCGGTCGACTTCGACAAGGCGAAGATGGGCTTCCAGTTCGAGGAGATCTACCCGCTGGTCCCCAGCCTTGGCATCCACTACCACCTCGCGGTGGACGGGTGGGGCGTGGCGCTGCTCCTGCTGACCGGGATCATCATCTTCGCAGGGGTGTGGGCCTCGTGGTCGGTGGAGGACCGCCCCCGTGACTTCTTCGTCTTCCTGCTGGTGCTGGTGGCGGGGGTCTTTGGGGTCTTCGTGGCCCAGGACTTCTTCATCTTCTTCCTCCTGTACGAGATCGCGGTGCTGCCGATGTACCTGCTGATCGGGATCTGGGGCAGCAAGGGCAAGGTGGAGCCCTCCGGTCCGTTCCGGGTGGTGTTCCAGTACCTGGACGTGGGCGGCAAGGAATACGCCGCCATGAAGCTCACCCTGATGCTGATGGGCGGCTCGGCGCTGATCCTGGCGGCGATGATGGCGATGTACTGGGAGATGGGCGGCAGCTTCTCGTTCTTCGAGATGCAGGAGCACACCTTCTCACACACGCTGCAGCTGCTGGCCTTCCCCGCCCTGTGGATCGGCTTCGGCGCCCTGGGGGGCCTGTGGCCCTTCCACACCTGGTCGCCTGACGGGCACGCCGCCGCGCCTACCGCGGTGTCGATGCTCCACGCGGGCGTGCTGATGAAGCTCGGCGCCTTCGGGGTGATCCGGGTCGGGATGATGCTCCTCCCCGAGGGGGCGCAGTACTGGGCGGTGTGGGTCGGCTCGGTGGCGGTGATCAACGTGCTGTACGGCGCGCTGTCGGCCATGGCGCAGCGCGACCTCAAGTACATCGTCGCCTACTCCTCTGTGTCGCACATGGGCATCGTGCTCCTGGGCGCGGCCACCCTGACCGTGAACGGCTGGAACGGCGCCATCTACCAGATGGTCGCGCACGGCGTGATGACCGGGATGTTCTTCGCCCTGGTCGGCATCGTCTACAACCGCTCCCACATCCGCTGGATCCCCGACATGGGCGGCTTCGTGAAGGTGATGCCGCTGGTCGCGGGCTTCTTCGCGCTGGCCGGCCTCTCCTCGCTCGGGATGCCCGGCACCGCCGGCTTCATCGCCGAGTTCTTGGTCTTCGTGGGGGCCTGGGAGGGGGCGCACTCCTGGTGGGCCATCCCGGCCGTGCTGGGCGCCTTTATCACCGCGATCTACGTGCTGCGGGCGGTCAAGATGGTCTTCTTCGCGGAGGGCCCCCCCGAGCGCTTCACTCACCTCACCGACGCCACCAGCCCAGAGCGGGTAGCGATCTGGACCCTTGGCCTGTGTATCGTCCTGTTCGGCGTGTACCCCGGCCTCCTCCTCGACTTCATCGACCCGGTCACCGTCACCTACCTGGGTGAGCTGGCCGCCGCGGGGGTGCACCCGTGACCTGGACGGATCTCGCGCCGCTAGGAGTGGAGCTGATCCTCCTCGCCGGCGCTCTCTCCCTGCTGATCGTAGACCTCATCCTGCCCCCGGGGGACAAGCGGATCCTCGGCATAGGCACGCTGGGGGTCTTCCTCGCCGGGCTGCTGGCCACCTGGACCCTCCCCCTCGACGGCCTCGCCCTGGGCGGCGCCTACGAGGGGGACGCGATGGGCGTGTTCCTCAAGCGGGTCTTCCTCCTCTCCGGCGCGCTGGCGGTGCTGGCGGTGCAGGGGCACGGGCCCAAGGCCTGGCCAAGGCGCCAGGGTGAGTACCACCAGCTCATCCTCTACTCTGTGCTGGGCATGAGCCTGCTCTCCGGGGTGCGGGACCTGATCCTGCTCGCGGTGGCCTTTGAGCTGATGGGGGTCCCCCTCTACGCGCTGGCGGCCTGGCAGAAGCGGGACGCTGGGGCGGCTGAGGGCGCGCTCAAGCTGTACCTGACCGGCGCGGTGTCCTCCGCGGCCACCCTGTACGGCTTCTCGGTGCTGTACGGCCTCTCCGGCTCCACCCGCATCGCGGACGTGGCGGCGGCGGTGTCGGCGCACCCCTCTCCCCTCCTGGCCCTGGGCGCCACGGTGGCGGTGGCGGGGATGGGCTTCAAGCTGGGGGTGGTGCCCTTCCACATGTGGGTGCCCGACACCTACGAGGGAAGCCCCACCCCCTTCATCGCCTTCCTGAGCGTGGGCCCCAAGGCGGCGGGCGCGGCGGCGCTGGTGCAGCTGCTCCTCCCCGGCCACGGCGCTCTGCTGGGCACGGTGATGGAGCTGTTCCTGGTGCTGTCGGCGGCGTCGCTGGTCCTCGCGACCCTGATGGCGCTCCCGCAGAGCAACGTGAAGCGGCTGCTCGCCTTCTCCGGCATCGGCCACATGGGCATCCTGCTGATGGCCATCGCCACCGGGACCGTCGACGGGCTGGCCAGCCTGCTGTTCTACCTGCTGGGCTACCTGTTCACCAACGCCGGCGCCTTCGTGGTGGTGCACGCCATCCGCGAGGACGGCGGCGACGACAGCATCGACTCCTTCAACGGGCTGGTGCACCGCTCCTGGTTCCTCTCCGGGGCGATGCTGCTGTTCCTCCTCTCGCTGGCGGGGGTGCCCTTCGTGGTCGGCTTCTGGGCCAAGCTCTTCGTGTTCATGGCTGCGTGGCAGGCAGGCTTCGAGTGGCTGGTCATCCTCGGCGCGCTGGTGTCGGTGCTGAGCCTGTTCTACTACCTGCGCGTCGCCAAGGCGATGTTCATGGGGACCACCGAGCGCCGGGACGAGGTGCCGATGCACTGGAGCGTCCGCCTGGCGGTGTCGATCTGCCTGATCGCCATCACCGGCATGGGCCTGTACCCCAACCCCTTCGTGGCGGTCGCCGAGGCTGCCGCCAAGGCGTTCTTGGGCTAGCGCCCTGGGGGGTGGTCGCGAAGAGCCCGGCCAGTCCGGGCTCTTTTTTTGTCGCGCGGGCAGCCGCTGTCCCCAAGCGACCCGGCGCACGGCGCCCCGCGCCTCGGGCGCGCGCCAGGGCCGGGCAGGTGCCGGGGAGCCCTACATCCCCGTCTCAACCAGCCCCGCGGGGCGCAGGCCGTCCTGCAGGACGACTCCCCACTCTGCGGCGTGGAACCCCACCCGAGGCACCACCTCCACCACCGGCGCCGACGCCGCCTGGCACCCCGGCGCCACCACGAAGAGGACGCGCAGCAGGTGGTCGGGCGCGGGGTCCAGGCGCAGCGGGTAGAGCGCTCCCACCTGCGGGAACACCGTCATCTCCCCCTCGTCGGGGAAGACCGGGTCCCAGAAGGCGGTGAAGTCGTCCACCTCCGCGTCGAGGAAGCCCCAGGCGCGCATCGCCGCTTCGATGGTGGCCTGGGTCTGGTTGCCGGGGGCGCACCAGCCCTCTTCGTACTGGAAGGTGCTCGGCGGCAGGAGCAACTCGTAGAAGAGGAAGTCTCGCCAGCCCTCTGCGGTGAGGAGCGCCCCGTCAGGCTGGGCGAGCACCTCCCAGCCCGCCTCGGGGTAGGCCGGCTCCGCCACGGTGATCCGATCGGGCCGGGAGAGCTGGGCCACGACGGCGGTGGGCTCCTCGGGGTAGAGGTAGAGATAGGGGGCGTCGGCCATGTCCATGTACCGCAGCGCCAGGCTGACCTGGGTGGTCTGGCCCCTGGTGACCGTGGCATCGGCGCAGCCCTCCGCCTCTGAGGTGGTCGCGGTGAAGGCGTAGCTCCCCTCGGTGAGCACCCCGTCAAAGGCGCCGGCGGTGACCGGCCAGGTGTGTCGGTGGGTCGCGGACTGACCGGACGGGAGGCCGTCCACGCAGTAGCCGCCCTCAGGGACCTCCCAGACCAGTACGTCCTGGGGCATCGCGGTGCAGTCGCCGATGACCACGGTGCCCTCGATGAAGCCGTCGGTGTCAGCGTCTGTGTCTGTGTCTGTGTCTGTGTCTGTGTCTGTGTCTGTGTCTGTGTCTGTGTCTGTGTCTGTGTCTGTGTCTGTGTCTGTGTC
>JAFGVK010000027.1 GCA_016938035.1 Deltaproteobacteria bacterium | reverse complement strand
TGCTCCCCACCGTATCCGCGGACCACACAGTGTTCCTCACCCACCACCAGGTGCCAGGCGGTGAGCACCTCGTCCACGCCCACCGCGAAGCCGCTGCCCTGCCGCCCGGCTAGCTCCACTGAGACCACCGACGGGGCGAGGCGCGCGTAGATGCTGGGGAGTGGCGCCGGCCGCCAGAGCCACGCACAGGCCACCGCCACCCCCATCCCCGCGAGGAAGCCCGGCGCTGAAGCCTTGAACAACGAGAGGGGCAAGCGTCCACCTGTAGCCAGAGGCAGACTACCACGGTGAGAGCGCACGCGTCCGCTCCTCCCTTCCCCCGCGAGGCGTCCTCCAAGGGCCAGCTAGGTCAAAGACAAAAAAGCCCGCTGGAAGAACCAGCGGGCCGATGTGGTGGCTAGGGGCGGACTTGAACCGCCGACACCACGGGTATGAACCGTGTGCTCTGACCAACTGAGCTACCCAGCCGAAGCGGGGTGGATGTATCACGCGCGGTGCGGACGTCAAGCCCTCTGGCGCCACAGACCCCTGAATTTCTCCCAGGCGGCGGGCGTGTCGAAATCCAGCGCCACGCAGGGGTCCGCCACCGGGACCTCGACGGCACCGGACAACAGCGTCCTCAGGCCCCCCTCCGGCGCGCACGCGCGCACCGCCTCCACCTCTGGGGCCTGGAGCCACACTGGGTGCCCCCGCCGACCGTCAGGCCCAACAGGGACCGCGCTCTCGCCATGCCCCACCAAGGCAGCCAGCGTCGCCCGAGCCGGGGGTGCGGTGTCGACTGGCGAGACCCAGAGAGGCCCCTGGAGGCCCAGCTCCAAGATCGCCAAGCGCAGCGAGTCGGCCGGCCAGCTGCTCTCCCACCTGGAGTTCACAACCACATCGACTGTCGATGGTAGGATATGCTGATGCTCAACCACCCTGTGGCCCAATACGACAACAATTCGCCCCGCCATCTCGGTATAAGCCGTTACATGTAATCTCAGAATGGGGTCTCCCCCAAGCGACAACAGCCCCTTGGCCCGACCCATGCGGCGAGATCCACCGGCCGCGAGAAGGACCGCAGTGACACGAGGTTGCATTCAGCCTCCCAGCCGACCCGAATATCGCAGAGCGGGTGCCACCTCACCCAGGTAGACACGGAATTTCAATGCGCCGTAACAAAGCTTGGTTCTTCAAAAATCTACCACTCTTTGAGGGAGTGCAGACCGCGCCCCTAGAGCGCTTCCTGGCGCAAGTGGAGCCGCAGGACTGGCTGAAGAAGCGGATGGTGTGGAGCCCGGGAGACCCGTCGGAGCACGTGTTCTTCATCCGCTCCGGGGTCGTCAAGACCTCCAAGATCTCCGACGAGGGGCGAGAGCTCACGCTCCAGTTCTACACGCGCAACGACATCTTCGGCGAGATGGCGATCTTCTCCCCAGGAGATCACAGCACCCACGCCGAGGCCTACGAGGACAGCAGCCTCTTCGTCGCCCACCGCGACGCCTTCCTGCAGCTCCTGCGGGCACAGCCAGAGATCGCCCTGTCGGTGACGCGGGTGATCTCGGAGCGCCGCGAGCGGCTGGAGGCGAGGGTCGGCAGGCTGCTCTTCAAGACCGCTCACGCACGTCTGGCCTCCCTGTTCCTGGATTTGGTCCGCGATTTTGGCGTGCGTGATAGCCGGGGCACCATCGTCAACCTCAAGCTCACCCACAAGGAGATGGCCTCGCTGATCGGCGCCACCCGTGAGACGGTGAGCTTCGCGATCCTAGACCTCCGCAAGGAGGGGCTGATCGTCACCGAAGCCAAGCGGGTCATCATCGTCGATGAGGACGCCCTCGCCGCCCTGATGGACAAGTAGCGGAGGGCACGGGGACGCGCGCCTCTCGGATTCTGCGCCCTGTCCTGACGCATCTCGCTTGGCAACGAGACAATCTGTCGACCGTGCGCTCCTGGCGCCGCCTTGGGGTACACTTAGCGTCCACCTGTCGCGGATGAACGATGCTCACCACGCTCACGCTCCTGTTCGCCCTGCCCTCGATCGCTAGCGAGGGGACACTGTCCGCAGGAGTGACCCTCGCCCTAAGCGCGGATCAGTCTGACGCAGTCCCCCTCCCCGAGGGCGGTGAGCCCACGCGCTTCGGCCCAGGGCTGAGCCTCGGGATCCCGCTGCGGCTGGACCTGACCGAGGGGGTGCGCCTGCGCCTGGATGGGCGCTTTGACCTCGCCGCGGGGAGCGACAGGATCACCTGGGGCGAGCCCATCAACGGTGAGGAGGTGCGCTTCTGGGACTCCGACCACCCCTCCTATCTAGTGGGCGGCGCCCTGCTCGTCGGGGTGGAGGCCTACGTCCCGTCGGACCTGCCCTTCACCCCATACCTCGGGGGCGGAGTGGGGATGGCCTGGATCGGGACCTACCACTCCTTCCACGAGTCCACCGCCAAGCTCATGGATCCGGAACAGAACGATCTGAACGACGCGAACAACATCGACCCCTACACCAGCCAGCTGCGGCCCCTCTCTGAGCTGGTGCTCGGCGCCCGCCGGCCGCTGTCCGAGGCGTCTGCGCTGAACCTGGAGGTGGGGTACGCGCTGGCCTTCCTCCCCGCCTCCGACCTCCACGGAACCTTGGCAGCGTATAACGCTAGGAGGGAAGCCTACAGCTGGAACGCGATCCGGCTGGCCCTCGGGTTCACCGTAGCCTTGTAGGCCTGTTCGGGCTATTTGCGCCCGATAACTGACCAAGGGGGGCTGATGAAGCTGTACCGCACCAAGATCGCCCAGATCGCCGAGGAGACCATCAAGCTCCTCGCAAAGGATGGCGACATCGAGGTGACCGCCGAGAGCCGCGAAGAGGCAGAGCAGGACCTCGTGGCCATCATGGAGGAGTACCTCCGTCGGGAGCAGGCCTTCCGCAACCGCATCCGCGACTACATGGCGAACCGGAACATCCCCTACAACGAGTACGGGAGGGTCCGGTCCAAGATGGCCGAGCAGATGGACATGCCCCTAGGGGATGACGTGGAGCGCTTCCTGGCGAGGCAGTTCGCCGAGAACATGCTCATCTCTCCCCACGTGGACGAGGTCTACACCGAGGACGCGCCCCTCTACAAGAAGATCCTCGGCCTGATCATCAAGCACGACGTGGACGAGACCGAGCTGCGAGAGGAGGCCCTGGGCAGGGTCAAGAACGTCGCCGAGGGCTCTGTTGAATTCGAGATCGCGGTGTCCGACGCGATGCGAGAGGTCAAGAAGCGCCGCGGTCTGCTCTGATGGGGTGGTGGGGGCTGCTCCTGCTCGCCTGCAGCGCGGGGAGCACGGTGGAGCCGCCCTCCTCCCAGCCAGATCCCGCCACACAGCCTCAGGGCGAGGTCCTCTTGCCGTCGGTTGAGCGGGAGGCCGGTCCAGGCACCACACCGTCCTCGGCAGAGGACGAGGGCCCCACGCCTCAGGCCCAGGTGCTCCTCCCCGGAGAGGCTCCACGGGTGGTGCTCAGCTTCACCGGGATCGGTCAGCTCCACAGGGGCTTCTTCGGGAGCGAGGCGGCGATCGCGGAGCTGGAGGCGCAGCTCTCTGCCTGCACCTCCGGAGACACGCCGGTGATGCTCCGTTGGAGCGAGGAGGATCGCTGGGGGATCATCACCGCTCAGCTGGACGCCGACCGCGCTGCCTGCCTCCCGCGTTGGGAGGGCGAGGACCTGGAGCTCAGAGAGCTCGCCCGGGTCGGGGCGGCGCTCGCCGCCTACCGCGACCGGGTGGCTGGGAGCTTCGACTACCGCATCTCCAGCTTCGCGATCGAGGTGCAGGTGGCGCGCGGCGACCGCCGGTGCACCTTCAGCGCCAGGGGGGAGCACCCTCCAGACGGGCGGCGCTTCGCCCGCTGTGTGAGGACCCCAGGGGGTTCCTTCTGCGGCGCGGGCGAGGACGGGGTGACCCGCATCACAGGCCTCTCAGCGGAGGGGAGGCGCTGGATCTCCACCTGCACCCCGAGCGCCGGGCCCGAGTGATCGGACCCGACGCGGGGGCGGGGGACGCCTCGCTCGTGAGGCGCAGAGGTGGCGTGGCGCTGGCGTGGAGATCTCCGAGGACGGGAGACGCGTACGCCCTGAGGGCGTCCACGAGGCGGGACCAGCGCAGCCACTCTACGGGTGTGCCCCTTGGGAGCACAGGGAGGTGATCACGAGCGAGGAGCCTGGGGGAGGGAGGGTTTGACTACTGAAAGACGACGCGAAGGGTCTGACCGGGAGGGAGGGAGGCGCCAGGCGCGGGCTGCTGGGCGACGACGAAGCCACCGCCCTCAAGCTCAAGCCTGAGGCCCGAGCCCTGCACCGCCGCCAGCACCTCTCGGAACGGCCTGCCGGTGAGATCGGGCATACGCCAGCCGACGCCCTCCCAAGTGAGCTCGATGGGCGCGAGCTCCGCCACCGGCTCGGTAGGCAGCGGGGGAGGAGCCTCCTTCATCAGGGCGGGGTCTGGCGGCACCCCTAGCTCGCGGAGCGCCTGCTCGGCGATCTCGGCGAAGGCGGGAGCTGCGACGATGCCGCCGTACCTGCTGCCCTTGGTGGGCTCGTCCACTACCACCACGATGGCCAGCACCGGATCCTTGGCTGGCACAAAGCCCACAAAGGAGCCGATACGGTCCGAGGAGTACTTTCCGTCCTTCACCTTCTGAGCCGTGCCGGTCTTTCCCGCCACCTGGTAGCCGGGGATCTGCGCCCTGGTCGCGGTGCCGCCCGCCTCGGTCACCGTGATCATCATCCTCGCGACCGCCTGGGCCGTCTTGGCGCTGACCACCCGCTGAACCTCAACGGGGGGGAAGATGTCTTCGGGGACCCCGTGCGCGTCCTCCACCCTGGTCACCAGCCTGGGGCGCATCCGCACCCCGTCGTTGGCGATGGCGGCGATGCCCATGGCTAGCTGCAGCGGCGTGGCGGTGGTGCCCTGCCCGAAGGCGGTGGTCACCAGCTCGATAGGCTTGATCCGGTCCGGGCTCCGCAGCACCCCGCGGCGCTCTCCTGGGAGCGGCACCCCGGTCCTTGCGGCGAACCCAAAATCACGGAGGTAGCCGATAAACTTCTCGGCCCCCACCATCATCGCGAGCTTCCCAGAGCCGATGTTGGAGGAGTACTTGATGACCTCAGTGGCGGTGATCACTCCGTGCGGGTGGTCATCCCGGATCCGAGCCCGGCCCACCGGCCAGCGGCCGCCCTCGCAGTCGATCAGGGTCCGCTCGTTGACCAGCCCCTCCTCGAGCGCGGCGGCGACGGTGAAGGGCTTGAACACCGAGCCCGGCTCGATGGCGTCCTGCACCGCGTGGTTGCGGCGAGGCTCGGGGTCTCCTCCCACCTGGTTGGGGTTGAAGGTTGGGGCGTTGGCCACGGCGATGAGATCCCCTGTCTCGACGTCCACCACGATGGCGGTGGCCGACAGCGGCTCGTGGCGCTCCATCACCCCCGCGAGCGCCCGCTCGGTGATGCGCTGGATGGACCGATCGAGGGTGGTGTGCACCGTATGCCCCGCGTGGGTCCGCCAGTCAGCGTCGGCGGGCCGGTCCACGTCGTAGCCATGCCGATCGCGCCGGCGCTGGAGCAGCGTGGTGGTTCCCTTCATGTCGGCGTTGAGGTAGGCCTCCAGCCCCCCACGCCCGTCACCAGCGCTGTTCACAAACCCCAAAACCTGAGAGGCGAGGCTCTTGTCGGGATAGTAGCGGAGCGAGTTCTCCTCAATGGTGATCGCGCGGCTCCCCAGGGCGCGGATCCGCCGCACCTTGTCCGGGTGGACCTTGGTGCCAATCCGCACATAGCGGCTCTTGCGGGCGAGGCGCTCCTCGACCTCTCCAGGGTCCGCCTCCAGAATGTCCGCGATCTTCACCGCGAGCTGGTGGCGGTCCTCCTCGTTGATCAAGGCGGGATCCGCGATCACCGAGGGCATGTCCACCGTCACCGCCAGCCGCCTGCCGTGGCGATCGACAATGTCCCCCCGCTTCCCCTGCTGCGGCACCTGGTCGAAGCGCTGCACCTCTCCGCGATCGATGATCGCCTGCTGGGGGACCATACAGAGCATCGCCCCCCGGGCGCCCATCGCACCGATCGCCAGCAAGAAGACGAAGCCCATCAACTTGATCCGGCGCTCCGCCCGAGCGAGCACCGTAACACGGGGCTCCCGGCTCTCTGCGGGGAGCACACGGCGATCCGCGGTCATCGCCGCACGTACCCAGCGCGGGCGCTCACCATGAGCTCCTCTGCCTGTGCCTCCAGCGCGATGAGCCTGCGCCGGGTGTCGTGCTCCAGCAGCAGGCGCTCCTGCAGCACCGTCGCCTCGTGGACCAGCCTAGTGTGCCGATCCATGTCGCGGGTGAGCTGCTGCACCTCAAGGCGCACCGAGATCAGGTGCATGACCATCAGCGTTAGGATCGTCCCAACAAAGAGATGTCTCCAGAGAGGCCAGACGTGCTGCAGAGACCACTCGACGGTACCGGAACGGAGGATGGAGGGATTCATGGGGTGGGACACGGCAACCTCACCGCCGCGCGCAGGTGGGCAGAGCGCGCGCGACTGTTGGAGTCATCGGGGCGGGGGCGGGTTCGGGGGAGGGAGGCGAGTCGCACTGGGGTCATGGGATTCCCCCACGGGTCGCGCGCAGCGCCGCGACCGGACTCTCTGGAGACAAACTGCTTGACGAGGCGATCCTCTAGGCTGTGGAAGCTGATCACGGCGAGGCGCCCGCAGGGGTTGAGGGCCATGAGCGCGGCGGGGAGCAGGCGCTCCAGCTCTCCGAGCTCGTCATTGACCGCCATACGGATGGCCTGAAAGCTCCTGGTGGCCAGGTGAGTGTGCCCCGGCTTCCGGCCGGTGGCGCGCCCCACCGCGTCGGCGAGCGCGGTCGCGTCCTCCCAGGGCCGCCCCGCGACGATCACCTTGGCGATCCGCCGCGCGCGGGGCTCCTCACCATAGCGGTAGAGGATGCTCGAGAGCTCCTCCTCCGGCCAGGCGTTCACGACCTCCAGCGCCGAGAGGGGCTGGCTGGGGTCCATCCGCATGTCGATGAGGTGGCCGCGGAACGAGAAGCCGCGCTCCGGCTGGTCGAGCTGTGGGGACGAGACCCCGAGATCTGCGAGGACCCCATCGACCCCAGCCAGCCCCAGCCGCCCCAACACCCCCGTGAGGTCGGAGAACGGCGCGTGAACCGCCTGGAAGCGATCGCCAAAGCGAGCGAGCCGAGCGCCAGCCGCCGAGATCGCCTGCATGTCTCGGTCGAGGCCGATCACCCTGCAGTCCGCGGCGGAGAGCAGCGCCTCAGCGTGCCCGCCCCCTCCGAGGGTGCAGTCGACGTACACCTTCCCGTCCGCGGGGGCCAGCGCGGCCACAGCCTCCTCCAGGAGCACGGTGATGTGCTGGTAGTCGCTCACGACGCGCCGCCTGACTGCTCTAGCCCTGTGACTGCTTGCAGGTAGCGAGCCTCCCAGCGCTCCGAGTCCCACACCTCGATCCGGTTGAGCACCGAGGTGATGACGACGCTCTTGTCCAGGCCCGCGAGCTTGCGGAGCATGGGGGGGATGTGCACCCTGCCCTGCCGGTCGATCTCCACGTCCTGAGCCGTGGCGAGCACCGCGTGGGTGAACTGCAGCACCTCGGGTTCGAAGGGATCACGGTCCCCCCACTGTGTCTCGATGGCATCGAAATCTTCCAGTGTGTACCCCCAGATCGCCCCCCGGTGAACCATCCACACCATCTTGTACAGCCCCCGATCTCCCAGCGCGCGCTTGAGCTGCGCGGGGAGCGCGAGGCGACCCTTGTCATCCAAGGTCGCGCTGGCCTGTAGGCGGACTCTGAACATGGTGTATGGCTTGGGGAGGGGGTGAGCTGGCGATCTCAAAGTACCCCACCCTCTTTCCCCTGCAAACCATTCTGATCCACTTTGATCCACGCCCTCGGATCAATACGCGTTCAACCGAAGACAATTCCCGATCAGGCGAAGCGCATCCCTCGCTCGCCTCGCTCCGGGTCGCTGACCTGACCGCGCGAGACGCGATCCTCTCCAGAAGATCGGAAAATACGACATAATTGAACCGTTCACCTGTCCTGTTCCGGACAGATATTGGATCTCTGGCAGGGGCTCGCGTCCGAACCCCTGGGCCTGTGACGCGGCGACAGGGATCGAAGTGGGGAGATGTGGGATCCCGCCCGGCGCCCCCCCCGCCGGCACAGGGCCGTCCGCTGACAGGGACCTCGGCCCGCTGCGACCGATCGATCACCCGTCATGAGCCACCCCCGCGGTCGACGACCGTGAAGCGCAGCGCTTTGTTGTCCAAGCGGAGGCTGCGGCGGGTGATCTCGTCGCACGCCGCTCGTAGTCGCCCGGTGTTCTTCGGGCTTCGGGGATTTGCCGAGAGCTCATAGATGATCTCGTGCCGCCGCTCTCGGACCGTGACCGGTGTCGTGACGA
>JAFGVK010000181.1 GCA_016938035.1 Deltaproteobacteria bacterium | reverse complement strand
TCGGAGAGTCGATCCCCGCCGCGATGGGGTCGCAGCCCGTGTCCTTGAGGGCGGTGTAGGCGCTGAGCACGCCGGGGGCGTCGACCGAGGGGGGGGCGCCGCTCTGGGTGGGCGCGGCGCTGCCCTCCAGGGGCGCGCCGCCACAGGCGAGAGAGGCGAGCAGGGTGGCGGTGGCTGGGGCGACGAGCTTGCGCATGGGGGCTCCGGGACCGCGCCGATCGCTCGAGGACGCGATCGCACGGGACGAGCGAGTGGGCTCACGGGGGTACCGATCCATCAGCCAGACAGTCTCACAGGACGATCTCTATCCTTTTAGCGGAACCATCGGATGAATATGCGCGTCGAATCTTCCAGAGGGTCGCCAGGGACTGTCGTGCACACCCTCTCGCCACGGGTGCTGGTGCGGGCCTTGATCACCGTCTCGCCCAAGGGGGCCCTGCGGGGGGCCTCCGGCACGGGGGAGCGCCCGATCACGCAGGGGGAGAGGGGGCGGCACGCCCTCAGCAGGGGGGAGGGACGCAGTCCCAGGCCCCAACGGGGGACACTGAAGGAGAGTGTAGCCCCCTTGGCGGCGGCCCCAAGGCCGTCGATAGTCTCCCGGACTGAGGAGGGCGCCGCGTCACCAGGCAGGGCGGCGCGTGTTCGCCGCTCTACAGGGAAAAAGCGCACCTTTGCGTGCGACCTGCCTGGGACCAGGGGCCCGCGTCGAGGGGCACGCGCGTCGGCGCGGGCGACTGGCGCCGTGACGGGCGCGGCCCCGGTCACACGGGCCAGGGGCCGCTCCGGGGACTCAGCCTCCGGGGGGGGCTACTCGCCCTCCGACACCACCACGTTGCCTTCCTCGTCCACCTCAACCTCGACGATGGCGCGGTAGTTGAGGAACACCTCATCCCACGCGCCGGGCACCGGGTCACTGAACCGGACCCCCAGCGTGCCCTCGGTGAGCTCGCCCTCCTGGGCCCAGCCGCTGTCCAGAATCTCCTGGTTCAGCAGCACCTGCAGGGTGCCCTCGATCGGCTGGTGCTGGAGGGGGAAGAAGTCCTGCGAGACCGACGCGTCGGCGAGGATCTCGACCTGGGTGGTCCAGTCATCACAGATCGAGATCTGCTCACCGTGGGTGAACTGCACCGCCTCGGCGTAACCGTACCCCGGGTCTGCGCCGGTGCAGCCGTTGGGGGTGGGCCCGATGATGCCAGAGAGCTTCACCTGCGCCTCGGAGTCCTTCACGTAGCGGATGGGGTCCACGTAGTCGCGCCAGTAGTCCCCGCCCATCTCATAGCCGGGCGAGGTGTCCTTCTCGTCGGAGAGGAAGATCACGTGGAGGGTGGCCTCAGGCCGGATGAAGCCGTCGTTGCACAGGCCGGGGGCGGATTTCATGATCGCCTGGCGCACGTTGAACAGGCCCCACTCGTCCACGTCGTCGTCGGCGGGCTTGGTGGTGATCCCCTCGGCGAAGAGGGTCTTCCAGTCGGGCGTCTGCGGGTTGAGCACCCCCACCGTGCCGCAGCCGTCGGGGCCGGTGACGGTGATGATCTGCCAGTCCTCGGCGGCGCCCTCGAGCCTAGAGACGAACTCTTCGACCGTTCGCCCCATGCGGTACAGCTCGCTCTCCATGGATGAAGACGTGTCCGCGTAGAAGAGGATGTCGCTGCGCGCTCCGGTGATCTCGTAGCGCTGCTCGATATTCTGCTCCCTTAGGTCGGTAATGACCCCGTACTCGTTGCATCCCGCCGTTAGCGCGACCAGCACCAGTGGGAGAGACCTCATGCGCACCTCCGAAAAAGGATGTGTAACCGGTCGCATGATGGCACGGGGTTCCTTGACTCGCTCGACACACCTTCTGATCGGACCGCTAGCGGCGCTCCTCGTGGTGATCCCTGCTGCTCGGCGGCGGGCACGTCGCCCCCGCGCCTGCCCCCGGTGGCCCCATCCGGCGGGCAGCGCGGTCCTGCCGGTCCGCACGCGGGAGATTCCGCCGGTGCCGCCCTGGGCTGGGGGCAGCCCCCCGGTGAGACCTCCGCCCGCCCGGCGATAGGGCGAGGCCTGCGCGGGGGGGCCGCACGCGATCCCCAGGCAGCGCGTCGCGCAAGGCGGCCGGCCGGCGTGGCGCGGTCCGCCGGTCTGGGAACCTCCTCGGACTCTGAGCGGTGATCCTTCCCGCTCAGAGGGCACTGTGCGCTTGACCGGTCGCTGAGCCGGGGCTAGCCCTGCTGCCCAACCCAGGAGTCCCCATGCTCGTCGCAATCCCCAGCATGAATCCGGGCGGTCTACAGGCTGCCGTCTCCGATCACTTCGGCCACTCCCCAGGCTTTACCCTGGTGGAGCTCGTCGGAGGCGAGATCGGCCAGGTCCGCGTAGTGGGCAACGAGGCCCATGATCAGGGCGGCTGCGGCGCGGTGGTCGGGATGCTCAAGGGTGAGGGCGCCCAGGCGGTGGTCGCGGGCGGCATGGGCCGCAGGCCGCTGATGGGCTTCCTGGAGGAGGGGATCTCGGTCTACCACCACGGCGGCGCCAAGACCGTCGCAGAGGCCCTCCACTGCTACATGAGCGACGGCTGCCAGAGCTTCGGCGAGGATCAGTCCTGCCAGGGTGAGGACTGTGGCGACAAGAAGCAGGACCACGGGCACCACCACCACGCCCCGGTGCAGCGCGCGCCGATCGTCGGGGACGCCTCGATCCAGAAGGATCGGGTGGTGTCGATCGAGTACACCCTCACCGACGGGTCCGGGCAGGTGATCGACACCTCGGACGGTCGGGGCCCCCTGCGCTACCTCCACGGGCACGGGCAGCTGATCCCCGGGATGGAGAGCGGCCTCGGCGGCCACCTCGCCGGCGACGTGCTCCGCCTTGAGGTGCCGCCGGAGCAGGCGTACGGGGAGCGCGACGAGGGCCGCACCATCGAGGTGCCCCGCGAGCAGTTCCCCGCCGACGTGCAGGTGGGGATGTCGGTGCGCGGCCAGACCGATCAGGGGGTGGTGGAATTCGTGGTCGCCGAGGTCGGGGACGACGCGGTGGTCCTCGACGCCAACCACCCCCTCGCCGGGGTGACCCTGTTCTTCGACGTGAAGGTGGTCGCTGTCGAGGCGGCCACTCCGGAAGAGATCGCCCACGGACACGTCCACTAGCGCGTTGCCGCCGGGGTTCTCGCCCCGGCACCGCGGAGGTGAGCCTTGAGCTCCAACGAAGAAGAGGCGCCGTCTCCTTTCCCGGTCCTCAAGGAGCGCGGCTCCCGCAGCGAGGCACGGCGCGAGGCGCTCGACGTGCTGGCCCTGGCCGAGGCGCTGATCGAGGTGTCGCGCAAGCGCCTAGACACCGTCGCGATGCACCCGATGGTGCGCGAGGCGATCGACATCGGCGCGGGCATCACCGCCTACGCCGCCCGCAACCGGCAGGTGAAGGCCATCGCCAGCATCCTCCGGCGCCTGGACGAGGAGGAGGTGCTCGCCCTCCAGTCCCTGGTGGATGACGGGCACCGCATCGACGGGATCGACGCCCGCGCGGCGGAGCGCTGGGTGACCCGCCTGCTGGAGGAGCCAGACGCCCTGACCGCCTTCGTGGAGGCCTATCCGGCGGTGGCGGTGCAGGGGCTCCGCAGCAGGGTGCGGGCGGTCCAGAAGCAGGGCGCCGGGCCCAGGCAGCGCAAGCAGCTGCTGACCACGGTGCGCGAGGCGATCACCAGTGCCAGGAGCTGAGCTGGTCGCGGAGGTAGCCCGTGTCCTCGAGCTCCCCAGGGGGGAGCAGCTCGAGGCCGTCCGGGCCCTCCAGCGGGCGCGGCCCCTGGAGGTGGACGAGCGCTGGAACACCTTGTTCGGCGAGGGCTCGCTCTACGACGCCTGGTCCATGACCACCGTGGCGGGGGCGATCTACCCGGCCAACCGGGCCCTGCTCCGCGAGGGGCTCTCGGGGCGCTCTGGCTGGAGGGTGGTCGAGGTTGGGGGAGGGGACGGCCGCCTGTGGCGCGGGCTGCCGCGCGATCTGCGCGGTGAGCTGGTGCTGGTGGATCCCTCACAGGAGGCCCACGACGCGGTGCGGGACGCGCTGCCCCCCGGCGTGGCGCTCGCCTCGGTGCTGGCTCCGGTGGAGGCGGTGGCGCTCCCCGACGCCGACGCGGTGCTCTGCTCGCTCACCCTCCACCACGTCGCGGGCCTGAGCGCCGGGCACAGGGCCGCGCACGGCCTCCTCGGCACCGGCAAGGGGGAGGTGCTGCGCGCCATCGCCGAGGCGCTGAGATCCAGGGCGGGGCTGCTGCTCCTCAACGAGGCCGACGTGTTCTGCGACATCGATCTGCCTCCCGGCGACCCGGTCCTCGTCGACCGCATCCTCGACTCCTACCTGCGCCGGACCGGCACCAGCCTGCTCCACGACCTCGCCCGCCGGGACCCCACCCCGGACCTGGCGCGGCGGTGGGAGCGCATCCTCCGCCAGTGGTGCGTGGATCAAGTGGACGTGGCCTGGGCGCCGCTCGCTGAGCGGGACGTGTACGAGCTCACGGTCCCTAGGTGGCGCGATCTGCTCGCCAGGGAGGGGCTCAGCGTGGTGTCGGGGCGCTTCACAGATCCCTACGGGCTGTTCTATCAGTACGCCGCCAGGCCTCGCTGAGTCGGCGCCAGGAGCCCCATGCTGACCGATGTCCACACCCACCTCACCGACCCACGCCTCGCGGCGATGGAGGGGGAGGTGCTCGCGAGGGCCGCGGCCGCTGGCCTGAGCGCGGTCATCTCCAACGGCCTCAACGTCGCCGACAACGCCGCGGTGAGGGCGCTCGCGGCGCGTCACCCGCTGGTGCGCCCGGCCTACGGGCTCTACCCCGTCGATGCCGTGCTCCCCGAGATGATCGCGGCGGGGGTCGAGTATAAGCGCGACGACGGGCCGGTGCTCCCCGCCGAGGAGGCGGTGGCGCAGGTGCGGGCGCTGATCGACGAGGCGGTGGCGGTGGGGGAGATCGGCCTGGATGGCTACTGGGTGCCGGAGCTCCTCTGGGGGCGACAGGAGGAGGTGCTGCGCCAACTGCTGGCGGTGGCGGTAGCTGCCGACAAGCCGGTGATCCTCCACACCCGAAAGCGGGAGCGCCGGATGATGGAGATCGTCGAGGAGCAGCGGCTGACCAGGGTCTGCTGGCACTGCTTCGGCGGGAAGGTCAAGCTGGCCATGAAGATCGCAGAGCTGGAGGGGCAGTATTTCTCGATCCCGGCCAACGCCCGGCGCTCCGAGAGCTTCACCAGGCTGCTGGAGAAGCTGCCGCGGGACAAGGTGCTGCTAGAGACCGACGCGCCCTACCTGGGCCCGGTGCCCGGTGCGCTGAACGAGCCCGCCAACATCGCGGGGACGGCCGACTACGCCGCGACCCTCTGGGGCTGCTCCCCCGGCGAGGCGAGGGAGCAGCTGGCGGCGAACACCAGGGCGCTCTTCGGGGAGCTCTAGGGGGCGGGCGGGAGGGACCCAGGCGCCGCGTCCTGGCGTGCGCGGCCTCGACGCGCCGCGCCAGCGCGCGGAGGTGCGCGCCCGAACTGGGAGGCGCCAGCGGCGTCCACGCCGGACACCCTTGCCCCCCGCGGGGACGCAGGGCCGGACCGCCCGGTCGTGCAGGGGCGGCCCTGGGACCACGGCGCCGCGGCCTCCCCAGCGGAGCACCGCGCGCGGGCCCGAGGAGCGCGGGCGACCCACGCCGTTAGGGGGACCGCCCGCGTGTATTGGTCCCCGAGCCCGGCATCCACCCGGTCACGCTTCGCGGATCCGCGAAGACTCCACCTGTCGCCGCGGCGGTGTCCCCGGCCAAACCCTAGCGTTCCTTGGCTGCCCGGTCGCCGGCCCAGAAGCGCTCCCGGGCCCGCTCCATCGCGTGCCGCAGCAGCGTCTGGTGCCCCTCCTCCCAGGCGGCCAGGTCGAGGAAGGTCTGCCGCAGGTCCGCGAGGTCCGCCCTGGCGGCGAGCTGCCGGTAGGCGCGCGCGCCCTCCTCCTCCAGCGCGATCCCGGCGGCCAGGGCGGTGATCTCGTAGGCGGCGCGGCCCGCGCGGTCGAGAAATTGGTCTGAGAACAGCGGCAGCTCTGGGGAGTGCAGGTGCTCGCCCAGGGGTAGGGTGGGGTCCAGGACCCCCTCGGCGGTCAGCGACTCCAGCTGGCCGCGGAGCCAGGCCTCGTGCTGAGCCTCCTCTCCCGCCAGGTGGAGGAACGCGGCGCGGGGCTCCGGGTCGCCCACCCGCTGGGCTGCCTCCCGGTACAGGCGCTGTCCTTCCCGCTCTGCCCGGATCGCTGCCTCGAAGGGGGCGCGGAGAGGGTGGTGATCTGGCATGGGCAACTCCTCATCGAGGGCGGCCACCTATAGCATCCTCAGGCCGCAAGGCGCGGGGCACCCTGCCCACGGCCCGCGGCCCAGGCCCCCGGGCTCCGGTCCGTCAGGGAGGGCTCCGCCTGCGCCCTGCTCGCCACCAGGAGGCGCGCGCCATCAAGGGTTGCGACCTGTGTTTGGAGCGCCCGTCGCCAGGCCGGACCTGACCTCTGGTCCCGCGGGGCAGGGGAGGGCGCGCCAGGGCGAGCGGCGGACCGCGCCGCGTGTCCTGCGGGGATCTGGTGATGCTCGCTACGAACACTGGCCCGATCGCGCCGCGGCGGTGCCGCACCTGACCTGCTCCCTCGCGTCGGGCTCCCGGGACCTGTGCCGCGCAAGGATCCTTGCGAGGCAAGTCCTTGCCCAGGGGACCCGTGACGAGGTACTGTGGGGATCCCTCCCCCCCTCCCTCTCCCCGGCCCTCCCCCATGCTCCTCTCTCTCCTCCTCCAGCGGCTGGACGTGGTCCAGATCTCAGGTCCCACGGCGCGGGTGATCCGGGGGGTGACGCATGACTCGCGGCAGGTGCAGGAGGGCTGGCTCTACGCGGCCATCCCCGGCGAGCGGGTGGACGGGCACCGCTTCGTGGAGGGGCTTGGGCAGGCCGGGGCGGTGCTGGTGGAGCGGCAGGTCCCGGCCCCCGAGGGGGTGACGGTGGTGCAGGTGCGCGACGCGCGCGCGGCCCTCGCGCAGGTGGCGGCGGCCTTCTACCGCCGGCCCGCAGAGACCCTGCGGGTCATCGGGGTCACCGGCACCAACGGGAAGACCACCACCACCACCCTCATCGATCAGGCGCTGGGCCTCCTGGGGCGGCGCGCTGGCAGGGTGGGCACGATGGGCACCTGGCTGGCGGGCACCGCCATCCCCACCCAGCTCACCACCCCCGAGTCACACCAGCTCCAGGGCCTGTTCCGGGAGGCCCTCGACCTCGGTGTCGAGGTGGTGGCGATGGAGGTGTCGAGCATCGGGCTGGTGCAGCGGCGGGTGGACGCCATCCCCTTCTATCTGGGCATCTTCACCTCGCTGGGGCGCGATCACCTCGATTTTCACGGCACGATGGACGCCTACCTGGACGCGAAGGCCGGGCTGTTTCGCGCGCACCTTCGGGCTGAGGGAGGCGCTCCCAGGGCGCTGGTGGTGGACGAGGCGCCGCTGGACCGCCTGAGCCTGCCGCAGGACACCTGGCGCTACGGCTTCGACCAGGGCTCGGAGCTGTCGATCCGCGCGCTGTCGCTCGGGCCGCACGGGCTCTCCATGACCGTCCACACCCCCGCCGGCCCGGTGCGCCTGAGCAGCCCGCTGGTGGGGCGCTACAACGCGATGAACCTCACCGCGGCCCTGGGCGCCCTGCTCACCCTCGGGGTCGGGCTGGAGGAGGCGGCGTCCGCCCTGGGGCAGGTGAGGGGGGTGGAGGGACGGCTGGAGTCGGTCGATAACCGCGGTGGTGCCGCGGTGCTCGTGGACTACGCCCACACTGAGGACGCGCTGGAGGCGGCCATCGGCGCGGTGCGCGAGGTGACCCCCGGCGCGGTGTGGGTGGTGTTCGGCTGCGGTGGGGACCGGGACCAGGGCAAGCGTCCGAGGATGGGGGAGGTGGTGTCGCGCCTGGCCGACCACCAGGTGGTGACCTCCGACAACCCCCGCTCCGAGGACCCGCTACAGATCATCGAGGCGATTCTATCGGGGATGTCCGGGACCCCGGCGGTGGAGCCGGACCGGGCCGCGGCGATCCGCCTGGCGCTTCGCGGCGCGGGGGAAGGGGACGCGGTGCTGATCGCGGGGAAGGGACACGAGACCTACCAAGAGATCGGGGGGGTGCGGTACCCCTTCGACGATCGCGAGGTCGCGGCGCGGGTCCTGCGGGACCTCCAGGGGAGGATCGATGAGGTTCAACGCTGAGCAGATCGCGGCGGCCACCGGCGGAGAGGTGCTCCGGCCGGGCGGCGAGGGCGCCGTGCTCACCGACACCAGGGCCCTGAGCGCGGAGGCCTGGTATCTGGCCCTGCGGGGCGAGCGGTTCGATGGCCACGATTTTCTCGACAATATCGAGCATGCCGTGGGGTGTGTGGTCGATCGGGAGCTCCCCGAGGGCTGGGGCCGCGGCGCGGTGAGGGTCTCGGACACCACCAGGGCCCTCCAAGATCTCGGGCGTGCGGCCAGGGCCAGGCTCACGGCGCCTGTGGTCGCCCTGACCGGCAGCTCGGGAAAGACCACGACCAGGTCGCTGATCCACGCCGCCCTCAGCCAGATGGGCGCGGTCCACCAGACCGGCGGCAACCTCAACAACCACCTGGGGGTCCCGATGACCCTCCTCGCCGCCCCGCTCGACGCGGACGCGGTGGTGGTCGAGATGGGCACCTCCTCACCGGGGGAGATCGACTTCCTCGCTCGCATCGCGCAACCCGACGTGCGGTTGATCGTCAACGTGGGGCCCGCCCACCTCCAGGAGCTAGGGGGGCTCGCCGGCGTCGCGCGAGAGAAGGGCGCGATCTTCTCCACCGCCAGGGCGGGCGACCTGCTGGTGGTGAACCTGGACGACCCCTTCGTGCGGCGGATTCCTCGCCCCGCAGGCACCAGGGTGCTGAGCTGGGGGGTGGCCGAGGACGCCGACATCCGGCTGGTCTCTTCGGCGCTGGAGGCAGCGCAGCTCGGCACCGTCGCGGTGTTCGAGACCCCGGTGGGGCGGGTCACCGCCCACCTGCAGGCCCCCGGGGAGCACGTCGCCCATGACGCGGGCGCGGCGCTGGCCGTCGCGCTGGGCCTGGGGCTGGACCTCCACAGGGCGGCGGCCGACATGAGCGCCTGGCGCCCGGTGGGGATGCGCCTGCGGCGGGAGCCCCTCCCGCGGGGCGCCACCGCCCTCAACGACGCCTACAACGCGAACCCCGCCTCGATGATCTCCTCCCTGCGGACCCTCGCCTCGCTCCCAGGGGTCAGGGTGGCGGTGATCGGGGACATGCTCGAGCTGGGGGCTGGCGAGGCGGACTGGCACCAGGCGGTGATCCGGGACGCCCTGGCGCTGGGGCTGGATCAGCTGGTGGTGGTGGGGGCCAGGATGGCTGCCGCCGCCCACGCGCTGGGCGTCTCCCAGCAGATCGCGGTGTACGCAGATCCCTTGGACGCGGCACCCTCCCTCTGCGCGGCCCTCACTGAGGCGCACGTGGTCCTCTTCAAGGGCAGCAGGGGCACCAGGGTGGAACGCGTCTTGCAGATGCTTCAAGCGGAGGACGGACTATGCTCTACCACCTGATGACCTCGCTGGACCTCCCCGGTACCAACGTCTTCCGCTACATCACCTTCCGAACCGCCTGGGGCATGATCACCGCGCTGGTGCTCAGCTACCTAGTGTTCCCCTACTTCATCCGCTGGATGAAGCAGGCTAAGGTGAACCAGATCATCCGCAGCGACGGCCCAGAGAGCCACCTGCTCAACAAGGTGGGCACCCCCACCATGGGCGGGGTGCCGATCCTGCTGGGCATCACCGTGTCGACCCTCCTCTGGGCGCGCCTGGACGACGCCTACACCTGGATGGTGCTCATCGTCACCCTCGGCTACGGCCTGATCGGCTTCGTCGACGACTGGAAGAAGGTGATGCACAGGTCCTCCGACGGGCTCGCTGGCCGCTGGAAGATCGTCGGGCAGGTGCTGATCGGCGGGGGCGTGCTCGCCTGGGGTCACCTCAGCGGCGCGATCGAGCCCACCCTCGCCATCCCCTTCGTGAAAGACGCGGTGATCGACTTCCGCGAGCTGTGGGTGGGGGCGCCCGACGCGCTGGGCTGGCTGTTCCCGGCCTTCGCCCTGTTCGTCGCGGTGGCGGTGTCGAACGCCGTCAACCTCACGGATGGCCTCGACGGGCTGGCGATCGGCCCGGTGATGACCTCGGCCGCCACCTATGGGGTGATCGCCTACGTCACCGGCCACGCAAAATTTGCTGATTACCTCGGAATTCCCTACGTTGCTGGCGCCGGCGAGATGATCGTCATCGCGATGGCGGTGGTGGGGGCGGGGCTGGGCTTCCTGTGGTACAACGCCTACCCCGCCCAGGTCTTCATGGGGGACGTGGGCTCCCTCGCGCTCGGCGGGACCCTGGCCATGCTGGCGGTGACCACCAAGCATGAGCTGCTCTTCGTGCTGGTGGGCGGCATCTTCGTGATGGAGGCCCTCTCGGTGGTGCTGCAGGTGGGCTCCTACAAGCTGAGGAAGAAGCGCATCTTCGCGATGGCGCCTATCCACCACCACTACGAGAAGCAGGGCTGGTCAGAGCCCAAGATCATCGTCCGCTTCTGGATCATCTCCATCATCCTCGCGATGATGGCCCTCTCCACCCTCAAGCTGCGATAGGCCTATGACCCTCCAAGGCGCGCGCGTCGTCATCGTCGGGATGGGAGGCTCCGGCCAGGCCGCGGCGCGGCTCGCGCTGTCGCTCGGGGCGGACGTAGTGGGCCTCGACCTGCGGACCGAGGGGGTGGAGGCGCCCGCGGGAGCCCGCCTGGAGCTGGGCCCCCATCGCCGCGAGACGCTCGTTGATGCCGATCTGATCGTCGTCTCTCCAGGGGTGCCGGCGGCGCAGGCGGACCTCGCTGCGGCCCGCGCGGCGGGGGTGCGGGTGGTGGGTGAGCTGGGCTTCGGCTGGGAGCACCTGCGGCTGCCGACCCTGGCGATCACCGGCACCAACGGTAAGTCCACCGTCACCTGGTTCACGGGGCAATTGCTCCGCGCCGCGGGCTACGCCCCCTTCGTAGGCGGCAACCTGGGCGACCCCGTCTCGGGCGCCGCGCTCCACAGGGGGCGCTACGACGTGCTGGTGGCAGAGGTCAGCTCCTACCAGCTCGAGCTGCCCGGCGCCTTTCGCGCCAACGCCGCGGTGATCCTCAACCTCACCCCGGACCACCTGGGCCGCCACAAGACGATGGAGAATTACGCGGCCCACAAGGCCCGGATCTTCCACGGGCTTGGGGAGGGGCCCGCGATGATCCCGGTGGACACCCCGCTGCTGCAGGCGGCCTCCGAGGGGCAGGGGGGCGCGCGGTGCTGGCTCGGCGCCCTGCCCGGGGTGGTCCGCGACGGGACCTCGGTGCGGGTCCAGGTAGGGGGGGTGGACGCCACCCTGTCGCTGGATGACCTCGACATCCCGGGGGAGCACAACCGCGACAACGCCGCGGTGGCCGCGATGCTCGCCCTGGTCCACGGGGCCAGCGTCCAGGCGGTCCAGGCTGGGCTCGCCACCCTGCGGGCCCTCCCGCACCGGATGGAGGTGGTGGGGGAGCGCCACGGGGTGCTGTACATCAACGACTCGAAGGCCACCAACGTCGCCGCGGTGGAGACCGGCCTGCGCGGGCTCGCCCAGCGGGCGGTGGTGCTCCTGGGCGGCGAGGGTAAGGGTGAGCGCTTCGCGCCGCTGCTGCCCCACCTCCAGCGCCACCGGGCGGTGGTGTGCTTCGGAGGCGACGGGGCGCTGATCGCCGATGAGCTCGAGTCCCTCGGGTTGCGCCCCACCAGGGCGAGCGATCTGGCCGGCGCGGTCTCCGCGGGCGAGGCGCTGGCCGCGCCTGGGGACGCGGTGCTGCTGAGCCCCGGCTGCGCCTCCTTCGACGAATTCAGGAATTTTGAGCACCGAGGCGACGTGTTCCGGGCCCTGGCCCGGGGGGAGGGCCGATGAGCGCAGTGATTGCCCCCAACGAGGTGAGGGCCCCCGCGATCCCCCGTCCCCGCCTCGGCGCCTGGGACTGGCCGCTGGTGCTGCTGACGGCCGTGCTGGTGGTGTTTGGCCTGTTCATGATCCTCTCGGCCAGCTCCTCTCACGCGGACGCTGTCTACGGCGACTCGCTCACCTTCTTCAACCGTCAGGTGGCCGGGGTGCTGCTGGGGGTGGGGGTGTCGATTGGGGTGACGGTGGTGCCTTGGCGCTGGCTGCGGGCGGTGGGCTATCCCGCTGCGGGGCTGTCGTTCCTCGGGCTGATGCTGGTCTTCACCCCCCTGGCCTACACCGCGAACGGCGCCACCCGGTGGATCCACGTCGGGGTGAACATCCAGCCCTCTGAGTTCGCCAAGGTGGGGCTGATCCTGATGCTCGCCACCTTCTTGCAGCGCAATGAGGGGCGGATGCGGGACTGGACCATCCTGGTCACCGCCGGGGTGCTGTCGCTGGGCCTGATCGGGCCGGTGTTTATCGAGCCTGATTTTGGCACCACGGTGGTGATGTCCGGGCTGGTCGGGGTGATGCTCTTTGTGGCGGGGCTGAGGTGGCGGTGGGTGATGGGCCTAGGAGGCCTCGGCGTCTTGGCGCTGTTCGGGCTGGCCATCCTGGAGCCCTATCGCATCGTGCGCCTGACCTCGTTCACGGATCCGCTCGCGGACGGCAGCGGCTCTGGCTACCAGGTGGTCCAGGGCTGGATCGCCCTGGCGTCGGGGGGCACCTTCGGGAACGGGCTGGCCACAGGGCTGGCGCAGCGGGGCTTCCTGCCGGAGGCTCACACCGACTTCATCCTCGCGGTGGTCGGCGAGGAGCTTGGTGGCGTGGGTCTCTTCGTGTTCCTCATGATCTACCTCGCCATGCTCTGGAGGGGGGTGACCATCGCCTCCAGGGCGGTAGACCTCTATGGGCGGCTCCTCGGCGCGGCCCTCACCGCGATGCTGGCCGCGCAGGCCATCATCAACCTCGGGGTGGTGGTGGGCTGGGTCCCGGCGAAGGGGCTGGTGTTCCCGTTCCTTTCCTACGGGGCCTCGGCGGTGGTCGTTCACCTCTTCAGCGTGGGCCTGCTCCTCAGGGTGAGCATGGAGACCCGCGCGCACGACGCTCAGGAGGGCTGATGTTTCGCGGTAAGTTTCATCGCATTCACTTTGTTGGAATCGGCGGGATCGGGATGAGCGGCATCGCAGAGGTGCTGCTGACCCTGGGCTTCACCGTGTCGGGCTCGGATCTGAGGGAGGGGCCCGCGGTGGCGCGCCTGCGGTCGCTCGGCGCGCGGGTACAGATCGGCCACCGGCCCGAGAACGTCGAGGGGGTGGACGTGGTGGTCCGCTCCACCGCGGTGGACACGGAGAACCCCGAGGTCCGCGAGGCGCAGAGCCGGATGATCCCGGTGATCCGCCGGGCCGAGATGCTCGCGGAGCTGATGCGCCTCAAGTACGGCATCGCGGTGGCGGGATCCCACGGAAAGACCACCACCACCTCGATGCTTGCCGCGATCATGCGCGGCGCAAAGCTCGATCCCACCGTGGTGATCGGGGGGCGGCTAGCCTGCCTGGGCAACACCAACGCCCTCCTCGGGCGAGGTGACTACCTGCTGGCAGAGGCCGACGAGTCGGACGGGTCCTTCCTCTACCTCCACCCCACGGTGGCGATGGTCACCAACATCGACCCCGAGCACCTGGACCACTACGGGACGATGGAGGCGCTGGAGGCCACCTTCATGGAGTTCGTGAACCGGGTGCCCTTCTACGGCTTCTCGGTGCTCTGCCTCGATCACCCTGTGGTCCAGCGGCTGTTGCCGCAGGTGCGCCGGCAGGTGGTGACCTACGGCTTCGCGCGGCGCGGGGACTACCGGGCGAGTCAGGTGGTACAGGACGGCCTGCACACCACCTTCAAGGTGCACAGGGGCGAGGAGTGGCTGGGGGACATCACCCTCAAGATGCCGGGGGTCCACAACGTCTCCAACGCGGTGGGGGCCGTGGCGACCGCCCTGGAGATGGACATCCCCTTCGCCGTGATCCAGGAGGCGCTGTTTGAGTTCACCGGCGTGGAGCGCCGCTTCACTGTGGTCGCTGAGGTCGGCGGTGTGCTGCTGGTGGACGACTACGGCCACCACCCGGTGGAGATCGAGGCCACCCTCAAGGGCGCGGAGGAGGCCTTCCCGGATCGGCGCATTCTGGCGGTGTTTCAGCCCCACCGCTACTCGCGGGTAGAGGCCCTGTGGGACGAGTTCCTCCACGCCTTCCACCACGCGGATCAGGTGTGGGTGTGCCCGATCTACCCCGCGGGGGAGGCGCCTCGGGAGGGCATCGATCACGGGCGGCTGGCGGCGGGCATCCTCGAGCGCGGCCACAGGGGCACAGCGGTCGTGGAGAGCCTGGAGGAGCTCAAGACCCGCCTGCTGGCGGAGCTCCGCCCTGGGGACGTGGTGATCACCCTGGGCGCAGGCAACGTCAACTCGGTGCTCGGCGAGCTGGCCGCGGAGCTGGAGCGCCGTTGACCAGCCTGGTGCTCCTCGCCGATGAGCCGCTCGCGGCCCACACCGCGCACCGCACCGGGGGCGCCTGCGCCCTGCTGGCGGTGGCGCACCGGGAGCACGCCCTGGGCGACGCGATCCGCGCGGTGAGCGCGGTGAGCCCGAGCTGGAGGCCGCTCGGGGCGGGCACCAGGGTGGTGGCGAAGGACGGTGAGCACCCGGGCGCCCTCCTCAGGCTGGGCTCGGACTACCAGCGGGTGACCGTCGAGGAGCACGGGCTCACCGTGGGAGCGGCCTTGCCGTTGCCTGCCCTCTACGCGATCGCCGCCAGGCTCGGCTTCGCGGGGCTACCCGCGATGCAGGGGGTGGGGAGCGTCGGGGCCTCGCTGGTCCTCGACGTGTGGGGCGAGGAGGTCTCGGAGGTGAGCTACCTCTGGCGGGGCAGGCCCCAGTGGGGAGCCCTGGAGCAGGCCCGCAGGTCCCGCCTGATCCTGGGGGTGAGGTTCAGCTTGCGGGCGGGCCGCCCCGAGGTGTTGGGCCGCAAGCTGCGCCGCAGGCTGGGCGAGGGCGGCCTGTCCAGCTGGTACCCGTGGAGCGCCAGGCTCCGCAGGCAGCTGGCGCGGGTGACCGTGCCGGGGGTGAGGGTCCACACCGTGTGGGTCCCGCCCGCCGCGCCGGAGATGTTGGTGAACCTGGGCGGGGCGACGGCGGAGGAGCTGGCGCTCGTCCACCGGTCGGTACAGGACCGTGTTCGCAAGCTGCGGGGTGAAGAGATCGGCTCCGCGGTCCAGTGGCTTGGGCGCTGAGGCGCAGAGGAGGTCGGGATGATCCACAAGGGACTTCGTGTCGGGGTGTTGATGGGCGGCCTCTCCGCCGAGCGGGCGGTGTCGCTCAAGTCGGGCAAGGCGGTGCTGGAGGCGCTCGCTGAGCGCGGCTGGGACGCGGTGGGGATCGACGTGGGGAGGGACCTCCCGCAGCGACTGCTGGCGGAGGGAGTACAGGTCGCCTGGGTCGCCCTCCACGGGCGCTTTGGAGAGGACGGCGCGGTGCAGGGCCTGCTGGAGATGATGGGCATCCCCTACACCGGCTCCGACGTGCGGGCCTCCGCGGTGGCGATGGACAAGATCGCCACCAAGCGCGCGGTGCAGGGGGCGGTGGTGATGGCGCAGGACCTGGTGCTGCGGCCGGGGGACACCCTGCCAGAGAGCTTCAACTTCCCCGCGGTGGTGAAGCCGTCTGTGGGGGGCTCGACCATCGGGATGTCGCTGGTGAGGACCCGCGAGGAGCTGCTGGTCGCCCTCGACGTGGCCTGGAAGCTGAACGACGAGGTGCTGGTCGAGGAGTACGTGAGCGGTGACGAGATCACGGTGGCGGTCCTCGACGGTGAGGCGCTCCCGGTGGTTCGGATCGTCCCGGACTCTGGCTTCTTTGACTTTGAGGCCAAGTATACCAAGGGCCGCACCCGCTACGAGGCCCCCGCCGCCCTGCCCGCAGCGGTGACCCAGGCGGCGCAGACCGCCGCGGTGCGGGTGTGGGGGGCCCTGGGGTGTCGCGGCCTGGCGCGCGCCGACTTTATCGTCCGGTCAACGGACGGGGTGCCGGTGTTCCTGGAGATCAACACCATCCCCGGGATGACCGGCACCAGCCTGAGCCCCATGGCCGCCGGTGTGGTGGGGGTCAGCTTTGGGGAGCTGGTGGAGCGGGTGTTGGTCAGCGCCCACGTCATGAGGCCGGAGGTCTGACCGCGGCCCCCGGGGGCTGGTCCGGGGACCGCTGCGCCAAGGCCTGGGCGTTGGTGTCACGCAGCGGTTTCGCCGCCGCTCCGCCCTGCAGACACGGCCCTGGCGCTTCGCTGGCGCGCCCCCTCGCAGGGGACAGGGCGCCGCGCTGGCGTTCGCCCACTGGGGGGAGCGGACGCCTGCGCGGCGGGGGGGGGCCTTGCTCCAGTGCCTTGGCTCCCTCCCTCGCCCAAGCCACAGGACCGGTGAGGCCCAGCGGTGGCCGCGCCCGGCCCTACGACAGACCAACGTGGGGTCAATTCCTGACCGCGAAAAAGCAACGGTAGGATCGTCCATCGCAGAAAAAATGATCGGGATGATCCTTGATCACTTGCGCTGCGACCCTCTCTGCTGTACAAGGGGATCGAACCCCCAGAGCCGCGCACCACGCGGGGCTCACCCGACGCCACGTCGACACCCCTCCCTCCCTTCCCCCGATCCTCCCTTGAACACCTTCCTCTCCCAGCGCAGCAGCCGGTGGGTCCGGGCCCTGATCCCGGGCGCGGCGGTGCTCTCTGGCCTCGTGCTCCTCGCGGCGCAGTTCCGCGGAGATCTCGTGGTCCAGGCTGTCCGCTTTGAGGGGAACCAGCGGGCCTCTAGCGCCTCTCTCCGGCACCTCGTCGACCTGCCGGCCGGGACGTGGCTGTGGTCCTTCTCCTCCGACCGCGTCGCGCGCAAGGCAGAGCAGCACCCCTGGGTGGAGCGGGCCGAGGCCCACATGGTGTGGCCGGGTGAGGTGGTGGTGACGGTGGAGGAGCGGCAGGCGGTGGCCCTGGTGCTGTACGACGGGCTCTACTACGTGGATGATGACGGGCAGGTGTTCCTCAAGGCACGGAACGAGTCGCTGGACTTTCCTGTCATCACCGGCCTGAGCCCGGACATGGAGCGCCTGCACCCTGAGCTCCCCCCGCTGGTGCTGGGGCGGGCGGTGCGGCTGCTGGACGCGCTGGCCAGGCTCGGCCTGGTCGCCCAGGAGCAGGTCTCCGAGGTGCAGTACGACGACGTGCTGGGCTTTACCGTCATCCTCTCCAGGGGGGGCCGCGTCATCTTCGGCCTCGACGACCACGAGCGGCAGCTCCGCCGCCTGGAGCGGCTCGTGGCCTCTGGCGTCAACCTGGGCGCCCCCCTCCTGATCGACCTCGGCCCACAGCGGGTCGCGGTGGTCACCCCCCTTATCGGCAGCGATAGCTGACTCTCTTTTCGTCTCGCGGAGGACAATATGATCGATCTCGTGGAAGACTACCTGCCTCGCAACGCTCAGATCAAGGTCGTTGGCGTCGGCGGCGCTGGCGGAAACGCGCTCAACACCATGATCTCCTCCGGCCTGTCCGGGGTCGAGTTCATCGCGATGAACACCGACGCCCAGGACCTCCGGGGCTCGCTCGCGTCGGCCCGTTTCCAGCTGGGTGCGCAGCTCACCAGGGGTCTCGGCGCGGGCGCCAACCCCGAGCTCGGCCGCGAGGCAGCGCTCGAAGACCGTGATCGGATCGCGGAGCTGCTCCACGGCGCCGATATGGTGTTCGTCACCGCGGGCATGGGCGGCGGCACCGGTACAGGCGCGGCCCCCATCATCGCAGAGGTCGCCCGCGAGATCGGCGCGCTCACCGTCGCGGTGGTCACGCGACCCTTCAACTTCGAGGGGCGTCGCCGGATGCGTCAGGCGCAGTCCGGCATCGAGGCGCTCACCGCCGCGGTTGACACCCTGATCACCATCCCCAACCAGCGCCTGGTCAACCTCACCACCAACAAGACCGCGCTGCGCGAGGCCTTCCACATGGCGGACGAGGTGCTGCTCCAGGCGGTGAAGGGCGTCTCCGATCTGATCAACGACGACGGCCTGGTGCAGGTGGACTTCGCCGACGTGCGGACCACCATGCGCGGCAAGGGCCTGGCCCTGATGGGCGTTGGCTATGGCAAGGGCGAGATGCGGACCGCCGAGGCCGCGTCGCGGGCGATCAACTCGCCGCTCCTCGACGACGTGACCATCAGCGGCGCCACCTCGCTGCTGATCTCCATCGCCGGTAGCAGCGACCTCTCGATGCACGAGGTGTACGAGGCGAGCCTGCTCATCCAGGAAGAGGCCCACGAGGACGCCGAGGTGATCTGGGGCGTGGTGCTCGACGACGCCATGAAGGACGAGACCAGGGTGACGGTGATCGCCACCGGCTTCGACGCGCGCAACGAGATCCTGCAGCCTCAGGCCCGCAGGGCGGAGCGCGCCCTCGGTGAGTCTGCGGGGACCGTGTTGCCCGCCCGCAACAACCGCAGGCCCATGACCTCCCACTTCGGGAACACTGGCGACTACGACGTCCCCATCTGGTTCAAGGGCCAGGACTGAGAGTGGCAGGGGCACCAGGAGCCGATGGGCTGCCCGCGGTGCCCCGCGTCCTCTCAGGGGGGGGAGCGCTTGGCCTCCACCTGCGCCAGGGCCTCGCGAAGGGCCGTCACCCTGCTGCTCTCCCAGCCGAGGCGTTCCGCGACGTCGAGGCCCTGGGCGTAATAGCGGGAGGCCTTGCCCCAGACGACGCGGACCCGCTCTTGGATGATGTCCTTGTAGGCACCGCGCTGGTCCTTGGACAGCGCGCGGGGGGCGGGTGCGTCGAGCAGGTCGTCTCCGACCTGTTCATAGGCTTGCCCGATCAGCAGCAGGCCCTCCAGCACCCACTCCGGCTGCTGCAGCAGGGCGGCCAGGGTGATCTGCTTCTCGGCCCTCCCGATCAGCTCGGCGCGGCGGTCGAGGTTGGCGATCTGGCGCTCCTCGGGGCCGGTGATGGGGAGCGCTGCGGCGTCGGCGAGCATCGCCCTGGTGATCTCCGCTCGGGCCTTTGCCTGGTAGAACGGGGCCACCTCAGGGCCCGCCTGGGTGAGCGGCCCCTGGAGGAGCGCGAGGCCCTCGTCGACACGCCCGCGCTGCAGGGTGAAGATGCCCTCGACGAGCTGCACCTTGGTCCGGTCGTCGGATGGGTAGTCGTCCAAGTCGCCGAGCGCGTCGATGTGTCGGAGCGCCTTCCTGAGGTGTCCGAGGGTCCCCTGTGCTTCGGCGATGCGAAACCTTGTGTCGGCGCTGCGGGCGCCGTCAGGCCACTGGCGGAGCGTTCGCCGGTACTGGCGGATGGCGCGGCGCGGCTGGCGGTCCAGCTCCCAGGCGACGCCATAGAGGTAGGAGGCCTCCTCGCTCGCTTCGAGCCCGATCTGATCGAGGAGGATCCGGGCGCCCTCGTAGTCCCAGTCCCTGATGCGCTGCCGGGCCATAGAGAGGCGCTCGTCGTCGCTCACCCCCAGGGCTGGCGAGACGGTCGGGCCCAGGCGCTCGGTGGATGGGGATCCGAGCGCGAGGCTCAAGGCGAGGAGTATCAGGGTCATGAGGACCTCCCGGGAAGGGCTGACAGCCGGACCGCCGGGGGGTTCCCAGGGAGCGAGTGGCTCAGCGTCGAGGCACAAAAAAGTCACGGCCCTCTCCCGAGGGAGAGGGCCGGTGCTGTGGTGATCGTGGGGCTGATTCCGACCCCCTACGCTATGGTAGGTGGGCTTCATATCATCGCTTCTGGCTCCCCTTGCGAGAGGGTCTGCACTTCACGACGAGGGACCGAATCCCGGAAAAAAAACTTACGAGGGGGATCTTTGGAACATGGCCGAGCACGAACCACCCAGCACCATGAGAATAGCGGGAAGTCCGGCCTGACTTCAAGTCATCACTCGTCAAGCAATTATCGAGAGCCCAAAGTTCCACTGCAACCTGTTATCAGAGCGGGTGCTGGCGCCATGTGCGGGTCCGTGTCGGGGTCGGACGTGGCGCGCTGTTACCGAGTCTCTGCGGCCATGTCTGCGAGGTGTCCATGCACTATCCAATGACCCGCGTGTTCAACGGCGCGCTCCTGCTGATGGTCCCCCTGATGGTCACCAATTGCGAGCGCTGCGGAAAGCACCCGGACGACCCGGTCCTTGACACGGACACCGACCCGCCCCAGGTAGAGGTAGCGCTGCAGGTGGTGTCGATGGATCCGCACTCCCTCCAGGAGGGGATGGCGCTGGACGCGTCGGTCTACGGCGCTGGCTTTGTCAGCGGGGCGAGGGTCGACGTGGGGCAGGCGACGGGCCTGACGACCGAGGTGCTGGACGCCAACACCCTCTCGGTCAGGGGCGGCGCACAGGCGGTGGGCACCTGGGACGTCACGGTCACCAACCCGGACGGTAGCAGCTCGGTCCTCCGCAGGGGGCTGACCGTGGTCGCCAAGCAGGAGGTCGCAGCGGGCTGCGCCGACCTGGTGGTGTATTTCGACTTCGACAAGGCTGGCCTCACCGACGAGGCGACGCGGCTGCTCTCCGGCGCTGGCTCCTGCCTTCAGGGCGGTAAGGGCGAGCTCCGGCTTGAGGGACACGCGGACGAGCGCGGCACCACCGAGTACAACCTTGGGCTCGGGCAACGTCGCGCAGACGCAGTCCGGCAGCACCTGTCCGGGCTGGGCGTGTCGAGCACCAGGATGCGCACCGTCTCTTTTGGAGAGGAGCGTCCCCTTGACCCCGCGCACGGCGAGTCAGCCTGGGCGCGCAACCGGAGGGTGGAAGTTCATGTGTCGAATTAGTCGCTGGACCCTGCTGATCGCTGTGAGCCTGGGCGGGTGCCTCCCGGTGCACAACCCCTCGGCGACTGCGGAGTACGACCGCCGGGTGGTGGTGGCGAGTATGCGGGTCGCGCAGCTGGAGGAGTCACTCGGCGACACTGAGGCGCGGCTGGCCCAGGCTGAGGAGTGGATCCGGGTCAGGGGGCAGGTGGAGTCCCAGCAGCTTGAGAACATCGAGCAGGTCAACGAGGCTGTCCGGCAGATGCGCGGTGACATCGAGGTGCTCCAGCACGGCCTCGACGCGCTGCGGGAGGAGCTCGGGCTGCTGCAGCTCGACTCGGAGCGCCGGATGCTCCACGCGGAGCGGCGGCTGGAGCAGCTTGAGAAGTTCTTGGGGGTGAAGCCCCCGCCCCCTCCCACGGACGAGGAGCTAGGGATACTCCCAGAGGAGCCCGGCGAGAGCGATGTCAGCGAGACGGACGGCGCGGAGGAGCCGCAGGTTGAGCCACCCGCGCAGGTGGAGCCGCCAGAGGACCTCGCCGGCTACCTGGAGCTGGGCATCGAGCATATGCGGGCTGGGCGCCAGGCGGTCGCCCGGGCGGTGTTTGAGAAGGCCATCGCCACCCACACCGGCGAGGAGGGATTGGACGAGGTCCGCTACCGGCTCGCCGAGACCTGGTTCAACGATGAGTCCTGGCAGAAGGCCGCGATCGCCTTCCAGGGGGTGCTGGACAACCACAGGGAGAGCACCTGGGCTCCGTGGTCGATGTATCGACAGGGCGAGTGCTTCCAGAAGATGGGTGACGCCGCAGCCGCGAGGCTCTTCTACGATGAGCTGGTGAGGCTCTTCCCGCGGTCCGATGCGGCCAAGGACGCGCGCAAGGCGCTGCAGGAGCTCTAGCGGCCCTTGACCGGGAGAGGAAAGTCGTTAACAGGCATTCTCTACCGTCGTTCACTCTCACGGGAGCGGTCCGAATTGGGCCGGTCCCTTTTTTTGTCTCTCGGTGCAGGCCCATGCAAGCAAACAGTCTCGCTGTAAAAATTCGCACCCTCATCGAGGCCACCGTTGAGCGGATGGGCTTCGAGCTGGTCGCGGTCGAGTGGCTCGGCGGCCCCCAGGGGGGCACGCTCCGGGTCAGCATTGACGGGCCAGAGGGCGTGAGCGCGGGAGACTGCGCGGACGTGACCCACCACATCTCGCCGCTGCTCGACGAGGCCGATCCCATCTCCGGCGCCTATCGCCTGGAGGTGAGCAGCCCGGGCATGGAGCGACCCCTCCAGCGCATGGCGGACTTCCAGCGCTTCGCTGGCTACAGGGCCAAGATCCGGCTGGTGCCCGGCCCTCCCCGCCGCAGGTACACGGGCACGCTCAAGGGCGTGGAGGGGGATGAGGTCCGCATCGAGGTGGACGGCGAGGAGTTCTCTCTCATGCTCGAGGACATCGAGCAGGCTCGACTGGTGTTGGACCTCGACGAGTTCGCGGCCCTCTCCGGCGCTCAGGTTCAGGAGATTGACCATGATGATCAGTGAAATCGAGACCCTCATCGATTCCATCCAGCGCGAAAAGAACATCCCTCGCGACGTCGTGGTGGAGATTCTGGAGAGCGCCATGGAGGCCGCCGCGCGACGGCGGTACGGGATGAGCCGCGATATCGAGGCCCAGTACAACCCGGACCTGGGCGAGGTGGAGATCTTTGAGTTTCGCACCGTCGTAGACGAGATCGAGGACGAAGACCTCGAGATCGACATCGAGGAGGGGCGGGAGCTGGATCCCGAGTGCGAGGTCGGTGACTCCCTCGGCATCATCATGGACGTGTCCACCTTCGGTCGCATCGCCGCCCAGACCGCTAAGCAGGTGATCATCCAGAAGTTGCGCGACGCGGAGCGCGAGCTGACCTTCAACGAGTTCAAGGACCGGAAGGGCGAGCTGATCTCCGGGATCGTGCGCCGCTTCGAGAAGGGCAACATCATCGTTGACCTGAACCGGG
Source organism: Deltaproteobacteria bacterium (assembly GCA_016938035.1). Lineage (GTDB taxonomy): Bacteria > Myxococcota_A > UBA796 > UBA796 > JAFGVK01. The sequence goes on along the minus strand of JAFGVK010000181.1, from coordinate 65,374 downwards.
CCGAGGCGATCCTTCCCCGCAGGGAGCAGGTGGCTACCGAGACCTATCGCCCTGGCGACAGGATCCAGGCCTACGTGCTCGACATCACCAGGGCCACCCGTCAGCCCCAGGTTGTGCTCTCCCGCACCCACCCTGGGCTGCTGATGAAGCTCTTTGAGCTCGAAGTCCCCGAGATCTACGAGGGCGTGGTCCGCATCGAGGCGAGCGCCCGCGAGCCCGGCCACAGGTCCAAGATCGCGGTGTCCTCCACGGACTCTGACGTCGATCCGGTGGGCGCCTGCGTGGGCCTCAAGGGCTCGCGCGTTCAGGCGGTGGTGGCAGAGCTGCGGGGAGAGGCCATCGACATCATCCCCTGGGACGCGGAGCCCGCGCGCTTCATCGTCTACGCCATCGCGCCTGCGCAGGTGAACCGGGTGTACATCAACGACACCACCCACACCATGGAGCTGGTGGTCCCCGACGATCACCTCGCCAAGGCGATCGGTCGCCGCGGCCAGAACGTGCGCCTCGCCGCGCAGCTCACGGGGTGGAGGATCGACATCTTCTCCGAGTCCAAGCACCAGGGCCTGCTGGTGCAGGCGCACGACGAGCTGATGCGCGTCTCGGTGCTCGACGAGGAGATGGTGGAGCTGCTGGTGCGGTCCGGCTTCCAGAGCGCCCAGGAGCTCGCGGACTCGGATCTCGCCGACGTGATGGAGATCCTCGAGGTGGATCAGGGCTTCGCTACGGACGTCATCAAGGCGGCGGACGTGGTGGTGGGTCAGCTGATTATGGAAGAGGCGGAGGCCCGTCAGGGCTCGGAGGACTGAGTGCCAGAGCCCCTCCGCACCTGCCTGGCCTGCAGGGAGTCCGCTCCCCGCGAGGACCTGCTCCGGCTAGTCGCTAGCCCGGGGGGGCAGCTCACCGTGGACCTGAAGGGGCGTCTCCCCGGCAGGGGGGTCTGGGTCCATGACTCGCTCGCCTGCGTGCAGGAGCTGGAGCGGAGGAAGGGGGCGATCTCCCGTGGGCTGAAGCAGCCGCTCCTCCCCAGTGAGCCGTTGCGGGTGTTGATCCTGGATGCGCTGCACCGACAGGTGCTGGATGGGATCTCCCTCTCGGCAGCGGCTGGGAGGCTGGTGGTGGGGCAGGAGCGCCTCGCGAAGGCCCTGGACCGCGGCGAGGTGGCGGCTATCGCCCTGGCCAAGGACGCAGCGCCTCGGACGGTGGAGGGGCTGCGCGAGCACGCCCCCCCTCATGTGATTTTTGTGACGCTAGAGGTTGGAAAGGACGAGCTGGGGGCTCGGTTGGGTCGGGGACTGTTCGCTGCGGTGGGCGTCATCCGGACCGATGCGACGCGCTCTCTGCTGCGGCAGTTGCGCCGAATCGGAAACCTGGGTTAGAAAGGCTCGCCTGCAATCACAGGAGCCCGCGATCCGCGGGTGGATGGAGGCCCGGCGCTGGACGACTGGGTCGTAGCGCTGGGTAGCTTAGCGGCGTCCCTCACGGGATCCGAAAGGGAATTCATGTCGACGAAGGACATTCAGGAGAAGCTGTTTTCCGCAAACAAGTCCGGTGACGGTTCCCGTCGCGGGCGTGCGGAGACTCCCGTCGCCGATCCAGGTGGCAAAGGGGCACAGCAGACGCGGGTGAGCTCGCGTGTGGTTCGCAGGCGCAAGAAGGACGATCTTGATGGCGGCGCGGACGAGACCGAGACCGCCGCAGATGCTGCGGCGGCGCCGGTGGCCCGGGGCCGCAGGGCCGCGGTGGAGGCGACGCTTCCGGAGCCGGTTCAGGTCGTCGTTGAGGCTTCGGTGGCGGCTCCCATAGCGACTGAGCCGCCAGACGTCGCGGCAGCGCCCGCCCCAGAGGCGCCGCAGGTGCCAGCGGCCCCCGCGCCCCCACAGGTGGTTGTCGAGGCTGCCCCCGTGCCGGTAGCGGCGCCCGTACCGCCGGCCAAGGCCGAGCCTCCTGCGGTGGAGGCTCCTGCGGTGGAGGCTCCTGCGGTGGAGGCTCCTGCGGTGGAGGCGCCGGTGCGTGTCCCGGAGGTCCCTGTGGCTGCCGCGCCGGTGGAGGTCACGGCGCCGGTGGAGGCTCCTGCGCCCCCAACCGCCGCGGCTCGTCCCGCCGCGGCTCGTCCCGCCGCGGCTCGTCCCGCCGCGCCTCCTCGTGAGCGCCAGCCCGCCCGGGAGAAGGCCCCCGAGAAGAGCCCTGAGCGGGCCGCCTCCCCTGAGCGCGGGGTGCTCCCCGAGACGCCCAGGTTCCAGGGCTACGGAAAGGCCGTCGTCGCGCTACCGCCTGGCTATGACCCCAGCAACCCGCGCGGGAACCGCGTGGCTCAGGAGACCGCGGGTCGCAGGACCCCGGCGGCTCCGGCGGGGCCGGCAGGTCCCGCTGCGCCCGCTGCGCCCAGGGGCCGGCGTCAGGCAGAGACCGTCGGGCAGGGCGACGATCGTCGCAATGCCCGCCGCGGCAGGGGAAAGCGGGCCACCACGCCGGTCGCTCTCACCAAGCCGCCTCGCTCCCTGAAGAAGGGGGTCGGGGGTGGGTCCACGGTCGCGCCCAAGGCGGCTAAGCGCAAGGTGCGGGTGGACAACCTGATCTCTGTCTCGCAGCTGTCTCACGAGCTCGGGCTCAAGGCCCCCGTGATCCTCAAGGTGCTGATGAAGATGGGGATGATGGTCAAGGTCAACGACATGCTCGATGTCGAGACCGCAGCAGTGGTGGCCTCGGAGTTCGACTACGAGGTGGAGAACGTCGGGTTCCAGGAGGACAAATTCCTCCAGCACGTCTCGGTGGTCGAGGAGGAGGACAACCGCGTGCCCCGGGCGCCCATCGTCACCATCATGGGGCACGTCGATCACGGCAAGACCACGCTGCTCGACGCGATCCGCGACGCCAACGTGGCGAAGGGTGAGGCGGGCGGGATCACGCAGCACATCGGCGCCTACCAGGTAGACCACGAAGGTCAGACCATCACCTTCATCGACACCCCGGGCCACGCGGCGTTCACGTCGATGCGAGCTCGCGGTGCCCAGGCCACGGACATCGTCATCCTGGTGGTCGCCGCCGACGACGGCGTGCAGCCCCAGACTGAGGAGGCCATCGCCCACGCGAAGGCCGCTGGGGTGCCCATCATCGTCGCGGTCAACAAGATGGACAAGCCGGGCGTCAAGTCCGACCCCATCAAGCAGCGGCTCAGCGAGCGCGGGCTGCTGGCAGAGGACTGGGGCGGTGAGACGCAGTTCTGCGAAATCTCCGCGCTGAAGCGCCTCGGCATCGAGGACATCCTCGAGGCCATCCTCCTCCAGGCAGAGATCCTCGATCTCACCGCCAACGAGGACAGGCACGCCGAGGGCCTCGTCATCGAGAGCCAGATGGAGCGGGGCAGGGGCGCAGTGGCCACCGTGCTGGTGCAGAACGGCACCCTGAAGCTCGGCGATCACGTCGTGATCGGCACCACCTACGGCAAGGTCCGCGCGATGACCGACTTCCGGGGGAAGCGCCTCAAGGTCGCTGGTCCCTCGGTCCCAGTGTCCATCGTCGGGCTCGGCGAGCTGCCGGACGCGGGCGACGTGATGGCGGTGGTCGAGAACGAGAAGAACGCGCGCACCCTCGTCGATCACCGCACTCAGCAGAAGCGCGATGAGGCCTTTGGTCCCGCCAAGCGGCGGACCATGGAGGACATCTTCGCGGCGGCGGGACAGGAGGAGCGCGTCACGCTCAACGTCCTCATCAAGGCCGACGTCAACGGCTCGCTGGAGGCAGTGCGGGCCGCGGTGCAGGGGCTCCAGGTCGATGGGACCGAGATCCGCATCCTCCACGCCGGAGTCGGCAACATCTCTGAGTCTGACGTCACGCTGGTGGGCGCCAACGACGCCATGCTGGTGGGCTTCAACGTCCGCGTCGACGCCAAGGCCAGGACTGCCTGCGACCGGTTCGGGATCGAGCCGCAGCTCTACTCGGTCATCTACACCCTGCTCGACGACGTTCGGCGTCGCCTGGTCAGCCTGCTGGACCCAGACCTCGAGGAGGTCCGCCACGGGAGCGCGGAGGTCCGGGCGATCTTTGTCATCTCCAAGGTCGGGACCATCGCCGGTTGCTTCGTCAAGGACGGCAAGATCGGGCGAAACCACACCGCGCGGGTGCTGCGCGGCGGGCGCCAGGTCTGGGAGGGGCGCATCGCCACCTTGAAGCGCTTCAAGGACGATGTCCGCGAGGTCGCTGATGGCTACGAGTGCGGTGTGCGCTTTGAGGGCTTCAACGATCTGCAGGAAGGCGATATCTTCGAGACCTACACCATGGAAGAGGTGACCACCGCCTAGGCGGTGGCGCCCCCCGTGGGGTCTGGCAGGGGTGGACGGATGGGTGAGCTGGGACGGCGGCGAGGACGACGTGAGGTGGTCCTCTCGCGGGGGCAGCTCAACGCCGCGATAGTCGGCGCGCTGGTGGCGCTTAGCGGGAGCTTCGCTGCGGGCGTTGTTGTCGGGGAGCGCACCCGCGGCGAGGGTGGTGAGCATGAGCGCGTCGCGCTCGTCGACAACGCGGCGGAGGAGTCGCTCGTCGAGCTGCTCGCGAGGGTTGAGGCCAGCGCGGATCCCACCGGCGGGGTGAGCGGCCTGTCCTATCCCGACGCGCTGCGGCTTGAGCTGCAGGCGCCCCCAGGCCCGGTGGCGGTGCCCCCTACCGTCGGCCAGGCCGCGGTGGAGGCCGGCCTCCAGGACAGCCCTGAGGGAGCGCTGGACGATCTGCCCCCTGTGGGGCCCTGGGCCGTCGCGCTGGGGTTCTTCTCGGATGAGGAGGAGCTGCTGGCGGTGCGACAGGCCTCCCTGGTGGTGCCAGAGCCCTGGTGGCAGGCGCTGGTCCTGGTGGACGGTGTCGCCGGGCGCAGGGCGGGGGTCGGGGCCTTTGGGAGTGAGGATGCCGCGAAGAGGGCCCTCGCCACCCTGGTCGCCGCCGGCGCGGTGGAGGAGGGGTTCGAGGCCGAGGTCTTTCGGGTCCCCTGAGCGCCCTGTGTTGGGGAGGAAGGATTCCCCCCGCAGTGGGCGCGTCGGCTCCTGGAGCGCATAGGTGACTCCAAGGGCGAGGCGGACATGGATGAGATCACAGGGTTCTGGGCCGGAGCACAGGACTACGCTGGGCAGTGGGATCTGTTGGGGGCGGCGGAGCGCGCCGGTGGCTGGGAGTCCCTGGAGCGCGGGGGGGCCGAGGCGCTGGTTGCGTTGGGGGTGGCACCGGCTCGGGCCGCAGCCTGGGCCCGCACCGCGCCCAGGCGGACGGTGGGCACGGTGATCACCTTGGCTTCACCGAGCTACCCGGCGCTGCTCCGGGAGATCGACGCGCCCCCGCCGGTCCTGGTGGTGGAGGGCGCGGTGGACGTGCTCCACCTGCCGGCGCTGGCGGTGGTGGGGACCAGGGAGGCGACCAGGTACGGCCTGTCGGTGGCCTCCCGGCTGGGGAGCCTGCTCAGTGAGGCGGGCGCCGCGGTGGTGAGCGGTCTGGCCAGGGGGATCGACGGCGCGGCGCACAGGGGGGCGCTCCGGACCGGGAGGACTGTGGCGGTGTTGGCGCACGGCCTGGGGACCACCGCGCCCCCCTCCCACCGGGGGCTCCGGCGGGCGATCGTCGAGGCGGGAGGTGCGGTAGTGAGCGTCTTCCCCGATGAGGCGCCGGCGATGCCCTACACCTTTCCGCGCCGCAACCGATGGATCGCCGGGCTGTCTCAGGCGGTGGTGGTGGTGGAGGCCCCGCTCAAGAGCGGCGCGCTGCACACCGCCCGGTTCGCCGCGGACCAGGGGAGGGACGTGTACGCGGTGCCCGGGCCCTTGGGCGCCTCGCAGGCGGCGGGCTGCCTGAGGCTGCTTGCGGACGGCGCGGGGGTGGTGGTGGATCTTGAGGAGCTCGTGGAGGAGCTGCTGGGGGTGCGGGGGCCGGACCAGCCCTCCTGGCTCCAGGCGGTGCTGGAGGGGCACTCACTGGACAGGGTGTCGCGCCTCACAGGGCTCACCGTGGTGGAGCTGTTGGGGCGGCTGTCGGAGGCTGAGGCCAGGGGGCAGGTGGTGAGGGTCTCGGGGCAGGGTTACGCTCCGGGCTGGAGACGTCCATGAGCGCACTGCGGGTACAGCTTACCGGTAGGGCTTCAAGATACTTGAAGGTCATGCTGGATTACGGCCACATCGACAACGACACCCTGGACCAGGTGCTGTTCGGTGTCTCCGATCTGGTCGGAACTGAGGGGGGCACGATCGTCGATCTGGCCCTGGTCCGAGAGATGTCCGCCGCCACCGTATTCGGACCCGACGGCAGCGCGCTGCAGGAAGAGGGCGTGCTGCGCGAGGACTGGCCCTTTCTCTACTCATGAGTGGGGGGTGGGCCGCTGCCTTCGTCCAGCACCTGCGGGTGGAGCGCGGGCTGTCAGGCCACACCCTCAGGGCCTACGCGCGGACGGTGGAGGCGCTGGAGGCGTTCATGGCGCGCGAAGAGCGGGGGCTGACCTCGGTGGATCTCCCGCTGCTGCGCCGCCTGCTGTTCGAGGTGGGCCGGGGCAGGTCACCCGCTACGGTGGCTCGGCATGTCAGCGCCCTCAGGACCCTCTTTCGCTGGGCGCTGCGCGAGGAGCTGGTCGCCAGCGCGGTAGCGGAGGGTCTGGTGAGCCCTAGGGTGGGGCGCCACCTCCCCAGGGTGCTCTCTGCCTCGGAGGCGGATCAGGTCTGTGAGGTGGTCGGCGGAGGGGACCGGCGCCAGCTGCAGGCTCGCGCCCTCGTAGAGATCCTCTATGGGGCGGGGCTCCGGGTAGGGGAGGCGGAGGGGCTGGACTGGGAGGACCTGTCGCTGGGCGAAGGGATGGTTCGCGTGCGCCGGGGCAAGGGCGGAAAGGAGCGCAGGGTCCCTATGGGGGAGCCCGCGGTGGAGGCGCTGCGCGCCCTCTGTCAGGTCTGCGCCGACCCCCGGGGGGCGGTGTTCCTCAACCAGCGGGGCGGGCGGCTCTCCTCCCGCCTGATGTACCGCCTGGTGCGCGAGGTGGGCCTGAGGGCGGGGGTCGCGGGGGTGCACCCCCACGCCCTGCGCCACTCGTTTGCGACCCACCTCCTAGATAGCGGCGCCGATCTTCGGGGGATCCAGGAGCTGCTCGGGCATTCCAGGCTGACGACGACCCAGCGCTACACCCACGTGTCCACGGCGACCCTGCAGGCGGTCTACCGCGAGGCTCACCCCCACGGGCGACGAGATGGCGAAGAAGATTGACAAGGCCCGCGCACGTGATAGAACCAGTGCGCTCTTTGCGGGCCGCTAGCTCAGTTGGCAGAGCACCGGCCTTTTAAGCCGAGGGTCACAGGTTCGAGCCCTGTGCGGCCCACCCCTTCACCCCATCGTCTAAAGGTTAGGACACCGGGTTTTCATCCCGGCAATAGGGGTTCAATTCCCCTTGGGGTGACTCTCTTGAGGCGCTCTCAGCTTGCTGAGAGCGCCTCTCTGCGTTGGGGGGCCGCGCCAGCTGGAGCGCGCCACGGGAGGCCGGCGGGGCGTGTCAGGTGTCGAGGCGGATCAGGGTCGGCTGGTGCTGCTGCGCCACCGTGACCTGAGTTCCCAGCCCCCGCCCCAGCAGCGCTGCCCGAGCCGCCTCGAAGGCCAGCTCGGGCCGGTTGTTCTCCTCCGACAGGTGTCCCAGGATCAGGTGTCTGAGGCCCGGGGAGGCGGCGCGCGACACCAGGGTCGCGGCCTGCTCGTTGGAGAGGTGCCCCTGCCTGCCAGCGACGCGCTGCTTGAGCGGCCAGGGGTACGGCCCCTCCATCAGCAGGTCCAGGTCGTGGTTGAACTCCAGGATGGCCGCGTCCAGGCCGGCGAAGGCCTCCTCCACCCGCGGGGTGACGGCGCCCAGATCGGTGATCACCCCGACCCTCGTCCCGCCGTAGCGAAGGGCGAAGGCCACCGGCGCGGCGGTGTCGTGGGGAATGGGGATCGCCTCGATGTGGGCGCCGTCCACCGAGACGCCGCGCCCAGGTTGCAGCACCGCGACCCGCTCCGGCTCCTCGGACAGCCCCTCGCGGGTGCCCTCGGTCATCCAGAAGGGCACAGGCGCGCCCCGCAGCTTGGTGAGGCGCCGGTCGAGCACCCCCACCGCGCCGACGTGATCGCGGTGATCGTGGGTGAGCAGCACCGCGTCGATCGGGGCACGGCCCAGCCCCAGCGCCTCCATCCTGGTGAAGATCTGCCTGGTGGAGAGCCCGGCGTCGAACAGGACGCCGTGGGCGCCGAAGCCGATCCAGGTGGCGTTGCCCTTGGAGCCGGATCCAAGCACTGCGATGCGAAGGGACATGGAGGCTCCGGAGAGGTCAGGGCGCTGGGGGCTGACCGAGCAGCAGGTCACAGCGATCGCAGGGGGAGGAGGGGGCGCCGTCCAGCAGCTCCTGTCGCACCCGCTGGTAGGCCGGGCCCACCCAGGCGCCGGCGATGTCCTCGGCGCTGCCCATGCTCCGGGAGTAGGTCCAGTCCTCGCAGCAGAGGACCAGCTCGCCGCTGGCGCGCACGTAGGCGGTGGTGAACGGCCGCTCGCAGAGGGCGCCCTGCCCCGGGTGGGTCGCGCCGGGGCGAAGGTAGGGCGCGAGATCCACCCCGCCGGTGCGGGTGGTGGCCCGGAAGGACTCTAGCGGCAGCTCGTGCGCCTTGGCCAGCTTGCGGAGCGCGGTGCGGGTGCCGGACGGGAGCAGGTTCTCGAGGGTGGTGAGGATCAGCTGGCCGCCCGCCCGCTTGAAGGGGGCGGCTAGTCGCGCCAGGCGCTCGATGCGGGGCTTGAGGCTGGCCGCGCTCTGCCCTGGGGCGTTGAGCGACACGAAGATCACCGGCATGACCGCCGCGAGGGTGAGGGCGCGCCCCTCGTCGAGGGCGTTCTCGTGGACGACGGTGGTGACCAGCGCCTCGGGCACCGCGGCGCGAGCGTCGGCGGCGAAGGCCTCCAGGCGCTCGTCTAGCAGGCTCTCAGCGTGAAAATAGAGCTCGATGACGTCCGGCTTGCCCACCGCGCACTGGGCGAGGATCCTGCGGTACAGCCCCTCGTCCATCCGGTGGACCGGTGCGTCGGGACCCGGATGGGGGCACCAGGGGCACGCAGCCCTGCAGGCGGTGGTGGTCTGGAGCTGGAGGCGCGCGGGGAAGCGCGAAGGGATTGGCGCGAACCTCACCCTCGGGGGGGTCCACTGCTCGAAGATCTCCTCCAGGCTGCGCGAGGCCACCCTGGGTGCGGGGAGTATCGCCGGGAGGGGCGGGGGCGGGGGGGGCGCGCCCTTGGGCGGCCTGCCCCTGCGCTTGGGGGCGTCAGAGACCAGCTCGTGGATCGCCCGCAGCCAGGGACGTGCCCGCCAGCCCAGCCTGCCCAGGTCCTCGTGCCCGTGATCGAGCACCACCCGCACGTCCCCAAGGTGCCCCTCCGCCGCCATCATCAGCAGCGGGCGGACGAACCACAGGTCGACTGAGGTGCCGATGAGCACCTGATCGACGGGAGACGCGGGCAGCTCCGTGGCGTCCGGGCGGATCAAGTGGGTCTCGCACCGTCCGTCCATCTCCAGGTCGATGGCGGCGGGCCAGAGGGGGGAGTCCGGGCCGAGGAAGAGCTTTCGCATTGGCGGATAGAGTATCCCTGGCAGGGCTCCCGGTCAGCCCATACAGTGGCCCTCTTCACAGGAGGTCCTGGTGAGCGAGTACTTCAAGGCCGTCATCAGCGCGGGAATTCCCAGCGAGCTCCCGCCCCACCCCCCAACCGATCCTGGTGTGCCCCGGGCCCCGGCGCGGCCCGCGGTGTTGAGCGCGTCCGAGGAGGCCCTGGCCCTCCACAACGCCCTTCGCTACTTCCCCGCCCCTATGCACAGGGAGCTGGCGCCGGAGTTTGCGGCGGAGCTGCGCACCTGGGGGCGGATCTACATGCACCGCCTCCGGCCCTCCTATCCGATGCGCGCCCGCGCCATCGGCGCGTACCCCGCCCACACGCCGCAGGCCGCGGCGATCCAGCTGATGATCCAGAACAACCTGGACCCGGCGGTCGCGCAGTTTCCCTACGAGTTGATCACCTACGGGGGCACGGGCACGGTGTTCCAGAATTGGGCCCAGTACCTGCTCACCATGCAGTACCTCTCCCAGATGACCGAGGAGCAGACCCTGGTGCTCAACTCCGGGCACCCGCTGGGCCTGTTCCCCTCCCACCCCGACGCGCCGCGGGTGGTGGTGAGCAACGGGATGGTGATCCCCAACTACTCCTCGCGCGACGACTACGACCGGATGTCGGCGCTGGGGGTCACCTCCTATGGGCAGATGACCGCGGGCTCGTTCATGTACATCGGCCCCCAGGGGATCGTCCACGGCACCACGATCACCCTCCTCAACGCGGGCCGGCAGTACCTGGGGCTGGACCCAGGGGAGGGGCTGGAGGGCAAGCTGTTCGTGACCTCTGGCCTGGGCGGAATGAGCGGGGCTCAGGCCAAGGCGGCGGTGATCGCGGGCGCGGTAGGGGTGATCGCCGAGGTGAGCGCCGAGGCGCTCTACAAGCGCCAGGCCCAGGGCTGGCTCATGGAGGCGGAGGAGGACCTCGACCGGCTGCTGGCGCGGGTGGCGCAGGCGGTGCGCGACCGGGAGCCGCTCTCCATCGGCTATCTGGGCAACGCGGTGGACCTGTGGGAGCGCCTCGCCGACGAGGGGGTCCACGTTGACCTGGGCTCGGACCAGACCTCGCTCCACAACCCCTTCCTGGGCGGCTACTTCCCGGCGGGCCTGTCCTACGAGGAGGCCAAGGTGGCGATGGTCGCGGATCCGGCTGGCTTCCGGGACGCGGTCCAGGCCTCGCTGCGCCGTCACGTCGCCGCCATCCACCGCCTCGCCGCGCGGGGGATGCGCTTCTGGGACTACGGCAACGCCTTCCTGCTAGAGGCCTCGCGGGCCGGGGCGGAGGGCATCTTCCGCGAGGACGGGGGCTTCGTGTACCCGTCCTACGTCGAGGACATCATGGGACCGATGGTCTTTGACTACGGCTTCGGGCCCTTCCGCTGGGTGTGTACCTCGGGGGATCCCGCGGATCTGGCGCTGACCGACAGGATCGCCGCTGAGGTGCTGGAGGCGCAGGCGGCGGGCGCGGATCCCAGGATCCGCCAGCAGACCCTCGACAACGTCCGCTGGATCCGTGCCGCGGACGAGAACAAGATGGTGGTGGGCTCCCAGGCCCGCATCCTCTACGCGGACCGCCGGGGCAGGGCGGCCCTGGCGAGGGCCTTCAACGCCGCCATCGCAGACGGGCGCCTGCAGGGCCCGGTGGTTCTGGGGCGCGATCATCACGACGTGTCCGGCACGGACTCTCCCTGGCGCGAGACGGCCAACATCCGCGACGGTTCACGCTTCACCGCGGACATGGCGGTGCAGAACGTCATCGGTGACGCGGCCAGGGGCGCCACCTGGGTCAGCCTCCACAACGGGGGGGGCGTGGGCTGGGGAGAGGTGATCAACGGGGGCTTCGGGCTGGTGCTGGACGGCTCCGCGGACGCCGATCGCCGGGCCGCGTCCATGCTCTCCTGGGACGTCTCCAATGGGCTCGCGCGCCGCTCCTGGGCCCGCAACGACGGAGCGATCTTCGCGATCCAGCAGGCGATGGAGGACGAGCCGCTGATGCGGGTCACCCTCCCGCAGCGGGCGGACGAGGAGCTGGTCCGCGCGGCCCTGGCGGGGGTGTAGCGCAAGGCGCGGCGGTCAGGGGCACCAGCTTCGCTGGCCTCTGGACGCCTGTCCTTGTGCCTGCGCTGGATGCATACAAAAGTTGGCTTCCTTCCTCTGGAACGGCGGCCACGCGCCGATACGCCTCGCGGCTCGGCGCCCGCCTTCAGTCTGCAAGATTCGACGAGCAACGTCATCGGATGGCACCTCTGGAGGGATGACGCGGGTCCTGTGCGCCTGTCCCGCGGATAGACCGGGGCTCGTTCAGGTGACCCTCTCCGCGCCCGTCGGGTGGTGTCGCCCCTGGCGTGCACCCGCCGTCGGTCACGGGCTCCAGCGTGCGCCCACCTCCCGAGCGGGCTTCGGCCTTCACGGAGGAACCCGCCTCGATGTGCTCGGTCCGGATCACCCCTTCGACGCGCTAGAGGCGCGTCAGCTCCGCCTCCCCCCTGGTGACATCGGTGAGGCCCGCCGCGAGGGCCTCCACCTGGTCTTCGGAGATCCGGATGCGCAGCCGCAGGCCGCGCTCGTCCCAGCGCTCCTCCAGCCGGGTCGCGCCGCGCTCCTCGATCAGCTGCCAGATCGGGCCGGTGCGGGCGAAGGGCACCGCCAGCTCCAGCTCGGCGGTGGGCAACACCTCGATCAGCGCGGCCTGGTGCAGGCATTTGGCGGCGGTGCCCCCGTAGGCCCGCACCAGCCCCCCAGCCCCCAGCTTCACCCCGCCGTAGTAGCGGGTCACCACCACCAGGACGCAGTCCAGCCCCTGCTTCTCGATCGCCGCGAGGATCGGCCGGCCGGCGGTGCCGCCGGGCTCACCGTCGTCCGAAGAGCGGTAGGCGTCCCCCACCCGCCAGGCCCAGCAATTGTGGGTCGCCTCCGCCTGGCGCAGGGCCTCCAGCCAGTCGGGGGCCTCGGAGGGGTCATCGAGGCGGATGGCCACCGCGATGAAGCGGGAGCGCTTGATCTCCTCCTCGTAGGAGGCTGTCTCTGCGAGGGTCCACATGGACACCTTCTAGCATGTGTGTGGATCGGGCGGCGTCAGTGAGGTAGGGTGGTGCGTCTTAATGCGACGATAGGAGATGTCATGAAGCTTCGCACGGTGCTCGCCGCCTCGTTTTTCGCCCTCGCGACCCTGGCCTGTGGTGGGGGGACCTCGTCGATGGACGGGGACTACACCTTCGACTACACGGTGGATCTGACCTCGCCGTGGACCGAGATGTCCCTCCCCCTCGACGACGGCAAGGTGATCCTCAGCGCAGACTCCTCGGTGGCGATCAACTACGCGCGCCCAGTCTCCGAGATGCAGGAGATCTACACCAGCTACGTCAAGGCGCAGGGCTACAGCGAGACCTACTCCGACGACTCGATGGGCACCTTCACCGCCATTTACGAGAAAGACGGGAAGAACCTGACCTTGGTGGTGATGGAGTCGGTGGGGCAGACCACGGTGTCGATGACCCTCTCCTAGCCGCTGCCTACTCGTCCACCAGCCCGCTGATCACCCTCGCCGCCGCCGCACCCACCGGGTGCTGACTGTCTAGGGGCACGTCGTCGCCGTAGCCCCTGTCGTCGTGGCGGTCCGGTCCGTCGCTGTAGATGCGGACGCTCTCGCCCAGGGCTAGCATGAGCCGCTCGCGTCGGTAATGGATGGGGCTCCCCCAGGGGTCCAGCCAGCGGGTGCCCTCTAGCCTGGTCGCCTGGAGCGCGGGCGAGGTGCTGGCGAACAGGCGCACGAATTCCTGTTCGGTGCGGGGCAGGCGCCGCCCCTCGTCGCGGAGCTGCTGGACCAGCTGGGCGGCGAGCACATAGTCGTGGCTCATCCCCGCCTGGTACGAGGCGCCGGCCTCCACGGGGAGCACTAGGCCGCGGCCGGCGAGCAGCAGGGCGCCCGCGAGGATGGCGGCGCCGGCGAGGGCAAAGACGGGGCGAGGGGACACGGGCACCTCCGGAGCGCCCAAGGTAGGCACCGCTGGGGGCTTCGTCCAGCCCGCCCCGGGGGGATAAGCACACCGGACAGGAGAGCTCATGCGCGTGATGATCGCCTACCCCCCGCTGGAGGGGAAGGGGAGCCCGATGCTCACCCAGAACCGCCAGTTCCAGTGGTTTCACGAGCCCAGCTACCTGTTCCCAATGGTCCCCGCCTCCGCCGCCACCCTGCTGCGGTCTCTGGGGCACGAGGTGCTGTGGGTGGACGCCATCGCGGAGCGGCGCTCCTGGGCGCGCTTCGTGAAGCGATTTCGGGACTTTCGCCCGCGGCTGGTGGCCATGGAGACCAAGACACCGGTGGTGAGGCAGCACCACCGCATCGCCGCGCTGCTCAAGGAGATCGACCCCGACGTGATCATCGTCCTGATGGGCGATCACGTCACGGCCCTGCCAGAGGAGAGCGCTCGCGCCGAAGGGGTGGACTACGCCCTGTTGGGAGGGGACTACGACTTCTCGCTCAGGGCCCTGGTGACGCACCTGGAGGAGGGGGCCCCGCTGGGGCCCGGCTTTGCCTGGGTGGACGGGGAGGGGCTGTACCACCACTCGGGCCCAGCCCCGATGGATGGGCGGCTCACCGAGCTGCCGTGGGTGGACCGGCACCTCACCAACGCCCACCTGTACTTTGAAAAGTGGAAGTACAAGCTGCCGTTTATGTGGACCATGGCGGGGCGGGACTGCCCCTGGCACCGGTGCACCTTCTGCTCTTGGACCACCACCTACCCCAAGTTCCGGGTGGTCCCGCCGGAGCGCCTCCTCGACGAGGTCGAGCACCTGGTTCACGCCTACGGGGCGAAGAACGTCTTTGATGACACGGGCACCCTCCCCGGCGGGGGGTGGCTCGACCGGTTCACCGAGGGGATGGTGGCGCGCCGCCTCAACGAGCAGGTGGTGTTCGACTGCAATTTCCGCTTCGACTACCTCACGGTGGAGCGCGCCCGGAGGATGCGGCGCGCGGGCTTCCGCAAGCTGCTCATCGGGCTGGAGTCCGCCAACCAGCGCACCCTCGACATCATCGACAAGGGGCTCACGGTGGAGCAGATCCGCGAGGGGGCCGCGATCGCGTCAGAGGCGGGCCTGCAGGTCCAGCTCACCGCGATGGTGGGCTACCCCTGGGAGACCAGGGCCGACGCCCTGCGCACCCTGGGGCTCGCGCGGGAGCTGCTCTACAAGGGGCACGCCCACCACCTGCAGGCGACGGTGGTGGTGCCCTACCCCGGCACCCCGCTCTACGACCTCTGCGTCGAGCGGGACTGGCTCAGGTTCGGGGCGACCGAGTGGGAGCGCTTTGACATGACCGAGCCAGCGTGCAGGCTCACCGACATGGCGCCGGAGGAGGTGGTCCGCATGGCGGGGCAGTTCTACCGCCTGTACCTCAACCCGGTCTTCGCGGGCCGGCAGCTGCTCAGCGCCCGCAGCGTCGATGATCTCGACTACCTCCGGCGCGGTGCTACCGCGATCCTAGGGCACATCGCCGACTTCTCGAGGCTGCGATAGGCGCTCTTGGCGCGGTGCTGCCGCGATCCTGGGGCACATCGCCGACCTCTCGGAGCTGCGGCGCCGGTCCATCCGCCGGACAGTCTCACAGGACGCGCGTCATCCTTCCATAGGAACCGTCCGATGAAGTGGCTCGTCGCGTCTTCCAGACGGTCAGCGGGCGCCGCGTCGCGCTCCTCTGGGGTCGCAGGCCAGCCCCGACGCCCCCTTCCGACGCCCTCGCGCCGCGCGCGCTCCATCAGGCCGCGCGGGGGAGTCCCCAGCGCGGCGGGCCTCTAGGCCAGGAAGGAGGCGCCGCCTGCGTCCTTGGCGAAGAGACAGGTGGATCCGGAGGTGGACTGGAGCAGCCGCAGCCACGCGCTGTCCACCGTGTCCCCCAGCCCGAAGACGTGCACGTCGGCGGCCGGCGCCTCGCGGACCGCGTCGAGGAAGGGGGCCGCGGAGACGAAGGTGGCGGTGCGGCCTGAGAGCCTGCCCCTGTCGATCACCTCGGCGAGGAAGGCCTTGGCCGCCTCCTGCTGGGAGGGGTCCCGCACCGCGGTCGCCAGGGTGAGCTGACCGCCGTCCTCCCCGTGGGTGAGCAGCCAGGAGATCAGCAGCGGCAGGTCGAGGTTGCCCATCTGCAGCTCCAGCCTCCACTCGGGGGCGCGGTCCGACAGCCAGACGACAAAGCGCGCGCCGGGGCGGATCGCGTGCTTGGGGTGGGGCGCGATCAGCAGCAGGCCCACGTCTCGCTGCATGCAGTGGCTTAGCATCTGCTGTAGGTCCTCTTCCTCCCTGAGGGTTCCGTCGGCGATCAGCAGGTTGGCCGGGAGCGGCTCGCCGCGCTGCGCGTCCAGCACCAATTCCACCCCCTCGCCGAAATCGTCGGCCCGCACCGAGGTGCTGGTGGTGACCGTGCCCATCGCGTTGAGCTCACCCGCCACCGCGGCGAGCTGGGTGAACAGCGGCTCTGACGCGCTGGACACGCCCACGAGGCGGCAGCTCCCCGCCCTGACCGTCAGCCCGCGCACCAGCGGCTTCAGGGCCTTGGCCTCGGCTAGAGATCCCACAGGGACGAGCAGATCGGGGCGCCACGCGCGGGGTGACCTGGGCATCCCCACCGTCAGCCGGGCGATCCACTGGGCTACCGACACCGCCATGCCCGAACGCACCGTGTCCCAGGGGGTGTTGAGCTTGCGGCTGGAGAGCCACAGGTACAGGCTCATCACCGCGATCAGCGCCACCATACCGGCGGTCCCGGTCGCCGAGGTGAGCCCGAGGCCGCAGGCGGCGATCCCCACCACGGGGGCCCACGAGGGCGCACGCAGGGTGGGGCGGAACGAGAGCATCCCCAGGCGCTGCTCAGAGAAGATCACTAGGTTGATCGCCAGATAGGTGACGAGGAACGCGGCGGTGATCAGCGGCGCGATCGCGTCGAGGGAGCCCGAGAGGAGGCCCAGCGCGCTGATGCCCAGCGCGATGATCAGGGCGTGGCGCGGCTGGTCGTCGGTCTGCTCCGCCAGCCAGGCGCTCTTGGGCAGCACCCCGTGCTCGGCCATCGCCTGGAGCAGGCGGGGCGCCGCCACCAGCGAGGAGAGGGCGGCCAGCGCGGTAGAGGCGAGCAGGCCCAGCAGCACCAGCGGCCCCCACAGGGCGTGGTCCACCATCACCAGGCTGTTGCTCACCAGGTCGCCGGGAGCGGCAATGGCGGCATAGTAGACCGCGGCAGCGGCGTACACCAGCCCCGACAGGGCCCAGGCCCCCAGGGTGCCCGCGGGGATCGCCCTGCGGGGATCCGCCAGCTCTCCCGACATGCCCACCCCCACCATGATGCCGGTGGCGGCGGGGAAGAAGAGCCCGAAGGCGGTCGCGAGGCTCACCTCTCCGTGCGCCCACAGGGTGGGTGCCTGCAGCTCCGTGGTCCACAGCCCCCCGAAGCCGGAGGCCAGGGCGATCACCACCAGCCAGGCGATGATCGACTGAGCCTTGAAGGCAAGCGAGGCGGAGCGCCAGGCCAGGGCGCCGACGATCACGAAGGCTACCCCCACCACCACCCCGCGCGGGTGGGACGGGAACAGGTAGCTCCAGCCCTCTGCGAAGGCGTACAGGTACATCGAGGCCGACAGGGCCTGCGCGGTGAACAGCGGGATCGCGATCGCGCCGCCCGCCTCCAGCCCGAGCGCCTGCGAGATGATGGCGTAGGCCCCGCCGGGGCGCACCCGGACGTTGGTGGCGATCGACGAGACCGCGAGGGCGGTGGTCCCGGTGATGGCATAGGCCGCCCCGATCACCAGCAGCGCCCCGACCAGGCCGGTGCTTCCCACCAGCCAGCCCTCTCGCAGATAGAGCAGGGCGCCGAGTATGGTCAGCAGGGTGGGGCGAAACACCCCCTCCAGTGCCCCGAAGCCCTTCGCGCGCTGCATCGACATCGTCCGCCTCCTACTGGCAGTCAGCTGTGCCACACCCTCGCCAGGGTCGCCGGTGCCGGCCCGCGGGCTACTCCGGGCCGGCGAATATCAGCAGGGTCTCGGTGGTGTCCACCTTCGCGATCGACAGGCCGTCCGCCTCTGCGCTGCCCGCTGTGGCGCGCTCGAGGGTGAGCATGTTGAAGAAGGCCATATCGCCCAGGTGGGCCGCCGCGACCAGCTCGGCGGAGATGGTGAACTCCCCGTCGTCGGCCACGCGGCAGTGGATCGCGCCGGAGTCGCCGCCCATGGATCCCCCAGACAGATCGATGGTGAGCGGCAGCGCAGAGGAGCCGGTCCAGGTGAGGGTGAGGGGGGCGGCGGTGTTGATCTTCACCCCCTGCATCCCCATCCCCACGTCCTGCATCGCCGGGGCGGTGAGCTGGAGGCGGGCGGGGAGGTAGACCTCGCCGGAGAAGGGGCCGATGCCCTGCGCCGCGTCGCCGTCGCCGTAGAAGTTGTAGGTGGTGTCCCAGGCCAGGGTCCCCGCGTCGAGGGTGCCGTCGGTTCCTGGCCTCGTGTAGGCCCCGTCCTGCCCCGCGTTGTAGGTGAGCTGGAGCGGCCCGGCGTTGCTCCCCTCCAGGGTCATCGGGCCCACATCCATCAGGGCGCGGGGGGTCTCGCAGTGCTCGGAGCCCGGCTCGGGGTTGCCGTCATCGTCGTAGTCGGGGACGCACTGCTGCTCGGGGGCGCAGTCGGCGGGGCCGGCGCACTCCCCCACCGGATCGGTCTGGACCAGCGCGACGCAGCTGTCGAGGGGGGTTGTGTCCGGCGCCTCCTGATCGAAGTCCTCGCGCGCCGCGGGACCGAAACCAGCGACCGCGAGCTCCATCGGGCTGCCCATCATCTCCAGGCCACCGAGGGTGAGGAACATGTGGACGCCGGGGTCGTCGGGGTTGAACACCGGCAGGTCTTCTTCCTCGGTGTCACCGGTGTCGTTGCCGCCGTTGCAGCCTAGCGCGAGGAGGGCGATCAGGGGGAGAATGCGGGTCATGTGGGCTCCGTGGCAGAGGAGCCCCCTCTATGCGATCGGGGCGATCCTGTCGTCCGATCGGGTGTCCGCCCCACGGTGTCGCCTGGGCCGGGGGACGCCGCGGCGCTATCCTTGCTGGCGGTCAAGCCCTCCTCACCCCGGTCGATGAGGCCCCCATGAAGAAGTACTCACAGCGCGTGACCAGAGCCGCCGAGCTGCTGGAGGGCGGAGACCCCGAGGGCGCCAGGCGCCTCCTCCGCTCCCTCCGGCGAGAGGCGGGAGATCGTCCCGAGGTCCTGTTGCTCCTGGGGCAGCTCGCCCTCGCCGATGGAGAGGCGGAGCGGGCCAGGGAGTGGCTGGAGCAGGCGCAGCGGGGGCTGCCGCGGTCCGTGCCACTGCTCCGAGCGCTGGGCGCCGCGCTGGTGTCGCTCCAGGAGGCGCCTCGGGGGGTGCAGGTGCTGTGCGACGCGGTGGAGCTGGATCCCGCGTCGGGGAGGAGCTGGGGCGAGCTGGGTTTCGGGATGGAGGCCATCGGCCAGCGGGGGGAGGCGAGCGCTTGCTTCCGCAGGGCCCTGGACCTGACCCCGTCACACCCCTGGAGCACCAGGTGGTTGGCCGAGGAGGCTGGACGCAGGGGGAACCTCGCCCTCTCGGCGGGTGCCTGGCGCAGCTACCTCACCGCGGACCCAGGCTTCGCCGAGGGGTGGGAGTCGCTGGGCCGCGCCCTGCTCCAGCTCGGGAAGGTGGAGGACGCGGTTGGGGCGCTGCGGCGGCTGGTGCAGCTGAGGCCCCGCGAGGCGCGCGCCCTGGTCGCGCTCGGTGACGCGCTGGTGCGGCTGGGCGAGAACGTCGAGGCGCGCGCCTGCTTCCGCGCGGCGTCGGTGGTGGCCCCCCAGGTCCCGCTGTATCGCGTGAAGCTCGGCTTCAACCTCGTCCAGGGGGCGATGCTCGACGAGGCGGAGGAGCAGTTCCGCCAGGCGACCGCGCTGGAGGGGGGCGCGGACGCCGTCGCGGGCCTAGCGACGGTGCTAGAGCGCAGAGGGCGCTATGACGAGGCCTATGCCCTGCTCTAGCGTATCCCGCGCGAGCAGAACACCGTGCTCTCGGCGGTGCGCCTCGCGGACGTCTGCCGGCGCCTCAAGCGGGGGGACGAGGCGCTCCCCGTGCTGCTCCCCTTCGCGCAGGCGGAGCTGGGGCCGCACGAGGCGTCGGTGGTCTACCACGCCCTCGCCGATCTGCACGACGCTGCCGGCAGATGGGAGCAGTCCTTCCTCGCGCACCGGCGGGGTCACGCGCTGCGGGGCCTGAGCTTCGATCCGGCGCAGCAGGAGGCGGCCGTCTCGGCGATGATTCGGAATTTGGGGGTCGACGTGCTGCGCGGGATCCCCGCGGCGCCTGGCGAGGCGACGCTCCCGGTGCTGGTGCTGGGGATGCCGCGCACTGGCACGAGCCTGGTGGAGCAGATCCTCGCGGCGCACCCGGCGGTGTATGGGGCGGGCGAGCTGGAGGACCTGCGGCAGGTCGCCGTGGATCTGGCCGGGATGATCGGCGCGGAGGCGTGGTACCTTGCCCCAGAGCGGATCACCGCCGCCCAGATCGAGCGGCTGGGAGCGCGCTATCAGGCCGACCTGGCGGCCAGGGCCCCCGGCGCGGCGCGGGTGGTGGACAAGATGCCCCACAACTTCTATCACCTGGGGCTGATCTCCCGCTTGCTCCCTGGAGTTCGGGTGCTGCACTGCACCAGGGACCCCCTGGACATGGCGGTGTCGATCTACTCGCAGAACTTCGGTCCTGGGCTGTCCTACGCTACCAAGTTGGAGTGGATCGGCGCCTTCTACCTGCAGTACCTGCGCCTGATGGAGCACTGGCGCCAGGTCGCGGACCTGCAGCTCCTCGACGTGCCCTACGAGGAGGTGGTCGCCGACCCCGAGGGCTGGGCTAGGCGGATCGTGGCCTTCGTCGGGCTGCCGTGGGACGACGCCTGCGCCAGGCCGCACCAGGTCCGCCGGGACGTGCACACCGCCTCGCACGCACAGGTGCGCCGGCCGGTCTACAGCAGCTCAGTGCGCCGGGCCGATCGGTACGGCGCGCTCCTCGATCCCCTGCGCGACCTGCTCGGCGCCGCGACGGGGGAGTAGTGTGCTAGGGTGCTGCGGTGAGTCTGTGAGGAGTTCTCATGTCCATGTATTTTGACCACGCGCGCTGTCCCAGCTGTGGGGCGGCCTTCGACCCGGATCGCGCCTCTACCCGCGACGGCAAGCCCGCCTGCCCCTACTGCGGCGAGCCCCTGAAGGTGGTGGATTTCTTCGGTATCGCCGATCCCTTTGCAGAGGACGAGGCGGAGGAGATGTCCCTCGACGATCTGGTCCCAGGGCAGTTCGAGCAGGGGCCTGTGCCCGGCGGCTACCAGGGGCGGGGCAACTTCGCTGATCGCTTCACCCAGGCCAACAACGATCGCTCTCAGCGCTCTGGCTCCCGCAATTTTCGCTCGGTGAGCAAGGAGCAGAAGGAGCAGAGCATGCGCGAGCGTGGGATGACCCCCGCGCCCACGCCGTCGTCGGGCTCGCTGCCGGTCCACGTCCCCAGGGAAGAGGACGACGCGCCGCAGGGCGGCAGGTCGGCGATGGACATCATGCGGGACCTGAAGAAGCGCAGGTAGCGGACGCTCGCTGGGCTCGGGCGCCGCACTTGCCCGAGCCGGTGCGGAGCGTAGATGCTAGGCTGCTGGCTAGGTGGGTTCCCCTCGGCGCAATGCAGAGGGGGTGGTCCAGTCCTGTGAGAGACCTCCATGCAGCTCCGCGTCGCCCTGTTCACCCTGCTCGCGCTCACCGCTTGCCGCACCAAGGACGCAGCCGTTGTGGACGCGGACGGTGACGGCTACCTGTCCGATGTGGACTGCGATGACAGCGACGTCAGCGTGCATCCCGACGCCGAGGAGTCATGCAACGGCGTCGACGACGACTGCGACGCGGCGGTGGACGAGGACGCCGCGGACGCCCCCCTCTGGTACACCGACGGTGACGGCGATGGCTACGGCGCCCCGGAGACCGGGAGCCCCGCCTGCGTGGCGCCGGAGGGCGCGGTGGCGGCTGGGACGGACTGTGACGACGCGGATCCCGCCTTCCACCCGGGCGCCGCCGAGCCGGACTGCGCGGACCCTGCCGACTACAATTGCGACGGCAGCGTCGGCTACGCGGACGAGGACGGCGACGGGGTGCCCGCCTGTCAGGAGTGTGACGATCAGCGGGCGGAGGTCTACCCAGGTGCGGACGAGCGCTGTGACGCGCTCGACAACGACTGCGACGGGGTGGTGGACGAGGACCCGGTGGACGGCAGCCTGTTCTACCTGGACAGGGACCAGGACGGCTACGGAGACCCTGGCGCCTCTGTGGTGGCCTGCGAGGCTCCCGGCGGGGCGGTCGCCGACGACACCGACTGCGACGATCTGGACGCCAGCGCCTTCCCCGGCGGAGAGGAGCGGTGCGACGGCGCGGACAATGACTGTGACGGGCAGGTGGACGAGGAGGCCACCGACGCGACCACCTGGTACCTCGACAGCGACCGGGATCGGTACGGCGGCGGCGTGGAGTCCGTCGGCTGCGAGGGCCCTGACGGCTACGTCGACGCCGGTGGCGACTGCGATGACACGCGCTCCACCGTCCACCCAGGGGCGGTGGAGACCTGCGACGGCGCGGACGACGACTGCGACGGGCAGGTCGACGAGGAGGCGGTGGACGCGCTCCCCTGGTACCAGGATCTCGACGCGGACGGGTATGGAGACCCCTCGGTCAGCGCCCGAGCCTGCGCCGCGCCCGAGGGCTATGTGGCGGATGACACCGACTGCGCGCCGGCAGACCAGGCGGTCAGCCCCGGGGTCGACGAGGTGTGCGACGCGGTGGACAACAACTGCGACGGGGTGGTGGACACCGACGCGGTGGACGCGCCCACCTGGTACAGGGATCTCGACAGGGACGGCTTCGCGGGGCAGGTGGGGAGCGCGGTGAGCTGTGAGGCCCCGGAGGGGTGGCTGGCAGAGGCGACCGACTGTGACGACGCGGATCGGGCGGTCCACCCCGCCGCGCTGGAGGTCTGCGACGGCATAGACAACAACTGTGACGGCGCCACCGACGCAGAGGACGCGTGGTGGGACGCGTCCTGGCCGCACCGGATCCCGGTGACGATCACCGGCGGCTCCCGCGCCCTGGCCTCGGCGCCGGCGGTGGTGGCGCTGGACCTGCGCGCGCAGCTCGACGCGGCGGGGGTGGAGGGGCCGGTGGATCTGGGCAGCCTGCGCCTGGTGCGCCAGTCGTGCGAGGCGGGCCTTCCGGTGATCCCCTCGCAGTGGATCGACGAGGTCGGGCCGCTGATGGCCAAGGCGGATCACGCAGACCCGGCGGGGGACGAGGCGGGCGCGCTCGCCTTCGAGTACGGTGAGGACGGAGATCTGGACACCCTTGAGGTGCTGGCTGCTGGGGCCCGGGAGCCCTTCGCCGTCTACCTCCGGGTCGGCGACCCGAGCGCGCCGCTGCCCTACGACACCGACCTGGTGGTGGACGAGGCGGTCCTGAGCAACGACAGGGCCGAGGTACTCCTCGACCCGTCGGCGGGTGGGCTGCTCGACTACCTGGGGGTGGAGGGCTCGGAGAACCTGAGCTCCCAGACCCTCTCCTGTTGTGGGAATGGCGTCTACTCCGGCTCGTGGGACGTGGACTTCCAGGACGGCGTCGGCGAGATGTCCGTGCTCGCGCGTGGGCCGGTGGTGGGGGTGGTGCAAGGCACGGGGGTGCGAGAGGGCTTGGGGACCATGGCCTTCACCTGGACCTGGTGGCGCTTCGCGCACCGTCCGGAGCTGTGGGCCAAGGTGCAGGCGGTGGCGATGACCGATCTGCTCATCGATCACACGGACGAGTGGGCGCAGGGCGTGCGCCCCTGGGAGTCGCAGCAGCCCTTCCTCTCGGTCGAGGGGGCGGTGATCAGCCCGCTGGTGCCCGAGGTGGAGGGCTTCTACGGGGTGAACAGCGCGGAGGACGGGTTCAGCCTGTCGGTCGCGTGGTACGCGCCGCCCGACTACCCGATCGACGTGCGGGTGTGGGTGCCGTACACGGTGATGGTGGGCAACGATCACGGGCCGCTGGGGGCCGGGACTCCCTACCTGATGCCGGCGGGGACAGTGTTCTTCGACAACCTGATCGAGGTGGTCTACCCGCACGCCGCCCCCTGGGAGCAGGCGCGGGAGGAGCTCCTCTCGGTGCTGGAGGGCGCCTCGGTGGAGGCGGGGGCGCTGGAGTCGGTCGACTAGGCCGGCTTGACCGGCCAGCTCACCTCGGTGCGGTAGTCCTCCGGCTTCGCGCGGGGGGGGCCCACCAGGTAGCTCTCGTAGGGCGCGCCAGCGGAGACGAGCCCCTGGGCCTCCATCGCCTGCTGCAGCGCCCTGTAGGTCTGCTCGATGGTCTCGTAAGGGCCGTGGTGGAGCAGCACCAGCGCCTGGTGGGCTGGGAGCACTCGCGCCTGCGCCTCCCCCATCCCCTTGACGAGCCGCCTGGTGGGCAGGGCAGCCTCCACGTCGAGCCGCTCGGGGTCGAAATCCGGGCTGTGGTAGATGGAGCGTGGAGGGCCGGCGGGTCTGGCGAGGCGCAGCACCAGCACCCCATACAGCTTGGGGAACAGCTCCCCCATCATCGCGCCCACCTGCTCGATAGACGTCACGCGACGAACGCCAAGTATGGGCTGCGCTGGCACCTCGCGACGGGCTGGGGTCTGGGACACGTTGGCTCCTGGGGTTGGGGGCGAGGCCATCGTACCGCACCTGCCCGAGGATCGAGATAGTGGAAATGTGATACATCTCGAAAGATAGCATTGTTTCAATCTGGGTTAGCACCTGTCTTGGCGGTGCGCCGCCTGTGGCATAGAACGACCTCCCCCTTGTCCCTGGAGACGTGATGTACCGGATCGCCCGCGCCGAGATGCTCGCCGAGAGAATCTTCCTCTGGGAGGTCGACGCGCCCGACGTGGCGCGCGCCGCCAAGCCCGGTCAGTTCATCATCCTCAGGCTGCAGGAGGGGGGGGAGCGCATCCCGCTCACCATCGCCGATTTCGACGTGGCGCGCGGCACGGTCACCCTGGTGATCCAGGCGCTGGGAAAGACCACCTCCCAGATGATGAACACCTACAAAGCTGGGGACTATTTCGAGGATTTTGTCGGCCCGCTGGGCTTGGAGAGCGAGGTCGAAGGTGAGGGGCATGTGGTCTTCGTGGCGGGAGGGTTGGGCGTGGCCCCGATCTTCCCGCAGCTTCGGGCCTTCAAGCAGGCGGGCTACCGCACCACCGCGATCGTCGGCTTCCGCAACCGCGAGGCGATCTTCTGGGAGGATCGCTTCCGGGAGTGGGCGGACGACCTGATCGTCTGCACCGATGACGGCTCCTACGGGGTACAGGGCTTCGTCACCGTCGCCCTCGCGGAGCTGCTCCAGCGCGAGGCGCCGGACCGGGTGGTCGCGGTGGGGCCCCTCCTGATGATGCGGGCGGTCGCGGAGGTCACCAGGCCGCAGGCGGTTCCGACGGTGGTGAGCCTGAACGTGATCATGGTGGACGGCACGGGGATGTGTGGCTCCTGCCGGGTCACGGTCGGGGGAAAGGTGCGGTTCGCCTGCGTCGAGGGGCCCGAGTTCGACGCCCACCTGGTGGACTTTGACGAGCTGCTGGTGCGACAGCGCCGCTTCGAGGGCTCTGAGGAGCAGGCGCAGAAGGACTACGATCACAGGTGCCACATCCGAGACACCCTGTTCGAGCAGGGGAAGCGCAACTACAAGAAGCTCAAGTCCCTCCCGCCAGAGCAGGTCCGCATGCCGGAGCGCGACCCCGCTCAGCGGGTGCTCGGCTTCCTGGAGGTGAACCTGGGCTACACCTGGCACGACGCCCTCACCGAGGCGGAGCGCTGCCTCCAGTGCAAGCACCCCACCTGCATCCAGGGGTGCCCGGTGTCTGTTGATATTCCAGCATTTATCAGGAATATTCTGGTTCATGATCTGGAGGGTGCGCTCACAGAGATCCACAAGACCAACCTGTTCCCGTCGATCTGCGGGCGGGTCTGTCCCCAGGAGGCGCAGTGCGAGTCGCACTGCATCCTCATCAAGAAGATGGAGCCGGTGGCCATCGGGCGGCTCGAGCGCTTCGTCGGGGACCACGCCAGGGGGAAGCGCGCCAGGCCCCCCGCGGGCGCGGGCAACCTGGGGAAGGTGGCGGTGGTCGGATCCGGCCCCGGCGGGCTGGCCTGCGCGGCGGACATGGCCAAGGCTGGCGCCAAGGTGACGGTGTTCGAGGCGCTGCACGTGGCGGGGGGGGTGCTCTCCTACGGCATCCCGCAGTTCCGCCTCCCGCGCGACACCATCGAGCGCGAGCTGCAGCAGCTCGAGGATCTGGGGGTAGAGATCCGCACCAACAAGGTGGTGGGCAAGACCTTCACCGTCGCGCAGCTCCGCGAGGAGATGGGCTATGACGCGGTCTTCATCGCCACCGGCGCCGGATACCCCAAGTTCCTCGGCATCCCCGGTGAGAACGCGGGGATGGTCTACTCGGCGAACGAGTTCCTCACCAGGGTGAACCTGATGGGCGGCGATCGCTTCCCGCTGGAGGACACCCCGATCAACTACGGTGACAGGGTGATGGTGCTGGGTGCGGGAAACACCGCGATGGACTGCCTGAGGGTGGCCCGACGGCTGGGCGCCCAGGAGGTCCGCTGCGTGTACCGCCGCTCCGAGGCAGAGGCGCCCGCGCGGCTGGAGGAGCTGCGCCACGCCAAGGAGGAGGGGGTGAGGTTCCACTTCCTCCACGCGCCGGTGGAGATCCTCCTCGACGATCGCCACGAGGTGATCGGCCTGCGCTGCCAGCAGATGGAGTTGGGGCCCCCCGACGCCTCCGGGCGACGCAGCCCGGTCCCGGTGGAGGGGGCGCTGGTCGACTTCCCCTGCGACACGGTCATCTACGCCTTGGGTACAGGGGCGAACCCCATCATCGCCCAGTCCACCCCCGGCATCGCGACCCACTGGGGCGACTACCTCCAGGCGGACCCTGCGACCCAGGCCACCAACCTCGAGGGGGTGTTCGCGGGCGGTGATATCGTCACGGGCGGGGCCACGGTCATCCTGGCGCTGGGCGCGGGCAGGCGCGCCGCCGCGGCGATGGAGGTGTACCTGCGCGACGGCGTGTGGCCCCCCTCGCTGGACGCCGTGGCGCCGCTGGCGGTGGATCGCCTGGTGCAGCCCACCCCGCGGAGGGTCGCCCAGACCCCCGTCCCGCTGGACGGCGAGGGCGACGGCCTGTGCATGATCTGCAAGCCGGTGTTCGAGTGGCACTGCCAGGACTGTCACAAGGTCTACGAGGGCTTCGCCTTCCCCTACGGCCGCTGCACCAGCTGTGGCGGCGCGCTCTATCTGCGCGAGGAGGGCCCCGACCTCAGCGGGGACAGGGCGCAGGGGGCGCTGCAGCGGGCGATGGAGCTGGAGCTGGGGAGCATGGCCTTCTACAAGCGGGGGGCTCGAACCGCCAAGGATCCCGATGTTGCCGAGCTGTTCGAGCGGCTCTACGAGCTGGAGCGCGATCACCACGAGCTGCTGCGCCGCAGGTACAAGGTGGAGTCCGCTCCCCCGGACCTCGACCAGATACCGGCGGGGCAGTTCGAGCACTTCGCGGACTACCACCGCACCGACTTCACGGACGGGCAGGAGATCCTGCGCCTGGCCACCAGGCTGGTGGAGCGCTCCGGTAGGTACTTCGAGGCGGAGCGCGCCTCGATGATCGAGGGGACGCCGTCCTGGCAGCTCTACGCCGAGCTGGAGGCCGAGGCGCGGGACCACGTCGCGATGCTCGAGACTGAGCTGGCGCGCTACCTCCGCGGGCAGGCAGGGCTACTGTAATATTGACAGTAGTTGCTGTAGCGATGTAGGGTCTGAGCATGGAACAGACCCTCACCCGCTACCGCGATCGCGATCTGCTGCTCCCCGATCTGGTGGAGGCGGCCGACAGGCTCCTCGGCGAGGACGCGCCGGACGCCCGCACCGTCCGCTATTACCAGACCCTGGGGTTGGTCCGCGCCCCGTCCCGCTACGACGGCAGGAAGGCGGTGTACGGCTACCACTCGCTGGTGCAGGTCCTCGCGGTGCGCCTGCTCCAGGCGGGCGGCCACAGCCTGGCGCAGGTGCAGGTCGCGCTCGCAGGAGTGCCCCCCGCGGAGCTGGAGGCGATGGTGCTGGCGGAGCTGGGGCAGCCCGCCGCCCCGCCTCCCGCGCCCAGGCCGATGATCAGCGCCGAGCTGGCCCCTGGGGTGCTGGTGGTGCTCGATCCCTCGCGGGTCCCCGAGCCGGAGCAGGTACTGCGCCGGCTCCAACGCTCTCTCCACCCCTCATCGCAGGAGCCGACATGAACCTACGCGATCTCACCCCGTCTATCGAAGCCAGCGCCGATCCTCGCGGCCTGGGGGCGCTGCTCTCTGAGGGGGAGGCGAGGCCCTTCCCGCTGGAGTCCGTGCGGGTGCGGATGACCCTGAGCGGGCCCCTCGCCAGGACCGAGGTAGTCCAGCGCTTCTCCAACCCCTACACCGCTCCCCTCGACGTGGTGTACCTCTTCCCGCTCCCGGAGGATGGCGCGGTGGTGGAGGTGATCCTCCGCTGCGGAGCGGTAGAGGTGCGCGCGGCGTGTCGTCGTCGGCAGGCGGCAGAGGCCACCTTTGAGGCGGCGCGGGCGGCGGGGCACAGGGCGGCGCTCATCACGCAGGAGCGCGACGACGTCCACACCCTCAGGGTGAGCAACCTGCCCCCAGGCGAGGAGGTCGCGGTGCGGCTGGTGATCCTGGAGCAGCTCGACGCGGTGGACGGGCTGGTGCGGTGGCGCTTCCCCACCACCATCGCCCCGCGCTACCTCTCTGGACAGCCGACCGGCCACAGCGGCCTCGGCGCGCTGCCCGACACCGACCTGGTGCCCGACGCCTCCAGGCTGCAGCCCCCCCTGCGCCTGAGCGGGGGCACCAGCCTGGACCTGGAGGTGGAGGTGGTGGGGCCGGTGCGACGTGTGACCTCGTCGCTCCACGCGGTGGCGCTCGAGCTGGGCGACACCGTGAAGATCGCGCCCTCTACGCTGGCCACGCTGGACCGCGATTTCGTGCTGGGGGTGGCGCTGGGCGAGCCGGAGCGCGCGGCGGTCCGCGCGTGGACCGACGGGACCTACACCGCGGTGACCGTGCTCCCCCCCGCGGTGAGGCTGCCAGTGGCGCTGCTGCGCGACGTGGTGTTCGTGGTGGACATCTCGGGTTCGATGTCTGGGCAGAAGCTGGTCGCTGCGAAGCGGGCGCTGAGCACCGCCCTGCGCGGGCTGATGCCCGGAGACCGCTTCGAGCTGATCGCGTTCGACGATCGGGTGGAGCGCTTCGAGGGCGGCTTCGCCGAGTACGCGGACTCGACCCTCAGCGCCGCCTTGGGCTGGGTGAGCGCCCTCCAGGCGCGGGGCGGTACCGAGATGTACCCCCCCCTGGAGGCGGCGCTGGCGGGTGAGACGCCGGAGGGCCGCCTGCGGACGGTGCTGTTCATCACCGACGGGCAGTCCTGGGAGGAGGAGCGGTTGGTGCAGGTCCTCGCGCGCCGGGCGGCGGTGGGCAGGGTCTACACCCTCGGCATCGACAGCGCGGTCAACGGGGCGCTGCTCAAGCGCCTGGCGAGGGTTGGGGGAGGGGTGTGCGAGCTGGCCACCCCAGACGACGACCTGGAGGCGATCGTCGCCCGCTTCGAGGCGCGCTTCGGCCACCCAGTGCTCACCGGCCTCACGGTGGCGGGGGCGGAGGTTGCGCGGCGGGAGCGCGAGGCGCTGTTCGCGGGGAGCAGCGCGACGATGCTGCTCAAGGGGGTCTCGGGCGCGGTGACCGTGCGCGGGCAGGGCAGCGACGGGCCGTTTGAGGCCGCTGTGACCCCTGTGGCGTCGCCCTTTCCCCTGGGGCCGCTCTGGGCGCGGGCCCGGATCGATGCCCTCCAGGAGCGGCTGCTGGTGGACCCAGGGCTGGAGCGGGAGCTCCGGCCGATGATCGAGGCGCTGGCGGTTGAGCACGGGATCGCCTCGCGCTACACGGCCTTCGTGGCGGTGGAGACCGGGCGGGTGGTGGACGGCGAGGCGGTTGAGGTGGTGCAGCCCTCCGAGCTGCCCGCCTCGTGGGAGGGGGCCGCCAGCGGCGGGGGGGGGCCGAGGGCCCAGCGCCCGGCAGCGGCGATGTTCTCATCGGGCGCGGTCCCTCCTCCGTCACCGGTCATGCCCGCGCCAGCGCCGAGGGTCGAACCCGCGGCGTCCCCGCCCCGAGGGCTGCTGAAGCGGGCCAAACGCGCCCTGGACACGGCGCTCGGCAAGGCGGAGTCCTCCGCACCGGTGAGGTCGCGCCCGGACTACGGCGACGACGGCGGGGGGATGGTGGTGGATCAGCTGCTGGCGCGTCCCCATGAGCCGGCGGAGGTGGTCGCCACCGCCGAGCTCCTCGGGCGCACGCAGGGGGCGGACGGGAGCTTCGGCGGGAGCGTCGAGCGCACCGCCGCGGCCCTGCTGTTGCTCCTGCTGCAGGGCCACACCAGGGTGAGCGGCCTGCGGCGCCGCACGGTGCTCAAGGCGGCGCGCTGGCTGGGTGCGAGGCCCGAGCCGATCGCCGCAGCGGTGATCGCCCTGCTAGAGGCGGTGGAGGCTGGGGAGACGCTGGAGCTGGGCGGCCGCTGGCCGGACCTGGCTCAGGGCACCCCGGAGGGAAGGGGGCTGGCGGCGGTCAGGTGATCCTACGACGCCCAGCGGCTGGCCTCTAGACGCCTGTCCGGGGCCTCACCGCCCCAGCGCGGCCCCGCTACTGCTCGGCGGAGACGCCCTCTGCGGGGGGGACCTGCTGCTGGATGCCCTCGATCCGCACCTCGATCGGCGCCTCGTGGACGGGGGGCTCCTCGCTCGGCGCCTGCGGCTCGGGGCTGAGGGGCTCGCCTGGATCCACCAGGACTTGGGGCTCCAGCTCGGGCTGCTCCGCCGAGAAGCTGAGGTCCTCGGGGTGGAGCAGCGGCGGCACCACGTTGAGGCGGGTGGGCGGGGTCACCTCTGGGTCGCGGTCGATGGCGGCGAGAATGGCCGCAGCGGCCTCCTTGGCCAAGCCGGTCGCTGCGAGGGCCTGCTGCCTGCTCACCGGGGACAGGGGCTCGGGCTCCTGGAGCAGGGCCAGCACCTCTGGCTCCAGACGCACCACCCGGATGTCGGCCTTGTCGCTCACCACGACCGCCTCTCGGCCCTGGACCATCGCGAAGCCGTCGGTGTGGGCGCTCTCCTCCGCCACCTCCACCTCTAGCGGGGCGGTGAGCACCTGCTCGCCGGTCAGGGCGTCGGTGACCCGCACGCTGCCGTCCAGGCGCACCATTCGCCCGATACGGGCCTCCTGGTAGACGACCGGCACCCGGTCCTCGCACAGGTCCTTGCCGTTGGGATCCACCAGCCCGTCCGCGTCGCACAGGACGAGCCAGGTGCCGGTGGCGGTGTGCTCCAGGGACTGGGGCTCCCGGTCCTCCACCACAGCCTGCGTGATGCGGCCCCTGACGCGGTAGGTGCGCCAGGCCAGGGTGGACAGGTAGCCGGGGTCGTCGGCCCTGGACGCCTGGGTGCTAGTGGGATCGAGCAGGCGGAGGTGGGGGCTGGACTGGTCGCGGAGCGCCGACTCCAGCGCGTCGGAGAAGGCGGGCCCGTAGGCGATGGCGCCCTCGTCGGCTCCGGAGATGTCCTCGACCGTGGTGGGGATCAGGTCGATGCGGGCGCAGGTCTTGGACCTGTTGATGAGAGGATCCACCGCGTCGCGGGGGGCCCCGTGCTCGCGGGCGGACTCGAAGCGCTCCAGCGCGGCGCGGCAAGCGCCCCGATCCAGCCAGGCCTCGCCCCAGGCAAGGGACAGGGCGCCGAGCCAGGCGTGGGCCTCCTCGTCCTCTCGGAGGGGCAGGATCGCGATCCAGTCGGCCTCCGCCTCCAGGTAGCGCCGGTGGGCGAGGTGATCCGCGGCCCTCATGTGGAGTGCGGTGATCAGCAGGGCCTCCGCCTCTCGCAGACCTGGCTCCAGCTCCAGGGCGTGCTGGAGCACCTGCACCGCCTCGTCTGCGCCTTCGGTCTGGATCGCGGCGAGGCCGTGGTCAAGCAGCTTTCGGACCAGCCGCTGGTGGACCTCGGCGCGGTCCGCGGCCAGCTCCGGGGTGCACCTGGGCAGGCCCAGGGCGTCCAGCTTCTGATCGAGGTGGATGGCCTCGTCCCAGGTGAGCAGCGCGCCCTCCAGCTCGCCACGCGCCTCCCGGTCCTGGGCGACGCTCACCAGCGTGTCACAGGCGTCCGCCGCGTAGAGCTGGGCGTCCTCGTAGGCCCGCTTGGCGCCAGCCTGCTGCTCGGCGTGGACCTTGAGCCAGTAGTCCACCGCCTCGGGGTAGTGGCCCTGATCGATCAGCCCGAGCCCGACCTTGTGGGGGGAGGGAGTACACGCGAGGAGGGAGAGCAGCAGCCACATCAGAGCTCCTTGGGATCGCGCGAGGGTATCACGAGACAGGCCCCGTCGCGGCGCGGATCGCCCACCCCACCCGCCGAGCAGACGGCGTGGACGCCACCGAAGTACAGGCTCCGCTCCGAGAAGACGCTGTGCTGGGACCATCGCGCGGTCAGCGCCGCCAGGGCCGCTGGGGGGAGCCCCTCAGCCTCCAGCGCGAGCGACTCGCCCTCGACGTGGAGCCGCGGCGCGAGCACCGCCTCCTCCAGGGGGCTTCCCGCCCCCAGGTGGCGCAGCAGCACCTGGAACACCACCGAGCGGATCCGGTTGGAGCCCCCGCTGCCGAGGGCGAGCACCGGCACCCCGTCGCGGAGGGCTAGGGTGGGGGTCATCATGGTGGTCAGCGGGGCGCCGGGGACGCCGCGGTGGAAGCCGGCGGGGTGCAGGTCCTCCTCGCCGAGGAAGTTGTTGAGGTGGACCCCCAGGCCCGCGACGACGTGCCCCGAGCCCTCGCCGTTGGACATGGTCAGCGAGGCGGCGCCTCCCCAGCGGTCCAGCACCGAGATGTGGGTGGTGCCACCGAGCTGGGACTCCAGGCGCTCCGCGCGATCGGCGAGGTCGCGGGGATCTAGGAGTCCTCTGGCGCGCTCGCTGTCGAGCGCCCCCTGGGCGGCGCGGGCGAGGCTCACCTCCCGAAGCACCTCGGCGGTGCCGAGCGCCAGCGCCACAGGTCCGCGCTCCCACAGCGCGAGGCGCTCGGCCAGCGCCAGCGCCAGCGAGACCAGCGCGCCCCCCGACGCGGGCGGTGGGGGGGTGTAGACGCGGTGCCCGTGGAACGGGACGCAGAGGGGCGTCCGCCAGGTGGGGCGGAAGCGGTCCAGGTCCTCTCGGGTGAGCAGCCCACCCGCGGCGGGGCCCGCCGCCTCCAGCAGCTCCTCGCGCCACAGGCGGAGCGCCCCGGGCCGGTCGCGGCCCAGCGCCTCCAGGAGCGCGGCGAGGTCCCGGTTCGTGACGGTGTCGCCCGCGCTCGCCACCGCGCCGCCCACCTGGTACAGGGCGCGGGCTCCGGGGGTCAGGGTCAGGATCGGGCGCAGCAGCTCAAAGACCCAGCCCATCATCGGCCCGAGGCGAGCCCCCCGACGCCCCAGGTGGATGGCCGGGGCGAGGACCTCGGAGAGGGGCAGCCTGCCCCCGCGATCATGAGCCTCCAGCAGCCCGGCCAGGGCGCCAGGCACGGCGATGGAGGACCTCCCGACGTGGAAGACCTGCGTGGTGGGTCCAAAATCTGCGGTCACCGGGTGGAAGTCCTCGGGTCGCAGGCCCCCGCTCCCCAGCCCTGGGGTCACGGAGAAGAAGTCCAGCGCCTGCGGTGCCGCTCCTGGCGAGGCCGAGAGCAGCAGCCCCCCGCCCGCGGGGGAGCACAGCGGCCCCTCGGCGAAGAAGGCGGCGAAGGCCGCCGCGACCACCGCGTCGATCGCGGTGCCTCCGGCCTCCAGTGCGACAGCGCCCGCCTGGGCGGTCTGGGGGTCTCCGGCTGAGAGGATACCTGTGCTCATGGTCCCCAGCCTATCATCCCGAGCGCCGGCGCACCCCGGTCGTCGCGCCGGGCGCCGCGGTAGAGGTGGGGCCCCAGGGTGGGGATGTCGCCCCGACGGAGGGGGGCCGCGACATCCCGCGCCTGCTGCGAGGTGTCACGCCTCGGGCGCGCCAGTAGACGCGGCGCCGACCCCATAGGCCGCGCGTGCCTCGGGGCGGAGCAGCGCGACAAGGAGCAGCACCGCCACCGGACCCAGGGCGGTGGGCAGGAGCACCGCGCCTCCCACCAGCCCCAGGCGCCAGCTCCACGGTCTGCGGAGGAGCAGCGCCGCGGCGATCCCAAGGGAGCCCAGCAGCGACAGCGCCCCGACCCCCAGCAGGAGCAGGGCGAGCAGCGCCGCCTCCCAGCGGCCTCCCAGCGGGTCGAACCACAGGGGGAGCAGCAGGGGCGCACCGAGCGCGGGGACGCCCATCGCCATCACCGCGCCGCCCGCCACGAGGAGCAGCTGCGCAAAGCTCAGCAGTGGGAGGCGCGGGGTCACTGAACTCATGTTATCCTGAACCCTTTACGGAGGAAGAATGATAACGAATGAACTGCTCCGCGCGCTCCCCAAGTCGGACATCCACTGTCACCTCGACGGTTCGCTCCGCTTGGGCACCCTGATCGAGCTGGCCAAAGAGCGCGACGTGAACCTCCCCTCGTACACGGATGAGGGGCTGAAGGAGCTGGTGTTTAAGAAGACCTACAGGGATCTCCCGGACTATCTGCACGGCTTCGGCTACACCTGTGGCGTGATGACCGACGCGGAGGCCCTGGAGCGCATCTCCTACGAGCTCGCTCAGGACTGCCTCGCAGAGGGGGTCACCTACCTGGAGGTGCGCTTCGCCCCGCAGCTTCACGTTCGGCCCGGCCTGGACGTCGCTGGGGTGCTCTCGGCGGTTGATCGCGGGCTGGATCGCGCGCGCCGCGAAGACGAGGCCTCTGTGCAGGTCTCCCAGGGGCGCCCTCCCTTCCGCTATGGCATCATCGCCAGCGCGATGCGGATGTTCACCCCTGGGTTCGCGCCGTATTACGCGGATTTTATGCGGGTCCTCCCGCAGTGGCCCACCAAGGAGGTCTACGGCCTCGCGTCCCTCTCTCTCGCCAGGGCGGTGGTGGACGCGCGAGACAGGTTGGGGATCCCGGTGGTCGGCTTCGACCTCGCGGGTGCCGAGGCTGGCTTCCCGGCCGACGATCACACGGCCGCCTTTGACTTCGCGCAGGAGCACTTCCTGAAGAAGACGGTCCACGCGGGCGAGGCCTACGGGCCGGAGTCGATCTTCCAGGCGCTCACCTCCCTGCACGCGGATCGCATCGGGCACGGGACCCACCTGTTCGCGGCCAACGCGGTGACCGCGGATCCCGATCCCGCCCGCTACGTGCACCAGCTCTCCGAGTATGTGGCCGATCGGCGCATCACCCTCGAGGTGTGCATCACCTCGAATATGCAGACCATGCCGCAGCTTCGGAAGGTGGAGGATCACCCCTTGGGGAAGATGCTCCAGAACCGCCTCTCCGTCACCCTCTGCACCGACAACCGCCTGGTCTCCAGCACCACGGTCACCGAGGAGCTGGCCAAGGCCCGAGACGCCTTCAGCATCTCGTCGGTGGACCTGCGGAATATGGTGCTCCACGGCTTTAAGCGCAGCTTCTACCCGGGCACCTACCGCGACAAGCGGGCCTATGTGCGGCAGGTCATCGACTGGTATGACAAGGTCAGCGCCGATCACGGCCTGCCCATCGTCGAGCGCGGACAGTAGCGGTCCCTGAGGCGAGTGGCTACTCTGGGGCACCCACCAGTGGAGTCCCCATGAAGAAGCTGCTCGCCCTGACCTTCCTCTCGCTCGCTGCCTGTCCCAAGGAGGAGGTGGACGACACCTCTCCGGTCGAGGACACCTCGGTCAGCGAGCCCACGTGCGAGGAGCAGGTCTTCTCCGGTACCTACCAGGTGCTGGCCTCGGATGACCACCTGAAGCACGCGTTCACCGTGCTCGAGGGCACCGCGACCGTCCGCGCCGAGCTGGTGTGGGAGGACCCTGCCTGGGGCTTTGATCTGGACCTGGGCACTGGCACCTGCCCCCACTCAGGCACCACCTGGCTGCACGTGGAGGGGGCAGGGAGCCCGGTGGTGGGCGAGGTGATCGCCGCGGACTATGAGGACGGCCTCGCGACCGGCCCCTGGTTCGCCCACATCGCCCTGCAGCCCGGCGACCACGCCGTCGGCGACACGGCGGAGTACACCCTGACCGTCTCGCTCTGCCCCGAGGCCTAGCTACTCCTTGGCGAGCGCGGCGAGCTGTCGCTCCAGTGAGGCCATGTGCTCCTCCAGGGTGGCCTCTTGCGCTCCAGCGGGGGCCGGCTCCCCCCAGCGAGCGCCTCGCCCCCCGCCGCGCCCAGCGCCGCGCCCGCCGGCCCAGCCTGGACCTCCGCTGCCGCTGGCTCGCTGGGCGCAGCGGCCCTGGCTCCGTCCTGTCATAGGTCCCTGGCCCGTGGGGCCGCTTCCGTCTCGGTTTGGCATGATGCCTCCTGTGTAGCCACCTGAACAGCAGGAGTCGTGCCAAGGACAAGATAGGTGAAAGCACAGCTTCGTCCGTATGGTGCCTCCAGCGCTCCTCATGTTGTGGCTAATCGTGCCCCAGACCGTCGGGGTCGTGGCACAGCTTGGCGCACATCTCGGCGGGGGAGCAGTCCTCGGCGTAGACGCGGATGGCCAGCGCCTCGCCCTTCTCTCGCGACCACCCGCGGACGCGATGGATGATCTCGTCAGAGAGCACCGTCCCGCGCGGGAGCAGCAGCAGGTCTCCGCTCCCCTTGAGGTCCTCCTGGAGGACCAGCCCCGCGGTGGCGTCCACCAGCGAGATCGCCCGCGAGCCCATGGCGCGGATCTGCTCCCAGGCGGTCGGGAGCGCGTCCACCACCGGCTGAGCGTAGCGGCGCCGCTTCCCCCTGAGGTAGGTGAGGATCTGCGCTCGGGGATAGTTGTGGGTCTGCATGGTCACCGCGGCAGAGGCGACGATGATGATGTGGGCCTCCAACAGTCGCTCGTCCTCCCAGGTGGGGTCGGTCTGGGCGATGATCTTTCGGACCAGGGCCAGGTGGGGCATGGTCGCCAGGATCTGAGTAGAGAAGCTGGGGACGCGCTCCGCCAGCTCCTTGTGCTGTGCGCGCAGGCTCTGCCCCGCGAGGGCGCTCCTGGCGATGTCAGGCCCTAGGGCCACCAGCCCGAGGTCGGCCAGCATGGCGGCGGTCTGCAGCTCCCAGCTCGATCGCCCGGAGAGCACATAGTGCAGGGCCATGCCTAGCACTGAGATCTCATAGGCTCGGGAGTAGGCCTCCGGGCTGGCGATCGCGAGCACCTGCTGGAGCGCCTCAAAGATCCCGCGCCGCATCTCGGCCTCCCGGCGCCTCGCCGCGAGCTGTTGGTCGTGGAGGACGATCCCGTCGGTCACTGCCTGGCGCAGCAGCTCCACATCTAGCGGCACCGTGATGAGGCGGAAGGGCGCCGCCACGCGCAGACACTGCTCCACGTCCACCGGGTCGCAGGGCTTTCTCACCACCAGCACCCTGGAGGCGAAGGCCTTGCGCTCCCGCGTCTCCTTGAGCAGCGTGATGCCGCTGCCATCAGGGAGGACCTTCTCGGCGATGACCACGGAGAAGCAGGGGACCTCCTGCAGGGCCTGCGCTGCCTCCCGCGCGGTAGCGGCGTGAAAGACGGTGGCGAGCCCCGCTGTGATCTCGTGTAGGGCCTCAAGCAGGTTGGAGTCGTAGGTGATGCACAGTACGTTGGGTAGCATACGCTTAGCCCTCACGTAGGGTTTTCGGCCAGGCGGTGTCGCCATTGAGGCTTTGTGCGGTTGACAGGGACGATTGACATAGTGAGACAAGCGCGTACAGCGGCGCGAGCGGTCCGGGCCAACCTGTGGTGCGGGACGGGACACGCGGTCTCTGGCGTCGAGCCCCAGGCGCCTCCAGGTCGTGGCGCGGATGCGCGGGCACCGTCAGACCGCTGCCTTCGCTCCAGACGGACTGGGCGAGGTCGAAGGGCAAACAACATAGGATGAGAGCCTCGGATTGAGCGTCTCGTCGCCCTCCCAGGTGGTGATGGAGCGGGCGCAGACGCGGCCCCCCGGGCACCCACCATCCAGGTGTTCCGACCGTGCTTCAACACCGCCAGCGTGGTGTCTGATCGTCTCTGCGGCTCACCTGTGGGGGGCTGCTGAGCTGCTCAATTGCTCCAGGGACGACGAAGGCGCAGACCGGGCAGAAGATCTCGAGATCCGTGTCGGAGAGACCCTGGTGGCTCTCGGCCTGGTGCCTCTGTGTTTCCCCCTGTGCTCGCGCCCCCGAGGGGGGCGAGGGCCTCCACGGCACGCGGTGGGGCGGCCGGCCTCGCGCCTGGTGGGTGAGAACGCGGGCGGCAGCCGCGGGTTGGTGGGCCCCCGCGACGCCCTGGGAGGGGTCGGACAAGAGGGAGCGAACCGCACGGTGGGTGGGGGGATGCGGTGCGCTCGGACCTGTCGAAGGGGGGCGAGACACGGGTCATGTGCTTGCCCGTCGGTTCCTTGTCGTGCGGCGGAGCGGACCGCACCTGGCGCGGCCTCCCCGGTTCGATCACGAGATCTGCACGCGCTGGCCCGCCCTCCGCGGGCAAGGCCGATCGGTCTGGACGGGTGAGGGTCAGGAACACGCCGTCCTCGCCCTCAGGGGCGGTCACCCGCCGCGCGCCTCCGGTCCCTTCGTCCTATCGCTGGTAGGAGCTCACCCCCGTGTCTCCAGCGAGGGCGTTATCGAGGGAGCCCCCTTTCTTGCAGAGCATGGAGCAGACGTCGCCAGGGGAGTAGCCCCTGGCGAAGACCACCAGCAAGAGGGGCACCTCGTGCGCCCTCGACCAGACCCTGAGGCGGTGGAGGGAGTCCTCGGAGAGCGTGGTTCCGCGTGGCAGCAGCAGCCGGTCCAGGGCGACGAGGTCGTCGCGCAGCACCATGC
Organism: Deltaproteobacteria bacterium; assembly: GCA_016938035.1. Lineage (GTDB taxonomy): Bacteria > Myxococcota_A > UBA796 > UBA796 > JAFGVK01. Next base: position 26,735 of record JAFGVK010000181.1, on the reverse strand, counting down.
CAGGTGTGGCGTTGACTAGCGGCACCTCCTGACACAGCAGAGACTTGAGGTGGTCCAGCGCGGCGGGCAGCGCGTCGACGACCTGCTGGGAGTATCGCTCGCGCTTACCACGCAGGTAGGAGAGGATCTGATCCCGCGGGTAGTTGAGCGCCTGCATCCCCACAACCACTGAGGCGACGAGGAGTATCTGCGCCTCCAACTGCCGCTCGCCGCCGTAATCGCTGCCTGCCTGGAAAATAATGGATCGCACCGCCTCCATCTGTGGCACCGGCGCGAGGATCTGGCTCGACAGCGAGGGGACCTGGGTGGCGAGCGCGCGCTGGCGGGGACTAGACCTGCCCCCCGCCAGCGTGGCACGGGCCAGATCGGGTCCCAGCGCCACCAGGCCGAGGTCCGCCAGCGTCGCGGCGGTGCGGAATTCCCAGCTTGACCGTCCAGTGAGGACGAAATGAAGGATCATCCCAAGCGTGGACACCGCGTTGGCGCGTGAGTAGGCCTCAGGGCTTGAGAGGGCGAGCACCTGCTGAAGCGCGTCGAGCACGCCTTGGCGCATGTCTGCGGTGGCGACCTGCTGGCGGAGGTGCTGCCCGTGCAGCGCGAGTCCCTCCCTGACGACGCGGTGGACGTCCGCCGACCCCACGGGGGGGGCGATGAGCAGGAAAGGGCCAGCCTGCCTGAGCGCCAGGTCCAGTCTGGCGGGGTCGCACTCCTGGCGCAGCACGATCACGCGTGAGGTCTGTGGCGTCTCGCCCCTCGCCTCGCTGAGGAGGGCTAGCCCTTCTCCATCCGTGAGCTCCCGCTCGGTGACCAGCAGGGCGAGCTCCCCGGTGGAGTCCATGTGCTGACGCGCTTCGGTCAGGTTTGCCGCGTGGTGGACGACCGCGTCTGCGGGAGCAGCCAGCCGCAGACTCTGGACCAAGCTGTCATCGTAGCTCACGCAAAGCACTTGATGAGATATCTGCCGACCCTCCGATCCAAGGTCGGCAAGCACACCGTCCCATTTTAGGGCGTGGTCAAATTCAACCGCACCTGCGCTCGGATCTCTCGCGAGCGGTCGAGGGCCGCCTCTAGCGCCGCGTCCGCGCGCAACCGGTAGGCCTCGCGAAGCGCCTCGTCGCGGAGCCCAGAGAGGTTGATGAGCACGTTGTACCAGGCGCCCTCTGCGGCGACCTCTGCGGTGAGCGCGGCCACACCGGCGTCAGAGCGGGCGTTCTTGTTCCCGCGCGCCGCCACCGCCACCAGCTCCAGCGCCTCCGCGGCGCGCTCCAGCACGCGCAGCGGCACCTCGATCGCCCCCCGTGTCGCGGCCTGCAGCGCTTTGCCCCTGGCGCGCTTCTCGTCCGGGGTGCTCTTGGGCATGGACAGGGCGGTCATGATCGCGTCGAAGGCGAGGGTGTCGGCGTCCACGTCGGCGAGGAAGGCCTCGCGGAGGCGCTGGGCGGCCACCGCCATCTCGTTCATCTCGGTGTTGAGCTCGGTGTAGCCCTTCTTGCCGGTGGTGAGCTGCCCGACCATCGCGGCCAGTCCGGTGGAGAGCGCTCCGCAGAGCGCGGCGACCGACCCGCCCCCTGGGGCGGGCGCGTCGGAGGCGAGGGTGTCGGTGAAGTCGCGGACGGTCTTGCTGACGAGCACTCCATCCCGCGCCATCCTCCGCTCGATGATCCGCTCGTCCGGGTTGAACGGTCCCAGCTCGTCCAGGCCCATCGAGCGAATGGCGGTGGCGATCAGCTCTGAGTCCGGTGCGCCAGGGTTGACCCCCTGCCGCTGCAGGTAGTACCGGCCAGCGTCGAGCAGCGCCTCCATCGGCACCATGCCCACCAGCTCGCCGCCGGAGGCCACTACCCCCTCCTTGTCCGCCACGCGCCGGATCGCGTCGTGCACCACGTGGACCGGGGTCTCCTTGTAGTTGGTGAAGTTGACCGACACTTGGCAGCGACGGTACTCCTCGATGTACCAACCGATCCCCTTGACGTGCTTGAACATGCCGGGATCGCGGATCCCTACCCCGTGCTCGTCTCGGATGATCTCGCCGCGGTCGTCCTTCCGGTACATGCCCTTCTCGCGCACCGTGGCGGCGATCTTCATCGCTTTGCGCTTGTCGCGGGTGTTGAGGTTGACGTTGTAGGCGATGAGGAAGGGCCTGGCGCCGATGACGGTGGCGCCGGTCTGCTCGATGCGCTCGCTCCACGCGCTGGGGCCGTAGTCGGGGGCCCACTCGGGGCGGCGGAGCTTGTCGGGGAGCGCCTCGTACTCGCCGGCTCGCACGTCGGCGAGGTTGCGGCGCTCGGGGCGGCTCGCGGCCTCCTCGTAGAGGTAGACGGGGATGCCGAGGGCGCTGCCGACGCGCTCGCCGAGCTGCCGGGCCAGCTCCGCGCACTCCCCCATGGTGATGTCGCGGACCGGCACGAAGGGGCACACGTCGGTGGCGCCCTGTCGCGGGTGCGCGCCCCTGTGGTGGCGCATGTCGATCAGGCGCCCCGCCGCCTCGATCCCGCGAAACGCGCCCTCCACCACCGCGTCTGGAGAGCCGACGAAGGTCACCACGGTGCGGTTGGTGGCCTCGCCGGGGTCCACGTCGAGGAGGGTGACGCCGGACACCTTGGCGATCGCGTCGGTGATCGCCTGGATGATGACTTTGTCGCGACCTTCAGAGAAGTTGGGGACACACTCAACGACAGCGGAGGGGTTCATCGGGGGCTCCTGGTCCGGTTGGGACCGGTGAGTAACCCGCAGCGCGCCCCTGCTGACAGGTCCCCCGGTCAGTCGAGGGGGTCGAAGTGGCCGAAGGGATCCTCGAACCAGGCCTTGAGGGTCCTGGCCATGCGCGCCGCGTGGGAACCGTCGAGGATGCGGTGGTCAAAGGTGGCGTATACCCTCATGACCTTCCCAACGACGATCTGCCCGTCCTCCACCACCGCCTCGTCCTCCACCGATCCCATCGCCAGGAGCAGCGGGACCCGGGAGTAGGGGACCAGGGGCACATAGGCCTCCTCCAGGCCGAGCGCGCCGATGTTGGTGACCATCACCGAGCCGAACGGATCCTTCGGGATCCCGAGGCCCCGCAGGTCGAGGTTGAGGGTATAGCTGAGGAAGCCTATGGTGTTGAGCACGGTGTTGAGGAGCAGGAAGGGGATGCTCTTGAAGGTGCTCCTGGTGCCCTCCAGCTCCTTGTCCTCCCCCGCCCGCACCTTCTCGACGCTGGCGGCAAAATCGTCGTAGATGTCCACCAGGCTGAGCCTGTCGGCCCCGTGGATGGTCTTGCCGGACAGGTCCAGCTCGCCCGTCTCTGGATCCTTCATCGCCACCTGGAAGAACACGCCGATGTCTCTGCGGAGGTAGATGCGGTTGAAGCGAAGTATCGCGTTTGCATCTGGCATATCCGCGAGCACCATCGCCACGGCCTTGGCCATCATGTGGGTGAGGGTCAGGCGGCGGCCGGTCTTCTCGCGGAACCGCTCCTGGTACTCCAGCGCCTTGTCCACCCGCAGGCGCACGCTCCCATACACGCTGGGATCGTAGGCGGTCTTCCAGGTGCCGATCGCGATGCGGCGGAAGGAGGAGAGGTCGGTCTTGGGCGCTAGGTCCAGGTGGGGCATCCGGTGACTCCAGGTGAACCCGCAGCATACCGCAGCCTGGGCTACCGCCCAACCCATGCGTCTTTGCCCCGCCAAGGATACACAGGGTGCCGAGCAACCCCTCTAAAGCTACGGAGCACCCGATGAACGCAGCCCAGACCTTCATGGACACCAACCTCCCGCTCTTCGCGGACCTCCCCTTCAAGGTGGCGGAGCTCGGCGAGGACATCGTGCGCTTCGGTCGCAAGGAAATGGATCTGGCCCTGGTGGAGATGCCAGGCCTCGCCGCGCTGCGCAGCGAGTACGCCGGTCAGAAGCCCCTCGCGGGCGCCAGGATCATGGGCTCGCTCCACATGACCATCCAGACCGCGGTGCTGATCGAGACCCTGGTGGAGCTCGGCGCCGACGTGCGCTGGGTGAGCTGCAACATCTTCTCCACCCAGGATCACGCCGCCGCCGCCACCGTGGTGGGCCCCAACGGCTCAGTGGATGACCCCTCTGGGGTGCCGGTATACGCCTGGAAGGGCGAGACCCTCCCCGAGTACTGGTGGTGCACCCTCCAGGCGATCACCTGGCCCGACGAGGCCGGCCCCACCCTGATCCTCGACGACGGCGGTGACGCCACCCTGCTGGTGCACCTGGGCAAGGAGTACGAGGAGGCGGGCGAGATCCCCGACCCCTCCACCGCGGACTCCGAGGAGTTCCACGCGGTGCTCACCCTCCTCCACGAGGTGCGCGCCGCCAAGGGTGACACCTTCTTCACCCAGATGGCCGCAGGCATCCGCGGCGTCTCCGAGGAGACCACCACCGGCGTCCACCGCCTCTACGAGCGCCGCGACAACGGCACCCTGCTCTTCCCGGCCATCAACGTCAACGACTCGGTCACCAAGTCCAAGTTCGACAACGTCTACGGCTGCCGCCACTCCCTGGTGGACGCCATCATGCGGGCTACCGATGTGCTCATCGCCGGAAAGCGGGCCCTGGTTCTTGGTTACGGCGACGTGGGCAAGGGATCGGTTCAGTCCCTCCAGGGGCAGAGCGCCAAGGTGGCGGTCACCGAGATCGACCCCATCTGCGCCCTGCAGGCCTCGATGATGGGCCTGGACGTGGTGCGCCTCGACGATGTGGTGGACAGGTACGACATCTTCGTGACCGCGACCGGCAACAAGGACATCATCATGGCCGAGCACATGATGCGGATGCGCCACAACGCCATCGTGTGCAACATCGGCCACTTCGACAACGAGATCGACATGGCCGGGATGGAGCGCCTCCGCCGCGCCGGCGAGGTCACCAAGACCGAGATCAAGCCTCAGGTCCACGAGTGGCACTTCAAGAACACCCACGGCGGCGCGGGCCACTCGGTGATCGTCCTCGCGGAGGGCCGGCTGGTGAACCTGGGGTGCGCTACCGGCCACCCCTCGCTGGTGATGAGCGCGTCCTTCACCAACCAGGTGATGGCGCAGCTCGAGCTGCACCACAACGCCGAGGCGCTGGGCAAGTCCGTGATCGTGCTCCCCAAGCACCTGGACGAGAAGGTCGCGCGCCTGCACCTGGACAAGTTCGACGTGCACCTCACCCAGCTCAGCCCCGCCCAGGCCAAGTACATCGGCGTGACGGTAGAGGGCCCCTACAAGGCGGACCACTACAAGTACTAGCCGCGCGGGGTGCGGCCCTCCGAGCCGGGGGCCGCGCAGGCCAGGGAGGGGATCTCAGCGGGTCGGCCCCGCGAGCCAGCCCTCCAGGCCCTCGGCGAGGTCGTACATCAGGTCGACCATCTGGGAGAGCAGGGTGGCGTCGGGGATCAGGTCCTGGTCGTTGACCATCCAGCTGGTCTGCAGGTGCCACACGCCGCCCTCCACTGGAAGGAAGAGGTTGACGTAGTACTGCTCGTCTACCTCAAGCCACTCGTAGTTGGCCTCGCCGCGCTCAGGCAGCCACGAGCGCTGCACCAGCGCCGGGCCCCACTGCGTGTCGATCCACCGCTGCTGGTTTGAGGTGCGGTGCTCCAGCTCTCCCCCTAGCGGGAGGGACACGGTCACCTGCTCAAAGGTGGAGAGGCGCTCGTCTTGGTGGGCCAGGAAGGCGTCTGCGTCCCCCTGGTAGTCGCGCGCGTAGGCCAGGTAGGTGTCGGGGTGGATCAGCGCCTGGTCCACCGCTAGCTGGGCGTAGGCGTTGTCATCGAGGGGGAAGGCGCTGAGGAGGGCCGTGGACACCCCCAGGATCCCCGCGGCGGTGTGGACCTCGTCAGGGGACAGGGCCTCCACCGCCTCCTGGGGGAGGCCGACCACCTGGAAGCCCTCACGCACCGCGTCCACGTTGGCGTTGAGCAGCGGGCCGAGGTTGTCGAGCGCCTGGCTGAGCGCCGCTGGCTCCTCGTCGCCGTGGTGGGTGAAGATCCAGGCGGAGATCTCCTCCAGGTTCTCTGGGGCGTCTGGCGGCCTGGAGCAGGCGGCGAGCAGTAGGGGCAGGATCAGGAGCCGCATGATCTCTCCGTGGGCTTCTCTACCACTCACAGGCTTCGGCCTTGCCGTCACCGTGGGGTCCGGTGAAAGGTAGCTTCCCGCACAAGGAGTCGCCATGTCCACCGTCCTGATCGTCGCCGGCCTCACCCTGGTGGGGCTGTTCGCCCTGGTGATCGGGCTGCAGTTCTACATGATCCGCAAGATGCAGGCGAACAGGGGGCAGCCGGCCCCGGAGCTGCAGGGCGAGATGGGGGAGTGGTTGGCGCAGGGCAAGGCGGGGCTGTTCTACTTCTTCAGTCCGCAGTGCGGCGCCTGCCGCGCGATGACCCCGGTGGTGAAGCGCCTGGCTCAGGAGCGGGGTGGGGTGTTCCCAGTGGACGTGTCCAAGGATCTGAGCACCGCGCGCAGCTTCGGGGTGATGGCTACCCCCACGGTGGTGGTGGTCCGGGACGCCAAGGTGGATCAGATCCTGATCGGCGCCCAGTCAGAGGCTGTGCTGTCCGGGCTGATCTAGCCCTCGCCGGCGCCGATTCGCTGGCCGCTCGACGCGGGTCCTTGTTCCTGCGCTAGTCGCGTACCAAAGTGCGCTTCGTACCTAGGGAACGGCGGCCACATGTCGACATGCCTGGCGACTCGGCGCCCGTTTACTGTCTGGAAGATAGAGCCCCTCGTAATAAGTCCCACCGCTGCGCTGCCTCTCCCAAAACGCCGGTTCGTCCGTAGCAGGTTGTGACGAAAATCGGCGTTCTCCCGCAGCGTCTGCGGTCATGCGACTCGCAGAGGGGGTTCTTACGGGAGGCTCAAGCTTCGATGAGCAACTTCGTCTGATTGTTCCTATGGAAGGATGAAGCGCTTCCTGGGGGACTGTTCGGCTGATGGACCGGTCCCCCGCGCCGGCGCCCATCCACCGGGCGCGCGTGTCCCCTCTATCGGGACCCAGCGCGGACCGGCTACCGCTCAGGCGTGAGGGCGCGGGGTGGGGGCGCGCCCCTCGCCAGCTCGTGCAGCAGCCGCACCGCGGCGGGTCCGTGGGGCCCTGTGGCGGTCTCGTCCGAGAGGACGAAGCCTAGCGCGCCCGCGTAGAGCAGGTCGCCCACCTGGCACACCTCGGCCCTGGTGGGGCGGGGGTGGTAGGTCATGTGATGGAGCACCTGCCCGGCGACCAGCAGGGGCCGCCCCGCGTCCAGGGCCCCGCGCTGCAGCGCTGAGAGAGCGGTCAGGCCGGCCTCAGCGCCGAGATCGCCCCTGCAGAGCCACAGGCTGTCTGCCGCCTCGCTCAGGGCGTCGATCGCGTCGATCGCCTGGGGCTGCTCCAGCTTGGCGGTCAGACGGACGCCTGGGAGGCGGGAGCGGCCCTCGGCGAGCCACCCCACCTCGGAGGCGAAGGAGAGGGCGACCTCACCCACCCCGCGCCCCAGCGCGATCTCGGCCAACGCGAGGTCTCGGCCGAGCAGCCGCGGGGGGAGGTGGAGTGGGCGCCCAGGCACGCTGACCCCCTTGCGGGGGCGCAGCGCGGCGGTCTGGAGGGGGCGGAGGGTGGCGGAGGTGCTGGACACCGCGAGCACCTCGAAGGCGTACCTGCCGTCGTCTACGCGCAGGGCGTCGCCGGGGCGCAGGGCCTGGATCAGCTCCTCTCGGTCCACCCGCAGCGCCCCCGGTCCGTCGGGACCGGTCAGCGTCACCGGGGCGTCGCGCGTGACCTGCACTTCCCCCTCCCAGTGGGCGAGGCGGGTCTTGCCCCCCTGGAGGTCGAGCACCACCGCCGAGAGCGGCGCCCCCCCCGCCTCCGCGAGGTCCAGGTAGCGCCCTAGCTGCTCGGGGTCGGTGTGGGAACCGTTGACGCGGAGGCCGGTGGCGCCCGCGTCGAGGAGGGCGCGGACCCCCTCGGCGCTGGCGGAGGCGGGCCCCAGGGTCGCGATGATCTGGAGGCTCACGCGCGCCCCAGGGAGCGGGTCGCCACCACGTTCACCCCGTCGAGTCCCAGCAGATCGCGAGCGAGCACCTCGCCCATGCGGATCGGGGCCTGCACCCGGAGCTGATGCACCGCCTGCGCAGCCTCCAGGATGCGGTCCTTGGGGACCGGCGCGGCGAGCTTCACCGGCAGGCGAGCCCAGTTGGAGCCCTCGATGGGCACGGTGGTGGAGAAGGTGCGGCGAGGATCCGTGAATTCCTGGCGCGCGTACTTCGCGCCCCTGACGCACTTGTTGCCGGACACGTCGACGATCTGGTCGCCCTCGTGCACCAGCTCCAGCGGGCAGCCGATGGGGCAGGCGATGCAGACGTAGTTCTCAGTGGACATGTTCCCCTCTCACGCCGGATCGATGTCGATGGTGAGGCGATCGCCGTGGAAGCGGTCGAGCATCTCTGGTTGGATCTTGAGCGAGATCATCTCGGCGGGGATCACGAAGCGCAGCGTCTTCTCCATCAGGCCGCCGACCCTGAGCCTGGCGGGCTCCACCCGCTGCTTGACCCGCATGAAGACCGTGTGCTCGCGGTCTGGCGAGAGGGTGTGCGGGACGCAGTAGCGGACGTTGTTGCCGGGGACCAGCTGGATGGAGTCCTTGGGGCGACGGATCTCTCGGCTCCACTCGCCGGCGAAGCCCCCCGCGCGCAGAGACTCGGCGGTGACGTAGTCGACCACGTCGTGGACGTGGAGCACGTTGCCGCAGGCGAAGACGCCGGGGAGGCTTGTCTCCAGGGTGCTCGACACCACCGGCCCGCCGGTGACCGGGTCGAGCTGTATGCCGATCTGCCGGGCCAGCTCATTGTCGGGGATCAGCCCGATGGACAGCAGCAGGGTGTCGCAGGGCACCTTGCGGGCCTTGTCGAGCTGCGGCTGCAGGTGGGCGTCCACAGGGGCGACGGTGATCGCCTCCAGCCTGTCCCTGCCGTGGATCTCGACCACCGTGGTCGAGAGGTGCATCGGGATGTCGTAGTCATCGAGGCACTGCACCACGTTGCGGTTGAGGCCGTTGGAGTAGGGCATCAGCTCGAACACTCCCACCACCTCGGCGCCCTCGAGGGTGAGGCGCCGCGCCATGATCAGCCCGATGTCACCCGAGCCAAGGATGGCGACCCGCTTTCCGGGCAGGTAGCCCTTCTGGTTGACCAGCTTCTGGGCCAGCCCCGCGGTGAGCACGCCAGCGGGCCTGGTGCCGGGGATGCGGATCGAGCCCCTGGTGCGCTCGCGGCAGCCCATCGCGAGCACCACCGAGGCGGCCTCGATCGAGGCGAGGCCGGCGCGCTCGTTGAGCACCCGCACCTGCTTGGTGCCCTCAGAGTCCACCGCAAGGCCGGTGACGTAGGAGGAGGGCATCACGTCGATGTCCCGGTCGATGACCTGGGCCAGGAAGCGCTCGGCGTACTCTGGCCCGGTGAGCTCCTCGCGGAAATACTGCAGGCCGAAGCCCGCGTGGATGCACTGGTTGAGGATCCCCCCAGCCTCTCCGTCGCGCTCCAGCACCAGCACCTTGCCGGCGCCGGCGTCGAGCGCCCCCAGGGCAGCCCCCATCCCGGCGGGCCCGCCGCCAACGACTACCGTGTCGTACCTGCGGTTCATCCGTCCGAACATCTAGGCCTCCTCGCCCATGGGGGTCACCATCCACGAGCCGCCGCCGCGCTTGGTGAGGCTGTGGAAGGGGATGTCCAGCTCCTCCTGGAGCAGCTCCATCACCCTGGTGGTGCAGAAGCCGCCCTGGCACCTGCCCATGCCGGTGCGGGTGCGGAACTTCACCCCGTCGACGGTGCGGGCGCCGTGGGCGATGGCCGCGCGGACCTCAGCCTCGGTGACCAGCTCGCAGCGGCAGACCACCCTGCCGTGGGCGGGGTCAGCCTCCACCAGCGCGCGCTGCTCCTCCACCGACCGCTGGGCGAAGCGCACAGGGTGCTCCACCTGCGGCTCCCAGCGCTCCTTCTCCACCAGGGCCAGCCCGTCCTCACCCATCTGCTGGATCAGGTACAGGGCGATGGCGGGGGCCGCCGTCAGGCCCGGAGACTGGATCCCCGCGGCGTTGTAGAAGCCGGGGACCGCGGTGCGGCCGATGATAAAGTCGCCGGTGTCCGACGCGGCCCGCAGCCCGGCGAATTCCGAGATGGTGTCGCGCTCGGAGATCGAGGGGCACAGGCCCCGCACCAGGTCGAAGATCTGCCGCGCCCCCTCGGGGGAGGTGGAGACGTCGTGGCGGTCGTCGGTGTCTATGGCGGTGGGGCCCACCATGATGGTGCCGTCGTAGGTGGGGATGATCAGCGTCCCCTTGGACACCTTGTTGGGGACCGGGAACACCAGCCGCCGGACCAGCCCCTTGAGGCGCCCGTCGAGCATGTACTCCTCGCCCTTGCGCGGGAGGATGCGGAAGGTGTCGGCGCCAACCATCGCGGCGACCCTGTCAGAGAACACCCCTGCGGCGTTGACCACCGTGTGAGCGGTCAGCTCCCCGTCCCTGGTGGTGACCCGCAGGCCGCCATCCACCGGATCGATCGCCGTCACCAGGGCGTCCACCCACAGCTCCACCCCGTTGAGCACCGCGCTCTCTATCGTGGCGAAGGCCAGCTCGTAGGGGTTGATCACCCCGGCCGTAGGGGCGAACAGCGCGGCGATCAGCTCGCGCGACAGGTTTGGCTCCTCGCGCCGCAGGCGGGCCTGGTCCCACATCTCTACGGGGACGCCCTTCTGGTGCGCGAGCTCCTCCATCTCGCGGAGCACGCCCACCTCCTCCTCGGTGCGGGCCACAACCAGCTCGCCGATGCGGCGGAAGCCGAAGCCCAGCTCTGCCTGGAGCGTGTCATAGAGCTGGTTGCCCTTCACCACCAGGCGCCCCTTGAGGGTGTCGAGGGTGGTGTGGTGGCCCGGGTGGATGATGCCGGAGTTGGTCTTGGTGGTACCGAACCCCACCTCCGCCTCCTTCTCCACCAGCACCACCTTGAGCCGGTAGCGGGACAGCTCCCGCGCGATCATGCAGCCGACGATTCCGCCGCCGATGATCGCCACGTCGCAGGTCGTCGCGTCGCGCATAGGCTAGCTCCTGTGGGGGGCTTCGAGCCACCCCATCAGCCACCCGACCACCTCGTGGTACCACACGTGGGCGTTGGCCGGGTTCATGACCCAGTGGCCCTCGTCGGGGAAGTAGAGGAACTTCGAGGGCACCCCCTTCACCTGCAGGGCGGTAAACAGGCCCATGCCCTCAGAGATCGGGCAGCGGAAGTCCTGCTCCCCGTGGATGACCAGGGTGGGCGTCTTGAAGTTGTCCACGAACAGGTGGGGCGAGAAGGCCTGGTGGGAGGCGCGGTGGACGTGGGGGAGGCCGCCGTGCTCCACCTCCTCGAACCACAGCTCCTCGGTGGTGTAGGCCATATTCTCGGAGTTGAAGATCCCGTCGTGGCTCACCAGGGCCTTGAAGCGGTCGGAGTGCCCCAGGATCCAGTTGACCATGAAGCCGCCGAAGCTGGCCCCCGCCGCCCCCAGCCGGTCCGGGTCGACGAAGGGGAACTGCGCAAGGATGGCGTCTACACCGTTCATCACGTCGACATAGGCCCTCCCGCCCCAGTCGCCTGAGATCTGGTCGGTGAGCTGCTGCCCGTAGCCTGTGGAGCCGCGGGGGTTGACCGTGGCCACCACCGCGCCGCGCGCCGCGAACATTTGGTAGTTCCAGCGGTAGTGGAAATCGTCCGAGAAGGCGCCTTGGGGGCCGCCGTGGATGAGGAGGACCAGGGGATAGGTCTTGTCGGGGTCAAAGCCGGGGGGCTTGAGCAGGTAGCCGTGGAGGGGGGTGTCATCGGCACCGCGGTACCAGAACTCCTCCAGCGGGTTGAGGGTCAGATCCGCGACCCCGCGGCGGCTGTTGGTGAGCCGCATCGAGCGCGCGCCTGCGTCCGCGGGGAGGTCGGCGGGGAGCGGCCCGGAGCCTAGGAAGGGCTCGATCCCCTCGCCGGGGAGCAGCAGGAAGTAGTCGAGCGGCTCGCTGGCGCTCTGGCGCCCCACGATCAGCGCCTGGCTCCCGGGAACGGGGAGCAGGCCGCTGTTGTGGGTGCCGAGGGTGAGCTGCCGGATCGCCCCCGAGGGGAGGCTGAGGCGGTAGACGGACTGGCGTCCGCGGTCCTGAGCGATGAAGACGAGGTCGTCGCCCTGCCAGGCGAGCTCGTGGGGGCTGCGGTCGAAGGCGTCGAGGTAGGTGGTGACCTCGCCGCTCTGCAGGTCGAGGAGCCGCACCCTGGTCTTGTCGGCCTCGTGGACCGGCTTGTCCATCCCCAGCCACGCCAGGTAGCGCCCGTTGGGCGAGAAGGTGGGGGCTCCGTCCCAGGCCTCGTTGATCGAGACGCAGCGCGCCTCCCCGGCGGGGTCCACCCCCATCAGGGGCAGCAACCAGATCGCGTTGTTGGTGGACCGGGCCACCTCCTGGTCGGGGTTCATCGCGAAGGCGAGCTGGGTGCCATCGGGCGAGAAGGCGAAGTCGCGCCCAGTCTCCAGGGCGATGGGCGGCGCGTCGTGGTCCCCGGGGGTGAGGTCTACCATGTCCCCGGTCTCGACATCGACGATGAAGATGTGGTTGCGGCGCATCGAGCGCCAACCGTCCCAGTGGCGGTACAGCAGGGCGGTCTCCAGGCGGGCGGACGACTTGGGGTTGACCAGCCCGTACACCTGGGCCTGGGTGGGCTCTACGCTCTCCACCTGGTTGGTGCGCAGGTGAGGGGACACCACCACCTGGCGCGCGAAGGCGATCCTGGTGCCGTCAGGGGACCACACCGGCTGGCTGGAGCCGCCGACCCCGTTGGTGAGGCGCCTAGCCTCGCCCCCGGCGGTGGGGAGCAGCCAGAGCTGGCTCTCGCCGTCCCGCGATGAGACAAAGGCCAGGTGACGCCCGTCCGGGGAGAAGGCGGGCGAGTGGTGGTTGCCGGGGCCAGGGGTCAGCTCCACCTCGGTCTTAGCGTGGTGGTCCGCCATCCACAGGGTCCGCCGGACCTTGTTCTCCACGTGATCGTGGGTGGCCGCCACGAAGACCAGCTTCCGTCCGTCGGGGGAGACCGCCGCGCCGGACAGGCGCCGGATCTTCATCAGGTCTTCGAACTGCAGGGAGCGGGTCATCTCGGCCTCCGTGGGCGGGTCAGCGAGGGGTTCCGGATGCCCTGACGTAACCCCGGCTACGGCGGCGCGCACGGGGGGGCCGTTGAGGTGGGAGAGAGCGGGCTGATTGGAGGTGGGGGGCGTGTGTGTGGGCCACTGGCCGTCTTGACCATCACCTCCCCACACGAGGGAGACACACCTTGAGAGGGGCAGAGCCTCCCGGTGAGGGGGACACTTGCGGACACGGGCGATGCTGAGGCAGTGGTCCCTGCGGGGTTCAGACGCAGGCTCCCGGTGGCACTGGGGTCCCGAGGCCATCGGAACACCGGCGGGGCCCCTGACAGGGTGCATTCCAGAGCCAGATCGAGCGGCTCGGTGGCGCGCGTGCCGTGAGGGGGGAGGACGCAGGCGGCAGGGGTCAGTCCGGCGGACAGTCTCACAGGGTGTGCTTCATCAGTCCAAAGGAACAACCTAATGAAGTTGCTCGTAGAATCCTCTAGAACGCAAACGGGCGCCGCGTCGCAAGGCGTGTCGGCGTGTGGCCGCCGTTCCCTAAGGAGGAAGGGTACTTTTGTACGCGACGAGCCTAGGAACAAGGACACGCGTCGAGAGGCCAGCGAATCGGTACCACGCAGGCGTAGCCCCTCCTACGTCAGGGCCGACCGACGAAGCCTGCTGGGGGCGATTCCGTGCGCGCCGAGGATTGGGTCTCAGTCCCCCAGGAACCCTGGCGCCTCCGGAAATAGCTCCCCCGCCCGCGCCATCAGCGCGTCACAGCCGTCCACCTCGTCAGGCAGGGGCACCAGCAGCAGCGGGCTGAGGCCCGGGTCTTCCACCTGGTGCGGATCGGCCTCTGCGGCGAACAGCGGCGACGAGGCCCCCAGGGTGCGCTGCTCGGAGCGGTCCTCCACGTGCCCCACCAGGCGGCCGTCGGCCAGCGGGGTGAGGTGGGCCTCAAAGATCTCCCGGCGGGCCATCCAGACGCGGCCGCGCAGGCCCGGCTCGACCTCCAGGTGCACGGTGATACCGGGTCGTCCGTCGCCGTCTGCGTCCACGGTGTCGAGGTCGCGCCGCCGCTCGGGCAGGGGCTGTGAGGGGTCGCCGCGCACGCCGATGAGGGTCGGGGTGGCGGGGCGGTGGAGTGACCAGCGGCCCGCCTCCTCCCGCAGCCTCACCGGCTGATCCGGGGGCACGATGGCCCGAACCGCAGCGTCCTCCATCCACGAGCGCATCCCCGCCCGGTTGATGCGGTGCTCGGCGTGGCAGAAGCGGTCGCGCTGGAGGAGCGTGTCCCCCTCGCGGATCAGCTCGGTGATGCCGTAGGAGATCACAAAGGTCCGCATCGGCGCCCCCCGCAGGACCTCCTCGTAGGCGACCACGTCGTAGTGCCCGTAGCGGCCGGCGAGGCGCTGGAGGGCCGCTCCTCGGTCGGCCAGGCGCGCCGGCTCGCCGATTAGCTCCGGGTGAACCGGAGAGGACGGCCACGGCAGGGCGGGATCGCCACAGCTCAAGAGCAGGACCACCAGGATCAGGGAGTGCTTCATGCCCCTCAGTCGGCCACGCGCTGCAGGACCTCTGCCCGAGCGCGGGGCGGCGCGCAGCCCCGGTGGTCGATGTCACAGAAATCCACCCAGGCGAGGCCGAAGCGGGCGAGGTCCTCGCGCATCGCCTCGGCGATCTCCGCGGGGATGTCGGCGCCTGCGGACACGCCCGAGCGGGTGATGATGTTCGCGCCAGCGTAGCTGCCGGCGGGGGTGCTGCCGCAGTAGGTGTAGGCGATCCAGTCGTCGTCGGGGCGGGAGAGGACGTACCACCGCTCGATCTGCGGGGTGAGGGGCGGGTTCAGGTAGTGGACCTCCAGGCCGCCGTCGGGGGCCACCGCGGGCTCCGCCACTAGGAAGGGGTGGGGGCCGGCTGGGCCACGGCTCCCGGCGAAGGAGGTGTGGTACCAGGTGTCGCCCCCCGCGGGCACCCAGGAGCTGCTGCGGCAGCCCAGGTGGTCGTAGCCCCCCTGCCAGGTGGAGTCTGGGCGTCCGCAGTTGCGCCCCCGCAGCTCCAGCCAGGTGCCCTCGAGCTGGCTGAGGCTCTCGACGGGGACGATGGAACCCGTGTTCTCGGGGGTGACCGGGCAGGCCCCGTCGAGCCCCTCGGGGGCGCGGGGCAGGCAGGCGTGGTCCGCGAAGCACTGCACCACCCGGCGGTAGGGCCGGCTGTCGACGCCCTCCTCGAGCTGACAGAGGAGGTGACAGGTCTGCTCCCCCACGCCGTCGGGGTGGGCCTCGGAGCAGCGCCGGTTGCAGTCCAGGGTGTCGCGACAGCGCTCCGACACCCCACAGGCGGTGAGGGGGCCTGGGCAGTGGCTCATCCCGCAGGCGAGGGTGCGGGGCGGAGCCCCGTCGCGGGCGCTCCCACAGCCCGTCGCGAGGCCCGCCAGGAGGAGCAGCGGGGCGAGGCCCAGGCGGCGCGCCGCGCGCTCACCCCTCTTCAAGCGGAATGTCCTCGAGGTTCCACACCTCAAAGCGCCCCTCGTCCAGCCAGACCCGCCCCAGGTGGTAGCGCATCGGCTCGCCGTCCTTCTCGGTGAACTGGATGGAGTTGCCGCTAGAGTCCCCCATCATCACCGGCACACCCGCCCACTGGTCGTGGGCCCACCAGTGGGAGTGACCGACAAAGATCGCCAGGATCTGGCTCGAGTGTGCCTCGATGATGTCGTAGATGGGGTCGGTCCAGCCGTCGTAGGGCTCACCCTCGTATTTCTCGTAGTGGCCCTCGTCGCGGGGGACCTCCATGCACGAGAACTTCGCCATGCCCGCGCTGACGAGCTTGTCGAGGGCGAGGGGGTGGTGGAAGCCGAGCACCGCGGGCACCCCGTCCGCGAGCTGCTCCTCCAGCCAGGCGAGCTGCTCCGCGCCGAAGCTCCCGGTGAGGCCGGGTTCCCAGTCTACCCGGTCGTCGGCCTGCATCGAGGAGAGCATGTAGAAGGCGACGCCGCCGTGGTCCTCGCGGTACCAGGGGGCGGGCAGGCCCAGGTGCTCCAGGAGGAGGTCCTGGCGGGCCTCGAATTCCGGGGTGGTGTGGTTCCCCAGGCTGCCGTCCGCCAGGTAGAAGTCGTGGTTGCCCAGGGTGGCGAGCACCGGCACCTGCGCCTCGGCGAGGGCGGCCTTGAGGTGGTGCAGCGCGGTGTCGGTGTGCTCCTCGTAGTAGGCCGGGTCGTCGCTGGGGAGCTCGTCGAGGAGATCGCCGGTGAGGAGGACGAGGTCGACGCCGAGCGCCGCGACCTTGGCGAGCCCGGCGCGGAAGGTCTGGTTGTTGACGTGGTCGACCTTCTTGTTGAAGTGCAGGTCGGTCAGCACCGCGAAGGTCAGCGAGGGGCCCTCCTCGCCGGTGTCGCCCTTGGGGCCGCAGGCGGTCAGGAAGGAGCCCTGGACGACCAGGGTGGACGCGGCGAGGTACTTCAGGAAATCTCTGCGGCTGGTAGGCATGGCGGAATCCTCTGGGGGAGGGGCTATCACCCGTGCGACCGGTGGTCAGGGGTCTGAGTGACGGGACCGCCCGGTCTCCGCGCCGGGGCGGCCCCTGTGGGTGCGCTCTGATCGGATCAGAAGGAGAACTCGCGCACGTCCTCGAAGCCCTCCTCGCCGACGATCCACACCGCGACCGGGGCGCGGACCGCGCGGGTGGCCAGGTCGATGTCGACTGAGGAGGAGGCGCCCTCTAGGTCCACCGTCTCGGCACCAGCGAAGACCTCGGTGAGGTCCGACCAGGCGGAGGGTCCCAGGGAGAGGGGGCTGCCGAAGGAGAGGCTGCCCAGGCCCTCGGCGACGCCCGTCGCGCTGAGCGCGCCGTAGCGCATCCCGCTCCAGCTCACCGCGGCGAAGGTCATCCAGGCCGCGTCGTAGCTGTGGGCCGCGAAGGAGCCCTCGTCCGGGCTCGCCCCGTCATAGGCGGAGCTGTAGGAGGCGCGGAACACGTCGGCGACCGCGCCCTCACGGGGCGCGGGGCGAACGCCGCGCACCTGGTCCAGCGCGGCGAGTCCCTCGGTCTGGGTGAGGAAGTCCTCCCGGTAGGCGCCCGAGCCCACGTACAGGACCCGGTCGGCGAGGGAGCCTATGGTGTCGGCGGAGCGGACGAACTCGACGTAGTCGTCCGGGTCCTCGGAGAGCAGCGCCACCGCGTCGGTGTTGGCGTAGGCCGCCTCGACCAGCTGGGCGTTGCGCTCGGTCTCGGAGCCGTAGTCGAAGGTCTCGCTGCGGAGCCCGGCGAGGTCGAGGTCGGCCACCAGCTGCTCGGCGAGGGACGACTGGTTGTCGTCCCGCGAGTGGACGATCGCCAGCGAGATCAGCCCCTCGGCGAGCATGTCGCGGACGAAGGACTGGGCGTTGTTCAGGTCGGAGGGGACCATCCGCCAGACCTGGGCCGCTGCCTCGGTCCGGGCGGCGTCGAGGAGCAGGCCGGAGGCCGAGGGGGAGACCGCGACGAGCTCGCTGGTCCCCTCCAGGAGCGCGGTGGCGTCCGAGCTGTAGATCGGCCCGAGGGTGACCGGAGTCCCCACGCTGCCGGTGAGGTACCCGCCGATGCCCTGGATGGCGTCCGCGTGATCCTGGTTATCCAGAGCGGCGACGTCGCACTCCACCAGCGCGACGTCCCGGCCGTCGATTCCCCCGAGGTCGTTGATCTGGTCCACCGCCAGGCGCATCGAGGCGCGCTCGACGGGATAGCGCTCGCTGTCGACGAGGGCGCCGATGACGAGGTCGTTCCGGTGGGCGTCCCGCTCGGTCCACAGGTCCTCCGGCCAGGCCGCCGCGCAGGCGTAGGTGGGCTGGACCGCCGCACAGGTGGCCTCGTCGTCACAGACGTGTCCCCAGCCGAAGGCCTCGACGCACTGGGCGTCCGAGGTGCAGGCGTCGGGCGTGATGGGAGCGCATCCGGCCAGTCCGAGGGCCAGCGCGAGGGCGGGGATGAGGTCAGAACCGCGCATGGAGTGCCGCTCCCGTGGGCTGGAGGATGAGGGACACCGCATCGGGCTCGTCGCCCTCGCTAGCGCGCGCGGTCATCACCGCGGCGGCGCCGAGGAGGACGCCCGCGCCCGCGAGCGCGGAGCCGGCGGTCCAGGTCCCCCGCTCCTCGTCGAGGCGGGCCTGGGTGTCCGCGTCGCACAGGGTCGCGCCCCCGGAGGTCACGCAGCCGAGCTCGGCCGCGGTGACCGCGCGCTGCCAGGCGTGGAGCGCCATGTAGCTGCCGCCGCCCAGGCTCCCCAGGGAGCTCAGCCCGAGGGCCGCGACGGTGACGCCTCTGCCGAGGCCGGCCGCGGGGACCTCGGCGAGGGGGCTGCTGTCGGGTACGGGGACCGCAGGGGGAGGGGGCTGCTGGACCCCCTGGGCGGGGGCGCTCAGCGCTGCGGTGATCAGCTCCAGCTCGCGGATGCGGGTCCGGGTCTTCGCCTGATCCGCCTCCGGTGCGACCTCGAGGTAGGCGCGCCACGCCTCGAGGGCCTGCTGGCTGTCGCCGCGCTCGTCATGGGCGAAGGCGATGTTGTACATGATGCCCGGAACGGGTGACATCTCGAAGGCCCGCTCCCAGAGGGCGATGGCCTCGTCGACACTGCCGGCGTCGTACTTCTGCACGCCCGCCTGGTACAGCGCCTTGGCGGAGTCGAAATCGCCGTCCTGGGCGAGGGCGGCCGGCGCGAGGGCCAGCCAGAGCAAGGTGAGGTAGCGCATCAGTCTGTCCCGCTCTGCGTCCAGCCGGTGGTCCAGTCATCGTCGCCGATGGCGCCGACGAAGTCAGTGATCTCGAAGAACTCGTCCTCGAGGGCGAGGGCGCCGGTGTCGGTGCCGGCGGCGGTGGGGGTCCACTCGGGGGAGTCAGCGTCCTGTCCGTCGGCCAGCAGCGGCGCCTGGTAGACGTTCGCCTGGTTCATGGCGAGGAAGTCCTCGACGGTGACCGCGTTCCAGGTGCTCGTCGAGCCCAGGGCGGGGCAGTCGAGCCAGGAGCCGGCGACGATCAGGTCCCCCGACAGGGTCTCCGGATCGGTGAGGCCGTTGGCCCAGGTGGGGTCGTCGTCGATGTCTAGGCAGACGTCGTAGCCGGTGAGGATGCTGTTGAAGATCCCCGCGCCGGTGCCGCGGCGGAGGTTCATCCCGATGCCGCTTCCCTCGTGGCCGGCCATGGTCAGGTTGGCGATGACCGGGGCGGAGCGGGGCAGGGCGTCCATGGAGGAGCCGCTGTTGTCCGCCTCTATGCCGCGGTCGCCGCTGCCCGGGTGAGGCTGGATGGCGACGTACTGAGCGCGTCCCCGCCAGCCGTAGGTCCAGTCGAGGGAGTCGTCGCCGGCGCCGGTGATGACCACGTGCCGGACGTCCACCGTGCCCCCGAAGAACTCGATGCCGTCGTCGGAGGTCTCGTGGAGCTGGATGTAGTCTACGGCGGTGCCGCTCCCGACCCCCTGGAAGGAGATGCCGTTGAGCTCGTTCTCGGTGTCGACCAGGGCGCCGGCGAACTCGACGCGCACGTAGCGGAGCACCCCGGAGTCGTCCTCGGGGTCGCTCCCCCCGTAGGTGCCGGTCTCCGCCTCGCCCTGGGCGGTGCAGGGCGTGCCCTCGCAGTTGTTGACCGGCGCGTAGCCGTTGAGCACTAGGCCGCCCCAGTCGCCGGCCCGCCGTGCCCCGCGGGCCCGGGGGGAGGTGAAGACGATGGGCTGGGCCGCCGTGCCCTCGGCGACGATGCGGGAGCCCTGGCCGATCACCAGCGTGCCCCGGGTCACCGGGTTGCCGTAGACGGTCGCCCCGGCCTCGACGGTGAGGGTCGCGCCGTCGGTGACCACCACCCGGCCGTCGAGGATCCAGGGCTCCTCGGCGTCGAGGGTGAGGTCCTCGGTGATCTCGCCGCTGACGACGCGGTCGAAGGAGGCGGTGAGCCCGTCGCCGCCGTCGAAGAGGGGATCTCCCTCCACGTCGGGCAGGGTCGGCTGCTGACAGGCCGCGAGCGCGAGGAGCGCCAGCGCGGGCCACGGTGACTTCATAGGGAGCTCCGTCTGTGGGAGAGTCGGGGGCATCAGGGGTTCGCGAAGGGGTCGGCGAGCTTCTCGCTCGGGGTGGCGGCGCCCTGTGCCTCAGCGGCGAAGGGGTCCCGGAGCGCGCTGGCGCCGGCGTCCTCGCTGCCCAGGCGGGCGGGACGCCAGTCCTCGGCCGGTGCGGCGTCCAGGCGGGTGGGGGCCGAAGCCTCCTCGGGGGCGGGCACAGCGGCCAGCGCCACCTGTATCGCCAGCGAGGCGCCGGGGCGGAGGGTGATCTCCTGGCTGTAGGAGGCGAAGCCCTCGCGCTGCACGGACACGGTGTGGGTGCCCGCCTCGAGCGCGTGACTCAGGGGTAGGGTCCCGAGCGGACCGCCGTCGAGGAGGACCACGGCGCCACGGGGGCTGCCCTGCACGGTGAGCTCCGAGGGGGTGTCGGCGGCCGGGGCGGGGCCGGCGGGCCGCGCAGGCGCCTCCACCACCCGGGCGGCTGAGGTGGGCTGCTTCATGGTGGACTGGATGCGGCCGATGAGGGCGGCGACCTCGACTTAGCCGGGGTATTCGGCGTCGAGCGCCAGCGCCCGGTCCAGCGCCTTGGAGGCGTCGGTCTCGATCAGGCGCTCGATGACCGCCACCTGCGTGCTGACCTTCAGGCGTCCGCGCAGGCTCTCCTGACGGCTCATCAGGTCTGCGTCGGTGGCATCGAGGCGCTCCGACGCCCGCAGGTGGCTGGAGGTCTCGGCGTGATCCCCCCGCTCCAGGGCAGCCTCCGCCTTGTCTAGGAGCGCCGCCAGGGAGGCGTCGGCGTCGAGCTGGGCGGTGTGCTCTGCGGGCGCTGTGCGCTCCCTCTCCGGGCCGACCACCCACAGGGCGATGAGGGCGATCATCCCCATGGCGATCACCACCAGGGACACCACCGCCAGTCGCACCACCGAGGGGGGGAGGAGGTGCACCTGAGTCATCGTGTGCTGAGAGGAGGTGAGGTGTGCCGAGGTCGACTGCGGGAGCTGGGTCGAGCCCGAGAAGGTCTCAAGGAAGGAGCCCGAGGTGGCGGTGGCCTGGAATCGCCGCCAATTCGGGCGGGGGAACAGCGCGCGCACCACCGCGGCGATGTCGTCGGCAGAGAGCTTGCCCCCGTGGGTGTCGAGCCAGTGCTCCAGGCGCTCCGCGAGATCGGTGCCGCTGCGGGGGCGGTCGTCGGGGTTCTCCGCGAGGAGCTGCATCACCAGGGCCTGGAGCCCCGGCGCGACGTCCGGTCGCAGCTCGCTGGGGCGCTGGTAAGCCTGCCGCTCGGCGAAGGTCGCGGTGGCGGCCCAGGCCTGCTGGCCTACCAGCAGGGCGTAGAAGGTCACCCCGAGGGCGAAGAGGTCGGACTTGTGGCTCGCGTTGCCTCGGAAGAACTCCGGCGACATGTAGCGGATCTTCCCCTTGAGCTGGCCGGCCTGGGTCTTTGTGTCCCGCTGCTCGAACTTGGCCACGCCGAAGTCGATGAGCTTCACCTGCCCCTTCGCCGCCACCAGGATGTTCGTGGGGGACACGTCGCGGTGGACCAGGTTCAGGGGCCTGCCGTCCCGTCCCCTGGCCTCGTGGGCGTAGTGCAGGGCGCGTGCCACGTCGGCGATGACCTGGGCCACGAAGCGCTGGTCGAGGGGATCCTTGCTCGCCTTGAGGATCTGGTGCAGGCTGGGGCCGTCGACAAATTCCTGCACCATGAACGGTATGCCGGCCTGCTCTCCGAGCTCCTCCACCCGAGGGATGTTCGGGTGGTCGAGGAGGGCGCCCACCTGGGCCTCGTCCACAAACATCTCGATGAACTCGGGGTCGCGGGCGTCGTCAGGCTTGAGGAATTTGAGGACCACCCTGCGCCGGAAGCCGGCCATCCCGTGCTTCTCGCACAGCCAGACCTCGGCCATGCCGCCCTCGCCGAGCTTGCCGATGGGCTCGTAGCGGTCGCTGATCAGCTGTGGGAGCGGCGTCTTGGGCTCGGAACTTATGGGCGGCATCCAACGTCTTGACGGGCCGGGGCAGGGCTGACTGGACCCTATGCTCAGAACCGCGCCTCAGGGCCAGCCGCTCCCGGGTGGCGTGTACAGGGGCTGACCTCGGGAGGGCCGGCGGATCAGGCCTGATCAGAGGTGTGTGATCAGGAGAAGTCCTTCCCCATGAAGACCGCGATCAGCAGCGCGGTGATCGCCACCGGGGCCACCACGCGCACCAGCCACAGCCACACGCTGAACACCGCGCTCTGGCCGAACGCGCCCAGCTCCTCGCGCACGTCCTCGCGCCCGAGGAACCAGCCGACGAAGACGGTGGTCCCCAGCCCCCCCAGGGGGAGGAGCAGGTTGGCGGCGACGTGGTCGAGGGTGGACAGCACCCCCGCCTTGCCCGCGAACAGCTCGAAGCTCGACAGGGCCGGGACCGCCCCCACCGAGAGGGCCGCGAGGATCGAGCCCAGGAAGACCACGCCGGTCGCGACCAAGGTGGCCTTACCCCTGGTCCAGCCCATCCTGTCGATGAACAGGGACACCACCACCTCGCCGAGGGAGATGGTCGACGACAGGGCCGCGGCGGCCACCAACACGTAGAAGGCGGGGGCGAGGAGCACGCCACCGGGCATCTGGGTGTAGAACAGCTCGGGCAGGGTCACAAACAGCATCCCCACCGTGGAGCCGGAGAGGCTCTCTGAGAGGCCCTCCACCGAGAAGATGATGGTGAACATCGCCACCGCGGCGATCAGGGCGACCGCCGTGTCCAGCGCTACCACCGCGACAGAGGAGCGGAAGATCGACTCCTCCTTGGAGATGTAGGAGCCGTAGGTGATCATCGCCCCCAAGCCCAGGGAGAGCGAGAAGAACGCCTGCCCGACGGCCTCCAGCAGGCTGGAGGCCCTCAGGGTAGAAAAATCGGGGAGGAACAACATCCGCAGGGCCTGGTCTCTGCCGTCCATCAGCAGGGCGGTGCCGAGCAGATAGAGGAGAATGGCTAGCAACAGCGGCATCATGATCTTGGTGGCGGTCTCGATCCCGCCGCCGATCCCTCGCCAGACGATGTAGGCGGTCGCGAGGGTGAAGGTGGCGGTGAGCGAGAGCTGGAGGGGCGCGTTCGCCAGAAACTCGCCAAAGGCGCCGTCGGCGGGGCTGGTGTACCCACCTAGAGACCAGCCGGCGCACTGGTAGAAGGACCACAGGCTCCACCCGGCGATGACCATGTAGTAGGACTGGATGACCCCCCCCGCCGCGACCCCAAGCCACCCCACAGCGCTCCACCCGCCGCCGCCCAGCTTCTCGAAGGCCGGCACCGGCGAGAGCTGTGCCCTGCGGCCCACCAGGATCTCGGCCGTCATGATCGGGACCCCGAGGAGCACCACCGCCGCGAGGTAGACCAGCACGAAGGCGCCCCCCTGGTTCTCCCAGGTGACGTAGGGGAACTTCCACAGGTTCCCCAAGCCCACCGCCGATCCAGAGGCGGCGAGCACGAATCCTAGGCGAGAGCCCCAGTGGGCGCGGGTCATGGCCATCGTCTGTTCCTTGGGATGAGAGAGCGTCTACCTTAGCAGCGGGGCAGGGGAGGCACTACCCGGACGAGGTGCCTCCTCCTCCGGCGCCGTGAGGCGTGCGGCGATCACCGGGGGCCTCGCGCGAGCTCGTAGGGGGCCAGGGCTGCCCTCCCGCGCCTGGCCGCTTGCGCCTCCGCGCTGCGCCGCGCGGGTTGACCGAGGCCCACCACCCTCGTTGGCCTCCGCTTGGCGAGGGCGATCCCCCGGCGCCCAGCCCGCGACCGCCGAGGAGGAGCTTGTCCTCCGTCTCGTCCAGGGCCCTGATCATCGTCTCGCCCAAGTGGGTCATGCGGGGGGCCTCCGGCACGGGGACAGCGCCCGATCACGCAGGGGGAGAGGGGGCAGCGAGCCCCCAGCAGGGGGGGATTGGGGGGGACGCAGTCCCCGACCCCAAGGGGGGAGGCGAGGGAGGGCGAGGCCCCCTTGGCGGCGGCCATCAGGCTGACGGCAATTCGTCTCTCATCGCCCAGGCAGCACCCTCTCCCTCCGCCAGCACGGCACGCGGTGAGCAGACCTCGGGCCAAGCGATGATCATGGCCACCGTTCCTCGTGGCACATGCGAGCCCTCCCTGAACCTCCGGTTGGATACGGTGCCTTGGAGCCCCCACGGGTGGAGACACAGTTTAGCATAGTCCGCGTTGGTTCTACGGTATGTTGATGAACCAATGGACATACCGGGAGTGGTATGTCGAACCCCGGCGGCGCGTGAGGGGTGCGCGTAGACCGGCTAGGCCGCTGCATATCCGCCATCAGCCAGGCGGGGTCCAACACGATGGGGGCGGGGCCCCACACCTTGAGGGGCTTCGTGACCGGAACCACCGGCGAGCACCGCCGTGGCCACGGTGACCCGTGCTCGCGATCATGCTGCGCTGTGGGCGGCGACGGGGGCCATGGGCGAGCGTGCTCGTGAGAAGGGGGAAGGCCCCGGATGTGTGTGGCCTGGCTCAGTTCGAGGGCGAGTCCGGGATGGGCAAGAGCCACCTGGCCCAGGCCCTGGGGCACCGGGCGGTGATGCGGGGCCACTCGGCCCTGTTCATCAACGCGGAGGACTTCTTGTCGCGGCGACGGGACCCGGGACCGCCGACTGCACCACGACCTGGGCGCTGACGTGCTGATTGTCGATGACGTCGGCCTCCGCCCCCTGCGGGACGAGGAGCCGCTGGACCTCTACGACCTGATCCGTGGACGCTACGAGCGAGGCTCCCTGGTGGTGACGACGAACCGCAGCAAGGAGGAGTGGTTCCCCCCGTTCCACGACCCCCTCCTGGCGAGTGCCGCGCTCGATCGCCTGCATCACCACGTGCACCGCATCCGACTGCAGGGCCGCTCCTATCGGGAAGAAGGACCGAGTCGAGCGACCCCCTGACGCCCCAGGTCGGGTGAGACGCCTGGCAACCCGGTCCCACCCGTCGGCAAGGCCCGCCCCCCCCTTCCGTGCCTTCGGTCCGTGCAGGGGCCCCCGGCGAGCCCTGCCTTCCGTTCGGGGTCGGGTTCACGGCTGTCATGGGGATGAAGCAGAGCTTCATCCCCCAGTGGTGGATGAGCCAGATCAGGATCACTTTGCCCGAGCTGGGGTGTTGGGGGAGTTGACGAGCTGAGGATCACCTTGGCCGAGCTGGCGTGGCGGCCGGATTCCGCGCGAAGCAGGATCACTTTGCCCGAACCAGCCCAGGATCCGTTTGGCCGAGCCTTGACCGTGCGGTCCTCGCAGTCCTCGCCATGCTCGGGTTCCCCGCTCCGCGGGACCCCCTGTGCGTGGCTCCGGGCTGCTCCGGGCGCACCCCGGCCTGACGCTCACTTCGGCGAGCCGCATTGCATGCGGGCGACGGACGGGCGGATGCCTCCGGCGGGGGCTTCTGCGCCCGATCGGATGGGCGTTCAGGTCCGAGCAGGAGGTGCGTCGCGACTGACTGGCTCGCGCCCGACGACAACTACACCCGGTGGGGAAATCTAGTTGTCGCTGAGGGGTGGGAATAGTTGTCGTTGCGCACCTCGTCGAGGTCATCGGGTCGGGCTCGGCGACGCGGTACCGCAGGCCGGTGTGGGCGGACGCCGGTGAGGCGCTCGGCGAGCGGGAGCAGGCGGTGCTCCGGTTGGTGGTCGCCCGGGGGCAGGTCGGGAGAGAGGCGGTGTGCGAGGTGCTCGGCGTGTCGGCGCGGACCGCGCAGCGGGTGATCGCAGAGCTCCTCCGTCGAGGTCTGCTCCTCGCCGCACCCAGGGGACGACGGGTGCTGTACCGGGCACCATGAGCGGGGCTCCCTGACCCGCCATCTGCTTTCCATGCGTTGGAGCGCGACAATAGACGTGTCCCGAGCGTCTGGTTCCTCGGGACCTGCTGTCCCCGAGGATTGTGAGCCCACGCAAGACACCGTCATGCACCGCCCCATGAGCTGTGAGGGATCTCACTTGTGACTCCCCATGGACACGTGTACACTTCACGTCAACGACCATCGACGAGGGCCAGCCCAGGGGAAAGAGCGACATGGACACCCGTACCTTCCATTTCCACACCTGTCTGGGTGCCGGCGGCTTCGGCGAGGTCTATCGCGCCGACATGACCACCACCGGCGGCCTCACCCAGGTGGTCGCGGTGAAGATGCTCCGCTCCGGCCTGGCCCCCGCCAGCCAGTCGGTCGAGCGCCTGCGCGACGAGGGGCGGATGCTCGCCCGCCTCCAGCACCCCGTCGTCCTCGGGGTCCACGACATGACCGTGATGGAGGGGAGGGTCGCCCTGGTCACCGAGTACGTCGAGGGCCAGGACCTCGACGCCTGCTTCACAGGGGAGGCGCCCCTCCCGTCCCGTGCCCTGCTCCAGGTCATCGGTCAGGTCGCAGACGCCCTGTACAGCGCCTGGGAGGCGCTCTGCCTCGTCCATCGGGACATCAAGCCCTCCAACATCCGCCTCGGCACCCACGGGCAGGTCAAGCTGCTCGACTTCGGCATCGCCCGCTCCGAGCAGGGCGATCGCGAGGCCCACACCGCGACGAACATGATGGTGGGCTCGCTGCCCTACATGGCCCCCGAGCGCTTCGCCACCGCCGACATCCAGCCCGCAGCGGATGTCTTCGCC
>JAFGVK010000180.1 GCA_016938035.1 Deltaproteobacteria bacterium | reverse complement strand
CTCGGGGTGGGGCGGCGGAGGGTGGGTCGCACCGCGCGCGCCCGCGGCGCTGGGGCCCCCGGGAACGGCGATGAGCACGGCGCTGTCAGGGTGATCACCGCGTGCCGCGCGGACGTGTTGCGCCGGGGCGAGGGTGCGTGTAAAGACACGTCAGCGGTCGAGCGGATGAAGCGCTCACCCAGTGGAGGATGACCATGCGTACCCTGACCCTGCTCGGCCTGATCGCCGGCAGCCTGGCCACCCTGAGCGCCTGCGACGTGGAGGGGGGAACGCCCGCCAACCGCATCGGCGACGCGGACGGGCAGCTTGGCCCCTGGTTCATGTCGGCGCACCCGTGCGTGGGGAACCGCACCGACGTGATGTGGTTCGACGACGAGTACACCGGCTTCGTGGGCTGCGGCTCCACCACCAGCGGCTACGGCATGTACGAGACGCGCGACGGTGGCGCCACCTGGGCAGCCACCCCCGCCAGCCCCGGCGTGCTCGCGAGCATGCGGGTGGACAGCATCTCGCGCGCCAGCGACGACCTGCTCTACATCGGCGGCACTGGCGACAACGGCATCAGGGTGATCACCCTCGACGACAGCTCCGACGCGGTGGGGGAGTTCTACCTCAAGCCCTCCTCCGGGGCCCAGTCCTGGCAGACCTACCAGGTGGGCACCTTCCGCATCACCGACACCGGCCGCGCGGTCTCAGAGTCCCTCACCGGCTCGGACGTGATGTACTGGTCCTCCCCCTCCGCGACCCCGGTCAACGGGTACGGCTGGTGGAACGCGGCGGGGGTCGAGGGCAGCGGCGCTCAGATCCTGGACCTGGAGATCTACGGCGATCGCTTCTACGGGGTGGGCTCCACCATCTCACAGCCGCCCTACTTCTTCTACGAGCCCGCGGGCGGCATGGGCTCCGAGTTCAAGATGGAGGCGATCAAGCTCTCGGGCAGCGGTCTCAACGCCTTCATCGGCGAGGTGTGGGACATCGCCATCGACAGCGCCGGCGACATGATCCTCTCGGGGGTCAACGAGTCCACCAACACCGGGGTGCTCTGGTACAACGAGGGCGATCCCACCGTGGCCTCCAGCTGGGTGATGTACGACATCACCCCGATCGTGCCCGACTTCCCCACCAACCGCACCCGCTTCTACGGGGGCTGCCGCGAGGGGGATCTGATGGTCGCGGTGGGGGACTGGTCGCAGGAGGAGGAGGCCCTGGCGGTGGTGTCTACCGACGGCGGCGCGAGCTGGAACCTCTACGGTCCTCCGGGCACCGGCGCCGACACGGTCGGCCCCCTCTCCAAGTGCCAGATCTTCGGCGAATACGTCTATATCACCGGCGCCGACGGCTTCTTCGGCGTCCTCGACACCACCGGCCTCTAGCCTGGAGCAGACCATGCGCATGATCATGATGACCCTGGCCGCCCTCGTGGGGCTCTCTGGCTGCAACGCCCTCTCCTCCGCAGCCGGGGTCGGCTGGCCCACGGATGTGTTCACGGTGGACATCGGCGGCATCTACGGCCACGACCTGTCGGACGGCGCGCCGATCGACCTCGAGTGGGCCTCGGACTCGTCCTTCGCCTGCTGGGTGGGGACCGAGAACCAGAACTTCGACGGCAACCACGTCTTCTTTGGCCTCACCCAGCCGGCCAACACCTTCCTCACCGTCGCGGCGACCCCGGAGCCAGGGCTCGACGTGTCGCTTTACCTGATGCAGATGGGCACAGACACCTTCATCGTGCCCCCCTCGACGGACGCCTACCCGCTCTCGTGCGACGCGGGCTTCGATCAGGTGCACGACGCCAACCCCGGCGAGGTGGAGTACATCGAGACCCTCGGCTATGAGCACGACGTGAACGTGCTCATCGGGGTGGCGGGGGTGAACGGCGGGTCCTCTGGCGCCTTTGAGCTGGAGCTGTACGCCGAGGAGATCTAGCCACCGCCGGGTCGCGAGGCGCGGTGGCGGCGCGCGCCTGGGGGAGCCTCAGGCGCGGCGCCTCCCACCTCGTCGACCGGACGAGGCCCTCGGGGCCGCGCCCCTCTCCTGTGGTCTTGGAGCAGGCCCAGGGCGGGCCCCGCGGGGCCTCCTCTCCATGGGGGGGTCGACCGGCGGATCAGGCCCGGTCCACCAGCCGCTCCAGCAGCCTGGAGGCCAGCGCCACCCCCTGCGTGACCGCGTCGGCGCGCCACCTGGGGTCGCGGGGGGCGAAGACCTCCTTCAGCCGCTCCCTCGCCGCCAGGGCTTCGGCGCTGTCCTTCCCGGCCCAGTGCCAGGTCTGGTTCTCGGTGCGCAGGGCGCTGACCACCTGCAGCAGGGGGTAGGTGCCAAACTCGGGGGAGAGCAGCTGGTAGCGGGCGCGGGGGAGGGTCGCCTGGCACCAGGGGCCCAGGCCGCCGCGCACCCTGTAGGACACGCCCTTGGCGCTCCAGAGCTGCACGTGGCGGGCACCGAACTGCTCCACCGCCCAGCGCGCGTCCTCGCTGTCAGGGGGGGCGTCCACCAGGAGCTTCACCGTGCCGCGCTTGCCCAGCCCGGCGTGGACGTCCAGGTGCAGCACCCGCTCCGCGTCTCCCAGCCAGCGGGGGAGGGCCGCGGCGAGCAGCGCCTGAGTGTGCGAGGGCCCGCCGCCGCCGTAGAACATCCCCTCGGGGAAGTCGTACTGCCCTCCCGCCACCGCCTCCTTGATGGGGCCCAGGCCGGAGCGGGCGATCTCCACCAGCGCGCGCGGGTAGAAGCCCAGGGAGCCGCCCCGCAGCTCCCGCGGGTTGAGGAAGCCGTCCACCGCCGCGTAGCGGGCGGGAGCGCCCTCGTAGCGCTCACCGGGGAGGAGGAAGTTGCGGTTGAGGTCGACGTTGTCCTCGTTGACCCTGCGCCGCCACGCGAAGCCCCAGGGGTTGAGGGCGTGGAGCAGGATCACCGCCGCGTCCTCCGGGGGCCGCCAGCTGGCGAGGCGCCCCTCCAGGAAGGCGGCCTGGATCGCCGAGCCCAGGAAGCCCTCCACCCCGTGGGTGCCGGACGAGATCACCACCGCCCGGCGCGGCCTGGTCGAACCGAAGATCGCCACGTCCAGGGTGAGCGGGTCTCCCTCCGGGTCCTGCAAGGGGAAGCTGTGCTCCTCCAGCTGGCAGCCAAGGGCCAGGGAGGAGGAGCGGAAGCGCGCTCGCGCGGTGAGGTAGTCGGGAGAGAATGCGGCGGCGGCGTTCATCATGCCTCCATGGAGGCACGATAACGCGTCGCCCTACTTGCGCGGGAGGTCCGCGCTCACGTCCTGCACGGTGACCGAGCCGATGGTGCCGCTGACCGCCCCGCCCTTGCCGGGCTCAGCGTGGGCCTTGACCTGCTCCAGGGCGGCGGGGCCGGCCTCGACCTGTCCCTGGGGCATGTCGAGCTTGAGGGCCCCGGCCACGAAGCGGCTCATGCTCGCCACGAGGCCGTCGGCGTCCTTCTGGATGTTCAGCTCGTTGTCGGAGGCCTTGGTGCCGGCCAGCTCCACCTGCCCGAGACCCGCGTCGAGGGTGCCGTTGGAGAAGCCCACCGAGCCGTCTACAGCGAGGCTGTCCAGGTTGACCGCCCCCGGCTTGCTGCTGCCCTTCATCGGGCCGCTGCCGTTCTTCTGGGCGGCCGCGGCGCCGTACTCGGCCACTGAGGCCAGCTCACCGCCCTGGACGCCGGTCGCCTTGTTGAGCTCCTTGCCCACGTTGAGGTCGGGGAACCAGTTGAGGTCGGCGCGCACCTTGCCCTCCTCCACGTAGGCTCCCCGGGCCCCGATGATGGGGAGGGTGTCGAGATCCTTGTTGGACTGGACCCTGGTGCCGTCCTGGATGCGGTTGTCGGCGATGCCGAGGTGCCCCTCGGCCCTGGTGCCCTCCTGGATGGCGGCGACGCCGCTGAGCTTGCCCGGGTTGAGCTCGGCAGAGAAGTCCAGGTCTGCCCGGTCCAGCCGCTCAGAGGCGGTGCGGGTGAGGGCGGCCATGTCCAGGCCGGACTGGCCCTGGGTGGGGCCGCCCTGTCCAGGCTTGGCCGAGAAGGCGACCTGGTCCGCTGAGGCGCTGCTCAGCTGGGCGTGGGCGCCGCTCTTGTCCAGGTTGCCGGAGACCTCGCGGACCGAGACCCCGCTCGCGCTCCCCGAGAGGCTGGGAGTGGAGACCTTGACCCCCTGCGCGTCCAGCGTGTGGGCCGCGCCCCGGATGCCCTGGGCCGAGTGCGCCCCTGACAGGCCGGAGGCGTCGAGCTGTGCCACCGAGGAGCCGCCCATCTTGGCGCCGGTGGCGCTGGCCTGAGCGATCTTGCCGGAGGTGGTACCACCCTCCTTCGAGAAGGAGGCGCCCTGGAGGGAGGCCTGGCGCAGCGATGCGTCGCCGTAGGATGCGCCGCTGAGATCGGCGCGATCCAGGCCGCCGGTCATGCCCTCCTTGCCGGAGGCAAAGGAGGCGCCCTGGAGGGAGGCCTGGTCGAGGGAGCCCTCGCCGAAGGTGGCGTGGTCCACCTGTGCGCGCTTCACCCCGCCGGAGAGGCGGTCGCTGCCGGTGGCGAAGGAGGCGCCCTCCAGGGCGACCTTGTCAACGCCGCCCTGGGCGAAGGCACCGCCGGTGAGGCTCGCGGAGTCCACAGTGCCCTTCATCCCGTCGCCCTCGCGGTCGGAGCGGAAGCCCTGGACCTCGGCGGCCTTGGCGCTGGCGCCGGTGACGCGGTCGCTGATCCCGCTGAGGTTGGCCTGCTCCAGTGCGGTCCAGCGCTGGTCCCCGTCGAGGGCGCCGGAGACGCCTCTTACCTCGGTCTGGGCGACCTCGATGCGCTCGCCGACCATCGCGCCACGCACCGAGGCGCGGTCGAGGCCGAAGCCCACCTGCCCCGGTCCGGTGAGGTCTACGCTGGCTCCCTTGGCCTGAGCGTGGGCGAAGTCCAGGTTCAGGGCGTGCAGCTCGTCGAGCTCCGCCCGCTTGGCGCCGATGTGGACGCCCTTCTCGTCCTTGGAGGCGCTCACGTCAAAGGCGTCGGCTTGGTCGAGGGTCGCGTCGCCGGCGTGCAGCTTGCTCGCCCCCAGCGAGCTCGCGTGAGCGCTCACGCCGGTGGCGGAGTTCTCCAGGCTCACGTCCTTGGCCGCTACGACGCCGGCGCCAGCGCCGTCGTGGTGCACGCCGTGGGCCTCGACCCCGCCCAGGTGGAGGGAGCCGTCCTTGCCGCTGCCGCTCCCGCTCAGGTCCGAGAGGCGCGCGCTCTTGAGGCCTCCGCGGCCCCAGTCCACGCCCGCGGCGCTCCCCGCGTCGACCTTGCCGCTCCAGTCCTCGCCGGACTGGCTCAGCCCCACCCCGTCGAGCTGGGCGTGGTCCACCTTGGTGCCCATCAGCTTGGCGTCGTCGAGCTGAGCGTGCGCAAGTCCCAGCGCGCTCCCGGTGGCCCCGTGGAAGGCGCTGAGCTCCCTCGCCGAGGCGCTGCCCACCTTGCTGTCGCCCACCTCAAGCGCCGCCGCCTGTAGGGCGCTCAGGCCCATGTGAAGGTCGCCGGAGTCCTGGTCCCAGCGGCCGCTGGCCTTGTCGGCGGAGACCGCGCCGGCAGAGAAGCCCTCGCCCTCCACCCCTGCGGCCTGAGCCCCGCCCACCGAGACCTCGGCCCGCATGTGGTCCTTGGCCTTGTCCACCATCGGCAGACCGCCGCCCTGGTTGTTGATGTCCACCTTGACCTGGGAGAGGCTCGCGTCGGCGACCTTGTTGCCCTTCACCGCCATCCCCGCTGCGCTCGCCTGGCCTACCGAGAGGCTGGCCTTCTCGGAGGCCTCGTCGAGCCCTCCGGAGATCTGGTCGAGCTTGAGGGAGTCGGCCGAGGAGCCGGGGGCGTGGACGCCGCGCAGCACCGCGCTGGCGAGGGAGAAGGTCGCGGCGGAGGTGCCGCCGCCGTCGGTGAGGGGCAGCTCGCCCTTGCCGTCCGCCGAGAGGGTGAAGCCAGCCAGCTCCAGCTCGTCCACCGTCACCGGCCCGGCGTCGGTCTGCCCGCTCACCTGGGAGGCGAGCACCCGCTGCACCTGGATCGAGACCTTGAGGGCGTCGCCGCTGCTGAGCGCCAGCTTTCCCCCCTTGAGGGGGAAGGCGCCGTCATAGTCGCCGAAGAGGGTCACGCCCTGGAGGCGCACCGCGCCCGCGCTCCAGCCCTCAAAGGCGATCCCCCCAAGCGCCAGGTCGGGGAGCGAGAGGGTGATCTTGCCGGCCATCACGTCGAGTCGGCCGCTGACCTCGTTGCTGCCGGCCTCGTCGAGGTGGAGCTGCTTCGCCATGTCGGCGGGGAGCACGTCCGCGAGCTCGTCGAGGTCGGTGGAGAAGGTGATGTCGCCGTCGTCGTAGCCGAGGTCGGTGCTGTCCCACAGCTCCTTGGCCTCGTGCGCGACCTCGCCCGCCTTGTGGATCATCGCCGCCGCGGAGTCGCGGACCTCGCCCACCGCGTTGGCTGCCTGATCGTAGCGCTCAGAGACCCAGTCACCCGCGGACTGGAACCAGCCCCCCAGGCCGGACCTCTCTGCCTGCTTGGCGGGGAGCTGCGCCATCTGGTCGGCGTTGCCGCGCTGCTGCTGATAGCCCTGCTGGTCGGCGCTGGACGAGCGGGAGGGGGTCTGAGCGGCCGAGGAGGGGCTCTGCTTCTGCTTGCTGGGCATGGGATCTCCTTGCGCAGGAGGAGGCTGCGCGAGTCTGTCTGAGTATCGCTGGGCAGGAGCCTGTTGGCAAGCGGATACCCCTCGCGTGGGTTGGTTATCGGCGCTGCGCCTGGGCGCGGCACCTGGGAGGGGACGCGGCCTAGTGGGGCCTGCGTGTCGCCGGTGGTGGCACTGACGCGCTGGCCTCGCGACAAGTGTCCTTGTCCCTGCGCTCGTCGCGTACAGCTGCGCGCTTGCTCCACAGGGGGCGGCGTCCAATCGCCGATAGGCCTGGCGACGCGGTGCCCGTTGGCGGTCCGGAAGACGCGACGAGCGACTTCATCCGATGGTTCCATCGGACAAGTGAGGATCGTCCTGAGAGACTGGCCGGCTGGTGGACCCGCGCCTCGGTGGTGGACCCGGCCTGCCCGCCGGGGAGGCCGTGGCCCGCCCGCCGGGGGAGAGCCCACCACCGCTCTGGGGCCTTGGGCCCTGAGGAGCGCCTCGGTGGGGCTGGTGCAAGGTCCGCCGGCCCCCCCCGCCACAGGCTGGGGGCGGGTGCAAGGCTGGCCTCAGTCCGGGCAGGTCCACTCGATGCGCCTCGAGCTGTTCTCGCAGGTGATGTCGTAGCCGCTGTCATCCAGGCCGCAATTGGTGATGTTGAGCAGGTAGGTGCTGCGTGCGTCGAGGGCGGCGTGGCTCTCGCGGGTGGCGCAGTTGTAGCCCAGGGCGGCGAGCTCTGAGCGGAGGAGGCCGTCTTGGTAGTACTCCTTGGTGCTGTCGGTCTCTGGGGTGTCGCAGGTGATGGTCTTGATTTGGCCGCTGCGGAACCATGTGGTGTCCTGGCACCAGATGTAGGCCCAGGGGTTTCGGTCTGCGAGTCCGAGGTCGTAGTAGGTGCTGTTGCTTGCAAGGCGCGAGAGTTGTAGGTTTCCCTCTGTGTTCCATGCGACCCATCCAGGGCCTCGGTCTTGGTCGAGGACAGGGAAGGTGGCGTCGAGGGCTAGCTCGGGCGCGGCGATGCTGGCCTGGAGCATCTGCCCCTTGTGGTCGAACCATGTACCGAGCTGTAGGGGTCCGAAGTCCTGGTGCTGTTCGAGGAGTACGCCGGTGGGGTCATGGCGGGTGGTGTAGGTGACGGGGGTTCCGTACAGGGTGCCCTGGCCAGTGGCGCGTCGGCTGCCGTCTGCGCTCCATTGGACGCGCTCTGTCAGTGAGTGGTAGCCGTTGATGTAGCTGTAGTGGTAGGTCTCGACGCCCGCGCGGTCGTAGGTCCAGCGCTCTTCGGCATCCATTAGGCCGTCCGGCCCCCAGTCCTCCATGTGGTAGACGAGGAGGCCTTGTGCGTCCCATCGGTCGAGTGTGCTGTCGTCCTGTCGTGGGTTGTCGGGGTCGTTGTAGTCGACGAAGTGAAAGCGCTCCCGGAGGACGCCGTGGGCGTCCCAGGTGTGCTGGTGCTGCTCTAGGAGGGTTCCGTCTGCTTGGGTGACGGAGGAGAAGACGAGGCGGTCCAGTGTGTCCCACTGGTCGAGGTCGGTTCGGAGGAGGATGCCATCCTCGAAGGTGTCGCAGGTCCTGGTGAGTCCGTCCGGTGTCCAGTCGCAGGCGCGCTCCCAGTCGGTGTACCCACTCATGCCGGATCCACCAAATCAACCACGCAGGGGAGATTTTGGGCTAAGGGGCGTGTCCCCCCCCTGGCTCATTCCGGCTGAGCCCACCCCGTCCAGGAGCGCGAAGTTGTGGGATCCAACGCCGCGTCCCCGAGGGGCGCGTGAGAAGGCTCCCCTGG
>JAFGVK010000026.1 GCA_016938035.1 Deltaproteobacteria bacterium | reverse complement strand
GGGGGGGGGGCCCCGGGGGGGGCGGGCGGGCCCGCGGGGGTGAGGGGGCGGCGCGGGCCGGGGGGGGGGGGGGGGGGGGGGGGGGGGGGGGGGGGGGGACCGGGCGCCCCGCGCTGCGGAGCCCGGCTCGGTGGCGCCCCGCCGCGCCCGCGCGCGGGTGCCGAGACAGGCGATGGCGGCGCCCCGCGGAGCTCCCACCTCCTGCTGTGAGCGCCGCCTCCTACCAGAGCCAGGCCGAGCGGCGCGGTGACGCGCGCGCGGCGAGGGCCTCGAGGGCGAGCGCAGAGGTAGCGCCTCCTTCGTCCATGCCGACCGACGAGGCCCCCCCGGGGGCGAGCCAGCGCGCCCCGCCCCTGTAGGGTGGGATGGGGGGGCTCTACCCCTGCCGCAGCCGCTCGCGCTCGATCATCGCCGCGAGCCTGCGCATCCCCTCCTCGATGGAGGCCTGATCCGCCAGCGAGAAGCTGGCCCTGACGCAGTGGCGCAGCCCGCCACCGGTCGAGAAGGCCCCACCCGGTACGGTGATCACCGGCAGCTCGTCGAGGTCCTCGCGG
The DNA here is from genome assembly GCA_016938035.1 of Deltaproteobacteria bacterium. Taxonomy (GTDB): domain Bacteria; phylum Myxococcota_A; class UBA796; order UBA796; genus JAFGVK01. Next base: position 31,094 of record JAFGVK010000026.1, on the reverse strand, counting down.
ATCATCCGGTCGGCGAGGTAGCCCTCGGGCAGCTCCAGCCACAGGAACATCCCCGCAGCGGGGGGAGTGAAGCGCACCTCGGCCGGGAGCAGGCGCCTGGCCGCCTCCACCATCGCGTCCCTGTTGCGCCGATACACCGCCATGGACCGGCCGACCCTCGCCTCTAGCTCGGTGAAACCCACCTCCTCAAAGATCGCCTGCAGGATCGCCTGGGTGAAGGAGGAGCTCTGGAGGGTGCTGGCCTGCTTGTGGAGGGTCATCGCCCGCATCACCTCGGAGGGGCCGCTGGCGTAGCCGATCCGCAGGCCGGGGGAGAGGATCTTCGAGAAGGAGTCCAGGCGAATCACCCACTCGGGTGCCATCGACTGGATCGTCGGCAGGCGCGTCTCCCCGTCGAGGCTGAGGAGCAGGTACGGGTCGTCCTCTAGCACCGGCACCTCGAAGCGCTGGGCGAGGGCGGCGAGGTGGGCCCTGCGCTCCGCCGAGAGGGTGGTCCCAGAGGGGTTGTCGCCGTTTGGGATCAGGTAGATCAGGGCCGGGAGCCGCTCGCCGGCGTCCACCCGCGCCTGCAGCAGCGCCTCTAGCAGGTCCGTACGCATCCCGTCGCCGTCGAGGGGGATGGCGGTGAAGCGCTCGGTGAAGGAGCGGAAGGCGGCGAGCGCGCCAGGGTAGGTGGGCTCGCCGACGATCACCTCGTCGCCCTCGTCGAGGAGCACGTCCGCCACCAGGTACAGGCCCTCCTGGCTCCCGGTGAGCACCATCGGTGGCGCGGGTGGCGCGACCCCGGTCAGGTGCTCGTGCCACCCGGCGAGCAGCGCGCGGAGGGCGGGCAGCCCCTCGGTGGCGGAGTACTGGGTGGCCGCCCCGAGGCGCTCCCCCGCGAGGGTGAGCGACTGTCCCCACACCAGGTCCACCGTCAGCGCCTTGAAGGCGAAGGTCTCGGGGTTGGGGTAGCCACCGCCGAAGGAGATCACCCCGGGGCGGCGCATGAGCGGGATCAGCTCGCGGATCGGGGAGGGCTGGCGCCGCTGGGCGCGGGAAGAGAGACGCAGGGCCACGGGGACCTCCAGGGTGGATGGCTGCTATTAGCCGCGCGGTAGCGGATCATCCACGCGCGCGTGGGGCTGGATTTTCCCCGCGCGTGGTCGTCGCCTCTGTTCAGGTGACGCCTGCCGAGAGGCTGGGTCAGAGGGGGCTTGTCAGGCGTCACCCGCGTGTGGTCGGTGCGGCAGGTGGCGCGCCGCCGCGGTGCAGCGCGACGCCTGCTATCATCGGCCTCCTCTGGGAGGTGGGATGAACCTCAGGCGAATGCTCCAGCCAGGCTCGATGGCGGTCTACGGGGTCTCCTCGAAGAACCCCTCGCACCCGGCAAATATCATCTACCACAAGAACCACCTGCGGCTGCAGGCGCGCACCTACGCGGTGAACCCCCGCGGCGGGACGCTCTTCGGGGAGCCGCTCTTTCCCAGCCTCGCTCAGCTCCCGGAGGTGCCCGACGTGGTGGTCATCGCCCTCCGGGCCGAGCTGGTCCCTCGCGCGCTGGAGGAGTGCGCCTCGGTGGGCGCTGGGGGCGCCATCGTCATCTCTGGGGGCTTCTCTGAGGTGGGTCGCACCGACCTGGAGGACGAGGTCCGGCGCATCGCCGCGGCCAACGACCTGCCGGTGCTGGGCCCCAACGGGCTGGGGGTGTCGGCCCCGCCGGTGATGGACACCTTCTTCCTGCCTCAGGAGCGGTTGATCGAGACCCGCGCCGGCAGGGTGTCGATCGTGTCGCAGTCGGGCGGCATCCTCGTGGACCTGATGATCAAGCTCACTCAGGAGGGTGTGGGCCTGGCGCGGGCGATCAGCATCGGGAACAAGGCGGTACTGGACGAGGTGGACCTGATCGCCTGGCTGGCGGACGACCCAAGCACCGACGTCGTGGGGGTCTACCTGGAGGGCTTCCGCCCAGGCCGCGGGCGGGCCTTCGTCGAGCTGGTGGAGCGCATCCAGACCCCGGTGGTGGTGATGAAGTCGGGGCGCACCGCGGGGGGCGCGAGGGCGGTGTCGTCCCACACCGCGTCGGTGGCGGGGGACTACGCGGTCTTCCAGCAGGTGGTGGGCGCCTCCAAGGCGGTGGAGGCCAAGGACGAGGCGGAGTTTGTCGCCTTCTGCGAGGTGCTGGCGCGCTCCCACCACGCAGGGGTGCGGCGGGTCGGCATCGTCTCGGCGAGCGGAGGCCACGGGGCGCTGGCCTCGGACGGCCTCTACGCGGCGGGGGTGGAGCTCCCCGCCCTCTCAGAGGCGCTGCAGGGGCGGATCCACGCGGTGCTGGGGCGCTCGGTGCAGGACATCGCCTCGGTCGCGAACCCGGTGGACCTGACCGGCAGCGCCACGGATGAGGACTTCTACGAGGCCACCAGGGTGCTGCTCGACAGCGATGAGGTGGACGCGGTGATGGTGCTGCTCCTGCCCTACCTCCCCGCGCTCACCCCCCACGTCGGGTCGCGCATCGCCCAGGTGGCGCAGCAGCACGACAAGCCGGTGGTGACCTACATCCCCCACGTCGACAAGTATGGCATCTTCATCGAGGGCTTCGAAGCCCACGGGGTGCCTGTCGCCCACACGGTGGGCGGCGCGGTGGACATGATCCGAGCCCTCGCGAGGTCGAGATGAACGCGCGTGTCGAGGCGCTGCTGCGGGAGGCCCGCGCGGTGGGGTGGGTGATGGAGCCGGCCGCGAGAGAGATCCTGGCCAGCTACGCGGTGCCGGTGGGGCGCCACCTGGTCGCGACGCGCTGGGAGGAGGCGATCGCCGGGGCGGCCTCGCTGGGGTGGCCCCTGGTCGCCAAGGTCGTCTCGCCTGAGATCGTCCACAAGGCGGACGTGGGCGGGGTGATCGTGGGGATTACGGGGGAGGCTGCCCTCCGGGCAGCCTGGGACCATCTCTCGGCGCTGCCTGCCTTCGCGGGGGTGCTGCTCGACGAGCAGCACACGATGGGGGTGGAGCTGATCGTGGGGGTGAAGATCGATCCCGCCTTTGGCCCGGTGGTGATGGTCGGCCTGGGTGGCACCGCGGTGGAGCTGTACCGCGACGTGTCGATCCGCATGGCCCCCCTGAGCCTGGAGAGCGCTCGCGAGGCCCTGGCCGCGCTCAAGGCCTTCCCCCTCCTCACCGGCTACCGGGGGGGGCAGGCGGTGGACCTGGACGCGCTGGTAGAGCTGCTGCTCGCGGTCTCGGAGGCGGCGATGGCGCTGGAGGACGCGGTGGAGTCTCTGGACCTCAACCCGGTGTTCGCCAGCGCTTCAGGGGCGGTAGTGGCTGACGCCAGGTTGATCCTGCGCTGATCGCCTGTGGGCTCCAGCGGCTCGCTGGCCCCACCTCGCACTACCTGGCGGCGCAGTCCACCACCGAGATCTCGCCGCAGGGCTCCCCCATCGCCTCGCCGGCGTCGAGCTGCCGGAGCCACTGGAGCTGGAGCGCCATGGTCTGTAGGACCGCATCGTAGTGGCCCAGCCCCGCGCACTCCAGGGCGATCACCTGGTGCCCCTCGTCGCACAGCGCGCGGTAGGCGATCCGCTGCGAGGCGGTGAGCGCCACGTCATCGGCGCCCCCCAGCACCATCATCACCGGGGTCCCGGCGCCCTGGTTCACTGGCGCGTGACCGACGCTGTTCTCGGCCAGCACGCAGCCCCACGGCGACCAGTCCACCTGCGCGCCCTCCGCCCCCGCCTGCTGCCACGCGGGGGTGAACACCTGGTCGAGGGAGGTGATGCCCTCGGGCAGGGCCGTCCGTGGGCACTCGGTGGCCATCACCTCCTCCACGGTCTCGAGCTGCTCCGGCACCACCACCTCGCCCAGATCGGCAGCCAGGCCGTACCAGTCCTTCATGCTGGCCAGCGCCAGCGCCGCACCCACCGACCCCACGGACAGCTCGGTGGCGCCCTCCTCGGACCAGGCCACCAGGTCGAGGAGCGGCACCGCGATCACGCTGCCCTGCAGCTCCAGCTCGGGCAGATAGGCGCCGGCGTAGCGCTCGGCCCACACCGCCCCGCCTCCTCCCTGTGAGGCGCCCAGGATGAGGCCCCTGTGGCTGATGTCCGCCTCGGAGAAGGACCACAGGGCCCGCACCGCGTCCAGGCCCGCGACGGCGGTGGCCTCGGCGACGAGGTAGGGGTGGCGCGCCTCGGCCTCGGCTCCGAAGCCGTTCTGGCCCAGGTAGTCGGGGGCGGCCACCGCGTAGCCCGCCCCGGCGAGGGCGATCGGCACCGCCCCCCAGAAGATGTCCCGTGCGGACGGGGCGCAGAAATCCTCGAAGCCGGTGGTGGGGTGCATGTAGAGGAGGGTGGCCGGCTCCAGCCCCTCCGCGTCAGGCAGCGCGATGAGCCCGGTGGCCTCTGCCGGTCGCCCGCGGTCCTGGGTGCGGTAGCGCACGCGGTAGACCCGCGATCCGTACTGGATCTCCCCTGTGTCGGGCACGTCCCCCATGGCGAGCAGCGAGCGGATCGACGCGGCGCTCATCGACCACTCCTCCACCGGCTCCCAGTCCAGCACCTCCCCCATGTCGGTGAGGGGCTGCCAGTCGTAGGCCTCGCCGCAGGAGGAGGTGGGGAGCTGGGGGAGGGGCGCGGCCTCCTCCGCCTCGGGGGGCTGCCCGCAGGCGAAGAGCAACGACAGGAGCGCGGTCGGCATGTGGACCTCCAGGATCACGAGGCCTATGCGGACTCCCCGGAGCGCGCAAGCGGGGGCGGCGGGCGGCGTTCACGCGTGGCCCCTCCAGGTCCGCACGCTTGGACCGGGGGGGGCCTTCACGGAACACCACCGAGGAGGTGCCCTGGCGGAGGCCCACCACGCCAGGAGGCTCCCCCACCGGGGCGATCTATTGGGGCAGGTCCAGCGGGGCCCAGTGGAGCTTGGGGTAGCCGGAGGTGCCGGCGCTGCTGTAGTAGTCGACCACTTGCAGCTTGTAGGCTGCGCCCCCCACCCCGTGGACGGCGTAGACCTGGTCCTTGGGGGTGAGCACGTGGGTCCCAGAGTCGTAGTCGAACCAGTCTCCCAGGGCGTACTCCGGGTCGCCGTCCTCGTCCGCGTCTGGGAGGTCGGTGACATATCCCTCGGCTGGGGCCGCGGTCAGCGCGTCGAAGTCCTGCCCCGCCAGCGTGGCCACCTCCACCCCGCCGGTGCCGCTCACGCCGCCGTTGAGGGCGATCTCGTAGCGGCGCACCGCGAGGTCCCACTCGGTGGAGTCCGCCGGCTGGGCGGGGCTGACCTCGTCGGCGGCGGTGAAGGCGTAATAGACCCAGTCCAGGCTGTCCTGAGCGTCCACCACGGTGAGGAAGCTACCGTCTTCCAGCGCGGTGGTGCCCGTCTCATCGACGGTCTGCTCTGGCGTCTCGCCGGTGTCCTCGGGGGCGATGTCGGCGGCGCAACCCCAGAGCAGGGCGAGCAGCGGGAGCGAGGCGCCAGCGGCGCGCAGGGAGGTGTTCATCAGCGTTCTCCTTGGGTGGTTCGATTGCCACGCGCGGGGGTGAGGCGGCCGCTGACCCCCAGATAGAGCAGGCGCGGGGGGGCGTTCAGGTAGAGCACGTCGGTCACGTCGAGGAGGTTGTCGATCCCCGCGAAGACCTCGGCGGTCCCGATGGGCTGGCTCAGGCGCAGGTCGAGCATCGCGAAATCGCCTGCCCAGGTGGTCACCAGGGTGTCGGCCTGGTCCCAGGTGTAGTAGGGGCGCCTGCCGGTCCACGACCCGCGCAGGGAGGCGGCGGTCCCCCAGCGGGGGTGCTCCCAGCCCGCCTGGACTGTGCCGCTGTGGAGGGCGCGCCCCTCCAGCGGGACCCCGAGGTCCTTGTCGAGGGTGTCGTTCAGGTGGTAGCCCAGGCGCAGCCTCCAGCCCGCGGGGAGCCGCAGGCGGGCCGAGGACTCCACCCCCCTGGTCACCGCCTGGGCGATGTTGACGTAGGTGTAGGTGGCGGGCTGGCCCTCGGAGCCCTCGCTGCGCAGGTCGTAGGCGATCAGCCCGTCGATGTCGTTGTAGTAGGAGCTCACCGAGAGCTGCAGGCAGGGGCAGGGGCCCACCTCCACCCCCAGGCTCAGGTTCCGCGAGGTCTCAGGCTGCAGGTCGGGGTTTCCCTCGATCACGTAGCCCAGCGAGGAGTGGTCGAAGGAGAGGAGCAGCTCCTTGAAGGCCGGCGCCCTGTAGCCCACCCCGGCCCCCGCCCGGAGCACCACCGCCTCGCTGGGGTCCACCCGAACCGACAGCTTTGGGGTGGAGTGGAAGCCGAATTGGCTGTCGCGGTCCAGCCGGAGCCCAGGGACGAATTCCAGGTGGTGCAGGCGCTCCACCTGAGGCTTCCAGTCCTCCTGAAGGAAGAGGGCGACCCGCTGCCGCGCGCCCTCGCCGCCCTGCAGGCGGTCGGAGCGCATCTGCTCGGTGAAGCCCTCCAGGCCCGCGGTCACGCAGTGGACGCCGTTGAAGGTCCGGCTGTACTGGGTCTCCAGGTGGGCCATCCGCTCGCCCGTGTCCTGGTAGAGGTCGAGCGCGGTGTCGCCCCGCTGATCGAGCAGGTACTGGTCGCGGAACACCGTCAGATAGGCCTTGGCGCTGAGCTCAGAGGTGTCCGAGGGGAAGGTGCGGAGCGAGAGGGAGCCCTGCGCCTCCTCCGACAGGTTCGTCCGGTCGAAGACCGCGCCGGTCTCGTTGGCGTCGATCCCCACGCTCTGACGCTGCGTGTAGGCCCCGCGTGCGGTGAGCCAGGTCTGCTCGCCCAGGGTCCAGCGCAGCTTGTCCGACAGGTTCACCCCTCGGTAGGCGTCGCCGGTGGTGGACACGTCGGAGGGGTCGAGGTCATAGGCCCCCCCGCCGTGGACGCCAGCGGTCAGCAGGTTCTCCAGGCGCTCGCCCCGCAGCCCCAGGGTCGCGCTCCCGTCCAGTGTCTCTCTGCTGCCGCCTCGGAGCTGCGCGTCCACCTCTACTGGATCGCTGACGTTGCGGGTGATGATGTTGATCACCCCGCCCATCGCGTCCGAGCCGTAGAGCGCGGAGCTGGGGCCCTTGACGATCTCGACCCTGTCTACGTCGTCGAGGGCGTAGCGCGACAGGTCGAGGGCGCCGTCCTTTCGGCCCAGCACCCGCTCCCCGTTGACCAGGATCAGCACGTGCTCCGGCTCCAGCCCCTGGAGCGACAGGGCGCTGCCGCGAAAGGAGCGGGTGATCTCCACCCCGTGGTGGGACTCCAGGAGGGCGGCGAGGTCCTGAGCGCCCGATCCCTCGATCTCGTCCCTGGTGATGAGCTCGACCGCCACCGGCGAGGCCCCCAGCAGGGTGGGGGTGCGGGTCCCGGTGACGACGATCTCGTCTTGAGGGCAGTCGTCAGGCTTTCGGTCGTCAGGGTCCACCTGGACGGGAGCGCCCTCGTCGTCCCCGTCGGCCGCGGCTGCCTCCCCCGCGACCAGCGCCAGGGCGAGCCACGCGCCCCTGCGGCGGCGGAGCAGGGCGCCGGCGATCAGGAGCAGCGCCCCGGGGAGCGCGGCCCCCCTGCGGGGAGACTGGGTGCAGCCGCAGCCTGCGGGTGGCTCGGCCAGACCGGTGTCCTCACCCGCCGGGGGCTCCTCGTCCAGCCGCACCAGCCCCGCCCCGTACACGTTGTCGGGCCCAGGCTCTCCCAGGTCCGAGGCGCGGGCGACCAGCGCCGCTCTGAGGCCGTCGGGGTCGAGGGAGTAGCCAGAGGCCTCCAGCAGCAGGGCCGCCAGCCCCGCGGTGTGGGGGGAGGAGGCGGAGGTCCCACCAAAGGCCAGCTCCCCCGCGGTGGAGGTGCTCACCTGGGTGAAGCCCACCACGTCTGGCTTGAGCCGCCCGTCGTTGGTGGGGCCCCTGCTGGAGTAGATCGCGATGTGGTTGTCCCACGAGGGCACCGCGCCCACCGTTACCGCTCCGGAGGCGTCAGCGGGCAGGCCCAGGCTCTCGCGCCACGTCACCTGCTCCTCCGGCAGGTCCCACTCCGAGAAGAACCACGCCTTCAGCGGCCCGGTGAAGCCCTCGGGCACCTTCACCGCGGCGCTGAGCGCCTCCGCCGAGGTGTAGCAGCCCGCGATCTCCAGCGGGTCCTGCGCCCCTAGCTGGGGGTCGGTGCTCGACGCGCAGGGCCCGACGCCGCCGTCCCGCAGGTAGAGGTCCAGGTCGGTGCCGGCCTGGCCGAAGGGCTCGTCCCAGCGGAGCGAGACCAGCGCCTTGCCCTCTCCGGCGAGGACGGGGATCTGGTTGCTGCCGTCGAAGTCGGCCCAGCCGTCGCCGTCCGCGTCGGTCAGCGCGCCTACCCAGTAGCTCAGCGCCTCGTTGCCCGCCGAGACCACCCAGGTGATCCCGTCCTCCGCCATCTGGTCCACCGCGCGGGAGTAGGGGCTGGTGTCGTCGGCGTGGAAGACGTTGTTGAAGCCGACCGAGGCGTTGACGATGTCGGGGCTGTCCGCGGCGATCTGCTCCATCGCCGCCATGAACTCCACCTCGGTCTCGAAGGAGTAGAGCGAGATCGCGGCCCCAGGGGCGACGTCGTGGAGGAGCTCGGCGACCGAGGTGCCGTGGTCGGTGGCCTCGGGATCGCCGAAGAAGTGGGTCTCCACCGCGGCGGGGAGCTCTGTGCCCAGCAGGGCCTCGTAGCCGGAGAAGCCCACGTCGAGCACCGCGATCCGCACGCCCTCGCCCAGGTACCCCGCCTCGTGCCAGGCGGGGACGCGCAGCTTGTCCAGGGCCTCGCTCTGCACCTCGTGGAGGCTGGGGCGATAGGGGGCGCGCACCCGCCCCACCCCAGGGACGCCCGCGAGCTCACCGAGGCGCGAGGGTGCGATGCGGACCTGGACCATGCCCCCCGCCACGCGCTCCACCGCGGCCCCCGGGAGCTGTGAGCGCACCGCAGACGCCCAGGTAGCTGCCGGCTCGCTCGGCACTACCACCACGCGCAGGGGCGGATCCGCCGGGGTCGAGGCCGCGAGGACCGCCTGCAATTGGGCGCTGAGGGCGCTCACCGACGCGCTGTCGGGAGGAGCCGCCGCGTGCGAAACGGCCAGGGAGAGCAACCACCACATGGCGCACCAGGGTCAGGGGGCATGGAGGGTGCGGGCTAACCCGCGGAGCGCGCTGGGGCCTCCGCGGTCTGCGCTGCGGACCACCGGCCCGCGCGGGATCCAGCCGCGGGGGGTCAGAATTCCTGTCCCCAGCGGACCACCAGCTGGGGCGTCCGGCCCCGCACCGACAGGCCCTCAGCCCAGATCGGCAGGGCCACCGTCAGGCCAAGGGAGGAGGGGTCGAAGCCGAGGAGGTCGCCGGTGACCGAGCCGCCCACCGTCAGCCCGGCGGCCGAGACCCACCCGGCGGTGGGTGGAGGGCTTAGGGGGGACGGGGCGCTGACGGTGGCGCGGGGCTCCCACGATCGGCTCGGTGGCAGCCACACAGTCCCCACCTCCGCCCCGGCGGTGAGCTGCAGCTCGCTCCCCCACGCCAGCAGCGCGGGCACAGAGGCGCCGCGGATCGGGGCCCACCGCGCCTCCCCCACCAGGGTGGCCCGCCGCACCCCCACCACCTCGCCCCCAGGGATCGAGCGCAGGGCGGCCGGAGCGCCGAGGGAGAGCAGCCGCTGAGCCACCTCTCCCTCCGCCACCGCGACGGCGCCCTTCCCCGCCAGGGCCAGGCGCGGGTGGGGCGAGGTGATCGCCCGGTAGTTGGCCCTCGCGGAGCGCCAGCGCTCGGATCCGCCCAGCAGGCCACCGGACGACAGCCCCACCATCAGGGCCTGCCCAGCGCGGGGAAACTCGGTGGCGGGGCGGTTGTCCCACTGCCAGGTCACGCCTCCCTGGAGCGCGCCCAGCCCCCCCTGCACCTCGGCGTAGCTGGGACGCAGCGCGGATCCAGAGGCCCACAGGCTGAGGTTGTGGGCGCGCCTGCGCCCGGTGATCAGCGGCCCCTCGGCGCGGGTGTAGGCGAGGGAGGCGTTGAGCCAGTCGGTCTCACCCGTGGAGAGCCCCCCCGACCACAGGTTGTGGGTGTCGTCACTCCGCCGCAGCCAGGCGCCGCCGCTGGCCTCGACGTAGAGCGGCGTCAGGGACACCGCGCTCACCCACGAGGCCACCGTCAGGCGCGTGCGCGGCGGCCAGGAGTCACCCTGACGGCTGGACTGTGCCAGGTGTCTGCCAGGGTCCAGCACCACCCGCCCTGGGCACGCGGGGCTGAGCGCCGTCAGGCCCGGCCCCGCAGGGATCTCAGCGAGGTGCGAGCCCTCCTCGCTGCTCCACATCAGCACCTCTGGGGGAGCGTGAGGCTGTGCCTGTCGCTCCACCCAGAGGCCGTCCGCGCGACAGGGGAGCAGCCGATAGTCCTGTCGCGGGTCCTGCGCGGTCCGATACCGGTCCAGCCACCCCTCCGGGAGGGGAGGGGGCTCGCCCGTCAGCAAGGCCGTCAGGGTGCCGTCAGCCCGCTCCTCGCCAAACCTGTCGAGGAGCTGCTGCCACACCACCTGCCCAGGCACCGCGGGGTTGAGCAGCTCCATCAGGTCGTCCCGGACGGGATCTGAGGGCTGCACCTCCTCGAAGACGTCGGAGAAGAAGGGCATGGTCCGGTTGTAGATCAGCGCGTCCACCCGGGGGGTCCAGGACGCGTAGGAGAGGGCGTCACCTGCGCCCAGCCCGTCGAGGCTGGCGCGATAGCCCCAGGCCAGCGCCGCGGCCTCCAGCGAGCGGGTGAAGGGATCCGGCTCCGGGAGCAGCCCCCCGTAAACCCCCCTGGCAGCGCTCACCCTGTGGAAGCGCCAGGTCCCTGGCGAGACCCGGAAGGCTCGGTCCGACAGGTAGGCGAGCCCCGCTCCTGGCCTGGCGAGGCGCCGCCGCAGGGGCGCCTCGACCACCACCCCGCTCAGGGGGGCGCCGGTCCGTTCCGCTGCCCACTGGAGCGCGTCTTGCAGCTCCCACACCAGCCGCGGGCGCGCCGCGCGCCGGCTCAGCAGCACCACCTCCTCGCTGACCCTGGTGACCGACCCGCCCGGGTAGACCGCTAGGCTCGCCCGATCTGCGCGCCCGCTCCAGCTCAGCAGGCCCTCCCCCCAGGATGAGCCCAGGGCGCCCACCGCCCCCGCCGGGAGCCTCACCGACACCTCCCAGCTCAGCTCGGGCGGCGCGCCGTCCACGGTGATCGCCGGGTACCAGGTGCCGTTGGCCATCAGCCCGCGCAGCGCCCCCGTGTCTCCGTATCGCCGGGGCAGGGAGGCGGAGAAGCGCCAGCGCCCGTCATCCAGCGGCTCCCACCGCACCTCGCCCCGGTCTGGCCGGCCAGGGAAGGTGCGGAACAGCTCGCGGTCGTCCTCGGGGGTGGGGAGCAGGGCCAGCGGGTCGACCAGCACCGCGTCGGGCAGGTCCTCCAGCGTGAGCACTCCCTCCACCCGCAGGTCGGACCTCACCACCGCCTGCAGGTGCGCGGTGGGGGCGGCCAGCGCGGCCGCGACCAGCGCAGGGATCAGTACGAGAAGCCCATGGCGATCGAGGCGGTGGGCAGCGTCCCTGGGACCCAGGTGCCGAGCAGGCGGAGGAGCAGGGTCCCGTTGGTGATCTGGAAGCCCAGCCCTAGCCGCGCGAGGGTGGAGGCCTTGAGGGCGTCGTCTGCGGAGCCGCCGATGGGGACCAGCCCCAGCGCGTCGGCTACGTCGGCGTCTACGGTGGGGTTCGCCCGGATGCGGAGCATGGAGGCGTTGAACCACGGCGAGAACTGCGCGCTGCGCAGGCCGGGGATGGTGCCGAAGGGGTAGGTGGAGCCGATCGAGAGGCCCAGGTCGGTCACGCCCAGGCCCAGCTCGTCATTGCCCACATAGCCGGAGTAGCCGCCCTGCAGGGTGATGTCCGGCCAGGGCTTGTAGCCCTCCACCAGCGCCAGCCTGGTGTAGCCGCCGAAGGCCCCCTGACGGCTCATCGCCACCCAGGACAGGTCCATCCCCACCTCGAAGGACATGGGCAGCCCCTTGCGGATCGCCAGGTGCGGGACCGAGAGCACCCGCCCAGGGTCGCCGGAGGGGTGTGAGGTGTCCCAGGGAGAGGGCTCCTCCTCTGATCCGAGGCTGTGGAAGACGAAGCTGCTGCCGGCGCTCAGATCGAAGCCCAGCGCCCCCAGGGTCTCGGCGGGGGCAAACGACTTGTTGGCCACCGCCGCGCCGAGCTCCTCGACGAGCTGCACCCAGGCGTCCTGCTGGGATCCGCTGAGGCGCATCCCCTGGTAGGAGCCCATCAGGCTGGGGGTGACGTCCTCTGGCGTGCCGGCCAGGGCGGGGCGTACGGCGATGAGCAGGGCCAAGGTGAGCGCGGGTCGCAAGGGAGTGACCTCCTCGTGGGGCAGCGTACCTCGGACGGGCCTGCGCTGGCAACGGGCAAGGCGGTGGTGGGCAGGGCGATCGCCAAGTCCGCGGCCTCTCTGCCGAGCGGGAACGACCCCGTTCGGCAGCGGCGACCTCCTCACGGTGGTAGACCGCCCAGCCATCGTGAGGTGGTGGCGTCCACGGGCCAGCGCGCCGAGGGGTGTCCAACCTGCGGCGGGTACGACGCGTGCCAACATCGTTGTCGCTCGATTCGGAGTCTTCTCTAGCTCGGTGCGCCCTCCCGCTGACCTGCGCTCCAGAGCCGTCCAGTACCCTCTTCCCCAGCCCTGCGGGCCTACGCGCGGAAGCCCATCCGCTCAGGCCAACGCGCCCCCGTCCCACTCCGCTGCCATGGAGGTGACGCCCCTCAAGGCCTCGTGTTGTCCGACAGGCACCGTCTGGGGACACCCCGATGGATATGGCGATGGCCTTGAGATACCGGCGGTGGCGCCGTTGTGCCCGACGGGGCCCTGTGCCACACTCGCCGCTCCGGAGCAGCGCATGGACCTCTCGCCCACACAGATCCGCTGGTTGGGGACCGCCACCTGGTGGCCGCTCCTCTATGTGCTCCTGTTCTTCGGGTTCATGGTGCTGTGGATGCTCGGGATCGGCCTGCTGGGCTTCGGGCTGGTCGGAGAGGGGGCGGCGGTGGGGGTCGCTGGGCTGATGATGGCGGGTTTCTCGGCGCTCTTGGTGCTGCACATCGCCACCATGCTGCTGATGCTGGGGCTGCTGGGGCTGTACCTCGCGCATGTGGTGAAGACCCCCGACATCGACAGCAACACCAGGCTGATGTGGGCGATGGTCATGCTCCTCGCCGGGCCGGTGGGGCAGCTCCTCTACTACTACCGGGTAGTCCGTGTAGACGGGGCCGCACCGACCGGCTGATCCCACGCCGGGGGACCTGCTCGCTGCCCGCCTGGAGTGCGCGCGCGCTCCGAACCTCAGCGCCTGGTCAGGGGGCCGGCAGGTCGATCGCTCCGCAGCCCGTTCACCCCGTGAAGGACGCGCCAGCAGCGCTCCGCCTGAGGGCCGCCCCGAGGCCGCACGGGGGCGCTCGCGCCGCGCCTGAGAGGGAGGATACCGGCGCCCGGCATAAGGGAGACGTTGGTACAGATTCGGGATAGCTCGTGTTCCACGCGCGAGGACGCTCGCAACGCATCAAAGGGGTGAACATGAGCTACGAAGATCCTGCTGACTACCTGTACAAGGCCGCATCCGAGGTGGCAGACCCCGTCTCGGGTAAGAGCGTCGCCGAGGCGGACATGGTCCACAACCCCAAATTCCTCAAGGGCGACCTGATCTTCGATCTGGTGTTCACCGAGAGCCACACCAAGGACATGCGCGAGCTGGTTGATCACCACCTGGTGGACGCGATCCGGGCCCTGGGGTGGGAGGAGGGTGTGGTGCCGATGTGGCACGTGCGCGAGGCGCCCAGGAAGGGCGGTCAGACCGTCGCGGGCCACGCGGTGGCGCCGGGGGTGATCCACAACCCGCCGGCCAGCCAGACCGCTCCAGAGATCCCGCCGCCCACCCCTATCACCGGCATCAAGCACATCATCGCGGTGGCGTCGGGCAAGGGCGGGGTGGGCAAGTCCACCATCGCCACCAACCTCGCGGTGGGACTGGCCAAGGCCGGCTACAAGGTGGGCCTCCTCGACGCGGACGTCTACGGCCCCTCGCTCCCCCGGATGATGGGCGTCACCGAGCAGCCCGTCGCCAACGAGCGCGGGATCGTGCCGGTGGTGGCCCACGGGGTGGCCTGCGTCTCGCTGGGGCTGTTGGTGCCCGAGGACCAGGCCATCATCTGGCGTGGGCCGATCGTGACCGGGCTGATCAAGCAGTTTCTGGAGCAGGTGGACTGGGGCACCCTCGACTATCTGGTGCTCGACCTCCCTCCAGGGACCGGCGACGTGCAGCTGACCCTGGTGCAGACCGCCCCGCTCGCCGGAGCGGTGATCGTCACCACGCCCCAGCCGGTGGCCCTGGGCGACGCGGTGCGCGGCCTGGCGATGTTCCAGAAGGTGGACGTGCCCATCCTTGGGCTGGTCGAGACGATGTCCTGGTATGAGCTGCCGGACGGCACCAGGGACTACGTGTTCGGCGAGGGGGGTGGCCAGCGGATCGCCGACGGGGCGGGCGTGCCGCTCCTCGGGCAGTTCCCCCTGCTCACCGCGGTGCGCCGTGCGGGCGACGAGGGGGTGCCCATGGCCACCCGCGAGGACGGCCTGGGCCAGAACTACCGGGCGATGGCCAAGGCGGTCGCGGCGCTGCTGCCGCTCTGATCGGCGGGAGGCTCCCGAGCGCGGCCTCCAACTCGACAGCGGCCAGCGAGGCTACAGCGGGGAGGGGACGCGACGGTCCCCCCCTGCCCCTCAGTGAGCGCGAGCCGGTAGAAGGTCGCGTCGCTCCCTGTGCCGACGTAGCGCCACCCATCGGTCGACGCGGCGCAGGAGCCGTTGTTGCCGTGATCTGTGGGTGGGTCGGTGATCCGGGCCCAGGTGGCCCTCCCTCACCGCTCGCCTCGCGGCTCGGTCGCGTTTGCGACCGTCCTTTGGGCGCGGTTCGGTCCGCCTCTCGCTCCCGGGGTGTTCCTCGCCCACGCGGCGGCGCCCTCAAGCGGCACGGGGGTGCCGTCAGCGTCGGATCACAGAGGCGCGGCGATGAGCGGAAACACCTCCGATATCCTCGTCCCCATCGGCTCTCTCGCATGGGTATCGCCGCGCTCACGGTCAGGCGTGTGCGCTGGTTTGGAAGGGGGTTCCCCGGCGATCTCCTCGATGGGAGGAGGACTCGCGCATGGGTGTCGCCGTGCGCGCGACCTCCTCTGGTTGCGAGGTGGGTGCTGGTACCCCGCGATTTCAGCGCTGCCTTCGGGGCTCCCCCAGGCCCTCCGGCGCCAGGGGGGGGGGAAATCCAGGGCAGGCGGTCGGCCAGCGCCGGAGAGGGTCGTGTTATCCTGAACGCACGAGAGGTCCCCATGAACCGCTTCTTCAACACCGCGGGTCCCTGCAACTCCGAAGATCACTATATGCTCTCGCCGGTGGCGCGCTTACCGGAATTGCGACGCTTGATCCAAGAGAAGCAGTATTTTGTGATACACGCAGCGCGGCAGACGGGGAAGACGACGATGGTGCGCGCGCTGGCGGAGGAGCTGCGCGCGGAGGGGGGGGTGGCGCTGCATGTGTCGCTGGAGTCGAGCCGCCACACGCCTGCGCTCGCGGAGGTGGAGCCGAGGTGGCTGCGCGCGATCTTTCTGGCCGCGCGCCTCCATCTCCCAGAGGCCCTGCGGCCTGATGCACCCGAGGCGATTGTCGCGGAGACGGGAAATCGCCTCTTTGAGCAACTGCAAACCTGGGCGATGCGCGTACACCCGCGCCCCATCGTGCTCTTCCTCGATGAGGTCGATACCATCGAGGGGCCGGCGATGGTGAGCTTTCTCGCGCAGCTCCGCGCGGGCTTCAACGACCGCCCGAGGGGATTTCCGGCGTCGATCGCGCTGGTGGGGATGCGCGATCTCAGGGACTATTTGACCGAGGCGAAGGGGGGAATTCCGCCGAACCCTGGCAGCCCCTTCAACATCAATTCCGACTCCCTCGCCCTGCGCAACTTCACCCAAGAGGAGGTCGGGGAGCTCTACGCCCAGCACACCGCCGCGACCGGCCAGGTCTTCACCTCGGAGGCGGTGGAGCGCGCCTACTACTGGACGCGGGGGCAGCCCTTTTTGGTGAACGCGCTGGCTTACCACCTCACGCGGCGCGCCCCATTGCCCCTCGATCAGCGCGTCGGCGCCGAGGAGATCGAGGGTGCGCGGCGGCACCTCGCGCGCTCGCGGACGACCCACCTCTCGAACCTAGAGCAGCGCCTGCACGAGCCGAGGGTCGCGAAGATCATGCAGCCGGTGTTGCTCGGGGACTCCTTCTTCGAGGGGAACCTCAACCGCGAGGACATCGACTACTGCGTCGATCTCGGCCTGCTGCGCCGAGGTGAAATGGGCCTCGAACTGGCAACCCCGCTTTACCGCGAGGTGCTGACGCGGGCGCTCGCGGCGAATTACCACGACAGCCTCCCCGCGCCCTGGTGGAGGTGGCAGACCGCATCAGGGGGCCTCGATTTCCCGGCGTTGATGGCGGAGTTCTTTCCGTGGTGGCGCGAGCACGGGGACCTCCTGCGCGAGCGGGGCGACGCGAATTGGACGGAGGCCGCGGCGCACCTGATCCTCATGGCCTTTATGCAGCGGGTGGTGAACGGCGGCGGGGAGATCACGCGCGAATTCGCGACGGGGCGAGGGGCGACGGACCTCTTGGTGACCTACAAGGGGGAGCGCTTCGCGGTGGAGCTGAAGCGCGTGCGCTCGGCACGCGACAAGCTGGAGACGGTGCGGAAGAAGGGAGAGGAGCAGCTCGTCCGCTACCTCGACACCATGGGGCTAAACGAAGGTTGGCTAGTCATTTTTGACCAACACGAGGAGCTCACCTGGGAGCAGCGCCTGTGGACGGCGGAGGAGGAGCGGGAAGGCAAGCGGCTTCATATTTTGGGGGGGTGAGGGCTGCGAACACATCGATGGGAGCGCAATTCTAGAGGGTGCGCCACCTGCCCAAGCGCCTCAAGGAGCGTGAGGCTGACCGGAGCGCGCCCGCAGGGCGGTCGCGTCAGCGACCGAGCGCGCGAGCGCGGAGGGGAGCCGACCCCGCGGGGGCATGTCCAAACGATAGAAGATACCTGGTGTATTCTCGCGCCTCGGAGGAAGACGTCCGCCGCGCGGGTGGGGTAGCCCTCGTCCACGAGGTGACCGCTGAGGACGGCGAACCCCGGAACGACGCCCGCCTCTGTTGGCCCGAGAAAGGCGTCCATGACGGGCAACTCGGGCTTGATCTCGCTGCGCGCTTGCGTCTGGGGGGTCCGCGCCGCAGCCGTCGTGATCTGCGTCTGCGGACCCATCGAGGGCGTCTAGCGCCTCCTCGTCGTCGACCTGGTCGCAGTCGTTGTCGTAGCCGTCGCAGCGCTTAGAGGCCCCAGGGTGCGCGTTGGCGTGGGCGTCGTCGCCGTCCCTGGCGCCGGCCACGCAGCCCTCAGGCAGAGAATCCGATTCGAGCACGCAAAGTCGTGGTTCCCCCTGGGCTCCTGGTCGATGGAGGCTTGATCGCGCCGTGCACAGCGCTGGAATGGACGACGCGACAACGAGGCCGGAAGCGCCATGGCCCGGGACGTTGTGGCGCGCCGTGCAGACCTGTAGGAGCCACAGCGCCGCTCGATGGGCCGCCAGACGAAGGCGGGGGCCGGAGCGACCGCCCCGACCCCCGCGCGATTTGCTCGATGGCAGCCTACTTGTAGGCTTCCATCTCGTCGAACTGCAGGTAGCGGTACACCTCGTCGGCCTTGGGGGCGACCTTCTCGGCGTAGGCGCTCAGGTACTCCTCCACGGTCGGCAGGCGCCCCAGGGTGCCGGTCACCGCGCCGAGCTCGGCGGAGCCCAGGAAGACCTGCGCGCCCTTGCCCATGCGGTTGTCGAAGTTGCGGGTCGAGGTGGAGAACACGGTGGCGTTGTCGGGGACGCGGGCCTGGTTGCCCATGCAGAGGGAGCAGCCCGCGGTCTCGATGCGGGCTCCGATCGCGGAGAACACCGAGAACACCGCCTCGTCCTTGAGCTGCTCCTGGTCCATGCGGGTGGGTGGGGCGAGCCAGGTGCGGACGTTGCCCTCGTAGCGCTTTCCGCGCCAGATCTCGGCGGCGGCGCGGTAGTGGCCGATGTTGGTCATGCACGAGCCGAGGAACACGTCGTCGATCGGGGTGTTGGCCACCTCAGAGAGGAGCTTCACGTCGTCTGGATCGTTCGGGCAGGCGAGGATCGGCTCGGTGATCTCGGCGAGGTCGATGTCGATCACCGCGGCGTACTCGGCGTTGTCGTCGGCGGAGAGGAGCTGGGGGTTGGCCAGCCACGCCTCCACGTCCGCGATGCGGTTGCGGAGGGTGTTCGCGTCCTGGTAGCCGTCCGCGATCATCTTCTTCATCAGCGCCACGTTGGAGCGCAGGTAGGTGGCGACGGTCTCTTCGGAGAGCTTGATCGCTCCGGCGGCGGCGGAGCGCTCGGCGGTGGCGTCGGTGAGCTCAAAGGCCTGCTCCACCGTCAGGTTGGGGAGCCCCTCCATCTCGAGGATGCGCCCGTTGAAGATGTTCTTCTTGTTCTTCTTGGGGACGGTGAGGAGCCCCCTCTGGATCGCCACGTAGGGGATGGCGTTGACCACGTCCCGCAGGGTGATGCCGGGGTTCAGCTCGCCCTTGAAGCGGACCAGCACCGACTCCGGCATGTCGAGGGGCATGAAGCCCAGCGCGCCGGCGAAGGCGACCAGGCCAGAGCCCGCGGGGAAGGAGATCCCGATCGGGAAGCGGGTGTGGGAGTCGCCGCCGGTCCCGACCGTGTCCGGGGTCAGCAGGCGGTTGAGCCAGGAGTGGATGACGCCGTCGCCGGGCTTGAGGGCTACCCCGCCGCGGGTGGAGGTGAAGGCGGGCAGGGCCTTGTGCATCTTCACGTCTGCGGGCTTGGGATAGGCCGCGGTGTGGCAGAAGGACTGCATGTAGAGCGGCGCCTGGAAGCGGAGGCAGGCCAGCTCGGTGAGCTCGTCGGCGGTCATCGGCCCGGTGGTGTCCTGGGAGCCGACGGTGGTCATCTTGGGCTCGCAGGCGGTGCCGGGCAGCACGCCCACCATCCCGCAGGCCTGGCCGACCATCTTCTGGGCCAGGGAGTAGCCCTGCCCGGGGGCGGGGACCGGGTTCTCGGGCTTGGCGAAGATGTCGGTGTCGCCCAGGCCCAGCGCGGCGCGGGCGCGCACGGTGAGGGAGCGACCGATGATGAGGGGGATACGCCCGCCGGCGCGGAACTCGTCGGCCAGGGTGGTGGGCTTGATCGCGAAGGTGGCGAGCACCTCACCGGCGGGGCTGGTGACGGTGCCCTCGGCGGTGTTGACGGTGATCACGTCGCCGTGGCCCAGCTTGCTCACGTCCATCATCAGGGGTAGGGCGCCGGAGTCCTCGGCGGTGTTGAAGAAGATCGGGGCGATGACGCTGCCGATGATCACGCCGTCGCGCCGCTTATTGGGCACGCCGGGGATGTCCTGGCCGATGTGCCACAGCACGGAGTTGCAGGCGGACTTGCGGGAGGAGCCGGTGCCCACCACGTCGCCCACAAAGGCCACCTGGTGGCCCGCGGCGCGCCACTCCGCGATCTGCTCGTTGCCGCCGGGCATGCGGGCCTTGAGCATCGCCTGGGCGTGCAGTGGGATGTCGGGCCGGCTCCAGGCGTCGGAGGCGGGGGAGAAGTCGTCGGTGTTGATCTCGCCGTCGACCTTGAACACCTTGACGGTGATGTGCTCGGCCAGGGCAGGGCGGGAGGTGAACCACTCGGCGTTGGCCCAGCTCTGGAGCACCCGCATCGCGGCGGGGTGGGAGGAGGACCGCTCGGCGATGGCGTCGAAGGCGTCGTACACCAGGGTGAGGCCGGAGAGCGCCTTGACCGCGTCGTCCACAAGCTCGGCGTCGTCGAGGGCGTCCATCAGCGGCTGGATGTTGAAGCCGCCGATCATGGTCCCGAGGATCTGGATGGCGTGGGCCTTGTCGATCAGGGGGCAGGTCTTCTCGCCCTTCAGGATCGCCTGCAGGTAGGCTGCCTTCACCTCGGCCGCGGGGTCCACCCCAGGAGCGATCCGCTCGGTGAACAGGTGGAGGAGGCGGGCCTCCTCGCCGGCGGGAGGGTCCGAGAGCAGCTCGCAGAGCCCCTCCGTCTGGACCGCGTTGAGGGGGAGGGCGGGGATGCCGTGGGCGTTCCGGTTCTTTTCGTGCGCGAGATAAGATTCGAGCAAGGCTGCCTCCATGAAAGGCAGGCAGCTTATCGGATTGGCCGCGCCGACGCTTGCCTCTCCCTCGTCGCTACGGTTCGTAGGGGAGGGCGCAGCTGAAGCTCAGGCCCTCCCCACCCTCGTTGCCCAGGAGCGAGAAGCTGACCGAGGAGCCGGAGTAGGAGTACATCGTCCCTGGGAGGTTCCCGAACATCCCCTCGCTCTCGCACTCCATCAGGTCGAAGGCGTTGGACGCGTGGTAGGTCTCGCCGTCGGGGCAGGTGAGGTCCATCGCGTAGAAGCCGCTGTAGCGCACCTCCGCGGTGTCGCCTAGCGCGGTGAGGGCGAGGCCCAGGTCGCTCTCGATCAGCTCGGCGCAGGGCTCGCTGGTGCCCGCGGCGCGGTAGACCGTGAGGTGCCACAGGTAGTCGTCGAAGGACGCCTCCTCCCCCAGGGGGAGGGCGGGGTCGAAGTCGATCCAGGTGCCGTCGGCGAAGGTGCAGGTGCTCAGGTCGGGCGCCAGCTCCCCCGTCTCCTCGGAGGGCAGACAGGTTGCGCTCTCGGCCACGGTGCTCGCCCAGCAGTTGTCCTCACCCATCAGGTACGCGCAGGTGAGGGTGTCCTCGACTACGACGTCGGTGTCATCGGTCTTGTCGTCGCCGCAGGCGCTGAGGATCAGCGCGGCGGCGATCAGGGGGAGGCGCATGGTGTTCTCCGTGTGGTGGTGTCAGGGGGGAGCGAGCGTCGATCCTACGGCGGCGCGCAGGGGGCCGCCACCGGTCATCCACGCGGCGGTCCGGGGCATCGCCCGCTTGAGCGCGTCGGGATCCGTCTTGTAGAGGGCGAAGGCCTCTGCGAAGGACTCCTCGGGGTCGGTGCGCCCGTAGGGGGTGGGGCCCTCCTCCCCCAGGGCGATGAAGGCTGTGAGCACCGGGCTCTGGCTGGCGAGGGACAGGGCCCGCCGCGCGGCCGCGTCTCTGGCCACCACCACCGCGCTGAGGTGCTCCTCCGCCGCCTTCACCGCGGCGACCTGAGCGGCGATCGCCTCGTGCTCTGCCA
The DNA here is from genome assembly GCA_016938035.1 of Deltaproteobacteria bacterium. Classification (GTDB taxonomy): domain Bacteria; phylum Myxococcota_A; class UBA796; order UBA796; genus JAFGVK01. The sequence continues at coordinate 9,841 of JAFGVK010000026.1, read as the reverse complement.
GGGTGGGGGACGCGGCGCGGTTGTAGCGGCTGACCTGCCCTTGGACCTCCCGCGCGAGCCGCTCGTAGTCGGCGTAGAGGGCCTCCGCCTCCCGGTCCAGCCCCTCGGCCTCAGCCGCGGCCCGCAGGGCGGGGACCGCGACGATCCCGTGGCCCAGCTCGTGGAGCAGGACGAAGACGGACACCTCCTTGGGGGCCTCGGGGGTGCCCACGAAATCTCCGCCGTCGGCGGCGAAGGTGTCGCCAAAGACCTCTACCTGAGGGGCGGCGCCGTCCACCTCGTAGGCGGCGACCCGCCCGCCTCTCCCGGAGCGGGCCTGTCGGCGGGTGAACGGCAGCGCGCGGAACAGCGCCCGCTCGTCGTCGCTCAGCAGGGCCAAGGCCTGATCGAGGGAGGCCAGCTCGATCTGGGACCAGCCCCTGTCTCCGTCTCGCACGTCCACCCCGTGCCGCTCCTCCACCGCAGCGGCGCTCGGCGGGGCGCTCCCACCGCGCACCCAGGGGGGGCCCACCTGCACCAGCGCCTGGTGGTCCGGCTCCCACCACACGCTCACTGGGGTGGGCGGCGCCTCGCGGCGGGGCACCACCAGGTCCCACTCCGCTCCCTCCGGCCCGAGCATCACCGCAAAATAGAGGGCGTAGAGGGCCTCAGCGGGCAGCTCACTCAGGGCGGACACCGCTCGGGTCCCGGCCGCGTCGCGGATCGACACCCCCTCCAGTGGGCCGCGCCGCGTCGCTCGCTCGAGCTGCTCCAGGTAGAAGGGCGGGCCCTCCTCGGTCAGCGGCTCCAGCTCCACCGTGGTGTTGTCGTAGTAGGGTGCGGCGCCCAGCCCGGAGAGGGCGGCGGTGAGCAGCAGCAGGTGCGGTGCGATGGGGACCTCCTCGCCCGGAGGGTAGCACCCTGGCGGCGCGGCCGCGCGCTCGCCTTCCGACGGGGCGCGCTGTGTTAGGCTACTACCGCCACCTGGAGCGGAGATGTCGCGCGCACTGACGGTCTTCACCGTAGGTCTCACCGGGGTCGCCGCGCTGGCCTGCGGTGGTGATCCCCACCACGGGCCCCCGCCCCGCGCGCCGGAGGTGCGGATGGAGGGCACCTTCACCGTTCAGCCCCGCCCCAGGGTGAGCAGGGGGGACCAGCTGATCAGCCTGTTTCCCCTTGAGAACCCCGAGGGGGTCCGGGTGGGGCGGGCCAACCTGCGCCTCGGCTATGTGGGGCCAGGCAGCACCGAGGGCCACTGGCACCCGACCACAGGGGGCACCGCCAGCCAGCTCTCCGGCACCTTCAGCATGGCCATCCCGATGACCCTGGAGGGCAAGCAGGTGCCGGTGCTGTGGAACGACGCGATGCCGATCGATGGCCTGGATCTGGTGAACCCCCACAGCGCGGGAGACTGGAATTCGCTGATCCAGCTGCGCAACGGCGAGACCATTGGCTACATCGAGGTGATCGACGGGGAGGTGTGGTACGTGGGCGCCAAGGACCCCATCGAATTTCCCGGCGAGCGGAAGCGCCTGACCCCGGAGCTGCTCACGGGGATGACCTCGCGGGTGGACTGGACACAGCCCTGGTAGGCGGCGTCCGGCGGCGCGCCAGCAGCAGCGGGAGGAGGAGCAGGGCCGCTGGGGGCCAGGGCCCTGCGCTGGAGCAGCCGCATCCCTGCGGGCAGTGCTCGGGGGACACCCAGCGCGCGACCTCCTCTGGGGTGCTCGCCGGCTGGATCCAGCCCACCGTCACCTGGTCCGAGCGCTGGCCGAGTCGGGCGAGGAACACCGCCTCGCGCGGGGTAGCCTCCAGCACTGGGGCGATGCAGCTCAGGTCCAGGCTGACCTTGCCGGGCTGGAAGCCCTCCTGACTCGGGTCCTCGCGTTGGATCAGCGACACGGGCGCCTCCGAGCGCACCGACCACTCCAGGAGCGCGCCGAAGATCGGTGCGCCGTCCTGGTCGGTCACCGCGCCGTGGACCGCGAAGGGCACCCCCTCGGATCGCAGGCCCAGGATCCGCACCGCCGCCGCCCGGTCGGCAGGGACCTGCTCCCAGCGGGCGGGGGCCAGCGCCACGCCTTCAAGAGCGACCGCCCCCGCGCTCGCGCCCGCCTTCACCGTGACGACGTGCTGATCGGGGCCCCGGAGGTCCGCGGCGCCCTCCACGCTAAGGGGGTGCTGGGCGGTGGACCACGCCACGGGCGCCTCCCCGTCGTACAGGGCGATCGCCAGCTCTGCCCAGCCGCCCTCCACCAGCAGCGGCGAGGCGCCGGCCGGTGGGCGCAGGGAGGAGACGGGGAGGGGCTCGCCGTCCAGGCTGGTGATCGAGAGGTCATCGCCGCGGTTGACCTGCTCGGCGATGTCGGCGTACTCGAAGTACCAGCGCAGCGAGAGCGCCGAGGCCTCGACCGCCTCGAAGGTGAAGCGGTCGTCCGCGACCCCCGCGGGGCAGGAGGGGCCCACTGCGGCGGCGAGCGCGCCGTCGCCGCCGAGGATCCAGCACGCGCCCGCGGAGGGGAGGAGCCCCCCCGCTGCCGTCAGGTTGAGGCAGGCTGACAGCTCGGTCTCGCCCTGATCGTCGGCGGTTGCGAACCACCCCGCGGGACAGATCTCGGTGCCTCTGAGCGCGGCGCCGCCCGTGTGGAAGGGCCACGGGCCGGCGTGGAAGTCGGGGTCAAGGAACCTGAGCTCACCGCGCGCTCCGGTGACAGACCAGGAGGGGCAGGCGCCGAGCAGGGGGAGGCCGAGGGCCCACAGGGTTCGGATCATGAGGGCACGATAGCAGAGCCCCGCGCGCCGCGCCGCAGCTGGGGCATTTTCTCCCCAGGGACGCTCGGATGCGGTAGACCCCTTGTGGGGAGCCAAGGTGGACGACTTCTTCTCGGGAATACTCTGTCTGATGATCTCTGGTGCGGCGGCGGCGGTGCCGCTGCTGGCGATAGGGATGGGGGTGTTCTCTACCCAGACCCTGCTGGGGACCAGGCGCCAGGTGGAGGCGCTGGAGCGCCGGCTGGTGCTGCTGGAGGGGCGGCTCGACGAGGCGGCGGCGCTGCCCGCAGGGGGCGCTGCCCGCGCCACAGCGATCGAGGCCGAGGCGCGCCCGCCGCTGGCAGTGGGGGTGCGGTCGGGTGTGCCGGCGGGCGACGAGGCCGCGGTCCTCCCTCAGGCGCCCCTGCCCGTGGGGGTGCGGTCGGGTGTGCCGGCGGGCGACGAGGCCGCGGTCCTCACCCAGGCGCCGCTAACCTCTGAGGCCCCGGAGCGCGCAGACCGCGACCCGGCGGCCCGCTCGGAGGGGCCACAGGGGGCCGCCCCTGCGCTCCCTCCCGCGCCGCCCATGGGCGCCGAGGCCTTCTTCGCGCTCGTCGAGCGCTCGCTGGTGTGGATCGGCGGGGCGATGGGCGCGCTGATGCTGTTCCTGGCGGCGGTGTTTGTCCTCATCCTGTCGCTCGACCGCGGCTGGTTTGGACCGCCGATGCAGGTGGCGGGCGCGCTCACCGCGGGGGCTGGGCTGGGCGCCGCCGGGGCCTGGATCCGCCGCACCCACTACCGCGCGGTGGGCTCCGCGCTGGTGGGCACCGGCCTGGGGGTGATGTACGGCGCCCTCTTCGCCGGCGCGAGCATCTACCACCTGTTCCCGTCTGGGCTGTCCTTCGCCCTGATGGTGGCGGTGAGCGGCGCCGCGCTGGGAGGGGCTATCCGCCAGCGCTCGCGCTTCATCGCCCACCTGGGGCTGATCGGCGGGGTGCTCACCCCGGTGCTGCTGTCGTCGGGGCAGAACCAGCCCCTCGCGCTGTTCGGCTACTTGGCGCTGCTGGTGGGGGGATCCATCGCCGGCGCCGCGGCGCTCGCGTGGTGGGACCTGGCGCTGGTGGCGCTCCTGGGTGCGGCGACCCTCCACCTGGGGTGGAGCCTGGCCTGGCACCAGGCGGACCAGACCGTCTACGGGCTCGGTGGCGCCCTGGTGTTGGGGGGCCTCTTCGCCCTGCTGACCCGTTCGCGGGACCTGCTCACCAGGGGCGCGGGCCTGCTCGGGGTGTGGACCTTCATGGCCCTCTCGGGCCTGTGGCTGTGGCCGGTGGGGCAGCGCTTTGACGACGCGGTCAACGGGCTGACGGTCTGGAACAGGGGCGGGCTCAACCTCCCGCTCGCGGCGGCGGCGCTGGTGGCGCTGGCGGTGATGGGGCTGGCCGCGTCCAGGGCGGTGCAGCGCGCCATCGAGGCGCGGGGGGCGCCCTGGACCTACCTCGGGGTGGCGGTGCCTGCGGCCACCGTGCTCCTGCTGGGCTGGGACGGGAGCCTGCTCGCCGTGTGGGCGACGCACCCGTGGACCTCGGACGGGTGGATCCTCGGGTCCCTCCTGGCCATCGTCGGGGTCGCCGGGCTGATCGTTGATCGCCGGTCCCCGCTCCGGGGCTGGGTGGGGGTGGCTCCCGCGGTGGTGGGAGCCGTGATCTCCGGGCTGGTGATCGCGGACCCAGGGGGGCCGGCGCTGCTGTGGGGCGCTACGGGGCTGGTGGTGGTCGGGGGCCTCTCGTCCCTCTGGGCGGCGAGCGGCGGTGCGGCGCTGGGGCTGCTGGCGGGGGTGAGCCTGCCGCTGCTGGTGGGGATCGCGCTGCTCGGAGAGGAGGTGAGCGTTCTGGCCCTGGGGGCGCCGGCGGTGCTGGCCTATGCGCTGCTCAGCACCGCGCCCCTCATGCGGTCGAGACCGGACCTGAGCCGGATGCTCACCGCCATCCTGGCGCCGCTGGCGCTGTTCCTCCCGCTGGCTGCCGCGTGGGAGGAGGGACTGGGAGACTCCCTCCTCGGCGCGCTGCCGCTGCTGATGGGGCTCAACGCGATCCTTGCGGCGGCGCTCCTGGCGCGGCGAGACCGGCTCCCCCGCACCTCCGGGGCGCTGGCGATCTTTGTGGGGTTGGGGCTGGCGGGGGTGTCGCTGGCGCTGCCCTTCCAGCTTCAGGACGCCTGGCTCACCGTGGGCTGGGGCCTTGAGGTGGTCGCGCTGGCGTGGCTGTCTGGGCGCCTGAGCCACCGGCTGCTGCCCTGGACCGCCGCGGCGCTGGGGGTGGCGGTGGGGGTGCGGCTGCTGGCGAACCCCTGGGCGCTGGCCTACGGGGACACGGGGGGCTGGCCGATCCTCAACTGGACGCTCTACACCTGGGGCCTGCCGGCGCTCTCGCTGCTGGTGGGGGCGCAGCTCCTGGCGGGGCAGGCCCCGCGCGAGGGGCTGCTCGCCAGGGTCGAGGGGGCGCTCCCCACCGCCCTGCGCCTGTTGGCGATCGGGCTGGGCTTCGCGCTGATCAACGTGGAGGTTTCGCACGCCTTCCAGGACGCGGGTCCCGTGGAGCTGGGTGGCCACGGCCTGTGGCAGGGCATGGCGCGCTCCGCCGGCTGGGCCACCTATGGGGTCGGGCTCCTGGGGCTGGGCCTGGTGGCGCGCAGCAGGTATGTCCGGCTGATCGGCTTCGGTTTCGTGCTGTTGGCGACGGTGAAGGTGTTTGTGGTGGATCTGTGGGTCTTCGCGGGGCTGGTGAGGGTGGGCTCCTTCGCCTGCCTGGGTGTCTCCCTGCTGATCGCGGCCTTCTTGTTTGAGCGTCTCGTCCTGCGCAGGTCGGAGGGGTGATGGTGAGCACGGTGCTTTGGATGGTGGGCCTGGCGTGGGGTGCGGAGATCGATCGCTACCCGTGGCAGGCAGAGGTCAGCTGCGGTGCTTGCTCGGGGGAGGGGGTCTACGCCTTCGAGGTGCCCGTGGCGCTGCGCAGCGCCGAGGACCCGCCAGACGGGTCGGACCTGACGGTGGTGGACGCCAGGGGGCAGGAGGTGCCGGTGGCCTGGGTGCTGGGCGGTGGCGCGGTCACCTCCACCCCACTCAGCGCGCGTCCGCTGCCGGAGCCCTATAGCTATGTGCTAGGCGCGACCGACCTCGCCGTCGATGAGATCGAGGTGCGGCTCCCCGGTGACGGCTGCCTCGCAGAGGTGAGGGTGGAGCGGCTGGAGGGCGAGGTGGCGGTGCCGTGGGGCGCGCCGCAGCGGGTCTGGCGGGAGGGGTCGAGCGTGCAGGAGCGGGTCCGGGTGCCCCCCTCCACGGGGCCGTGGAAAATCACTCTCCACCCCTATCGCTGGGGCCGCCGCGACAGGGTCAGCTTCTCGGGGGTGAGTGAGGCCTTCCCAGGGCTGGGGCCCCAGCACCTCACCCTCCCGGTGAGCGATCCGATCCTCGATGAGGACGGCGGCGCCGCCTATATCGTTCGTCTGCCCCACCCGCTGCCCCTGCGCGCGATCAGCCTGCGGGTGGACGAGCCCCTGTTTGAGCGCACCGTCACCGTCAGGCCCCTGCGCGACGACTCTGGGAGGGGGTGGGAGACCGCTCAGGGCAGCGTCCGCAGGGTGCAGATGGGGGGGGCCAGCCTGGACGAGGTGCGCGTGGCGCTGGGGTCCATCACCCCTTCTCGCGCGCTCCAGCTGGAGATCCCCACCAGGGGCAAGCTGCCGCTCACCCTGACGGGGGTGGAGCTCGAGGTGCAGGGACGCATCGGGGTGGTGCGCGGCGAGCCTCCCTTCACCCTCTACGGCGGGGCTCCCGCGGGCACCACCCCGCCCTCCGACCTCGGGGTGGCGGTGACCGAGCTCGCGGCGGCGGTGACCGCGGTGCTCCCGGTGGGAGCGGTGGGGCCGTCGCCGGTGTACGTGCCCCCCGAGGTCCGCGGGGGGCTGATCGCGCCCTCTGTGCCCCTGGACACCGAGCCCAGCTGGCGCGCTCCGGTGATCGGCGGACCTGGGCTGGTGGCGGTGGCGCTGGACGCGGACCGCTTCTCTCGCTCCGAGGGCGGACACGCGGAGCTCCGCCTGAGCGACGCCGAGGGACGCCAGATCCCCGCGGTGCTCTACCAGCGGGCAGAGGGTGAGGTGCGCGAGGGCCTGCCCTTCACCAGGGACGAGGAGCGGTCCACATCGCGGCTGGTGGTGAAGAACCCCTGGCCGGGGCGCGCGCTGCAAGGCCTGACCCTCCACAGCCCGGCGCCGACCTTCGATCGGCAGCTCACCGTGTCCCGGGTGGACGGCGCGAGGCTGATGCCCCTGCGGGTGATCCGGTGGCAGGCGGCGGATCGCCCGCGCACCCTGTCGGTGCGCTTGGACGATGTGGTCGGTGAGGAGCTGGTGATCGAGATCGAGAACGGCAACAACCCGCCGCTCCCCCTCGACGCGGTGGGCCTGTCGGTGAAGACCTGGGAGCTGCGCGCCTGGCTGCCGGAGGGTGAGGTGTTCCTCTCGGGCGGAGACCCCCGGGCGGACGCGCCGGACTATGACCTGAGCCTGGTGCAGTCGGAGCTGCTGCTCCGCGAGGCTGCGCCCGCGACGCTGGGGCCGTTCGAGGAGCTGGGGGCGCCCCCACGCTCGCTCCTCGACAGGGCGGTGCTGGGCGGGGGCCTCGCCGCCTTCGCGCTGGGCCTGCTGGGGATGGTGGTGGGGCTGCTGCGGCGGATCCCAGAGGCCCCTCCCGAGGCGCCCGCACCCGACGAGCAGCCCGGGGAGGCGTCTCTCCCCGAGGAGGGCGACGCTACTCCACGGTCACCGGCAGGCGATTAGCGGCGACCCTCGCGCCGCCCACCCACAGCTCCGCCACCAGCGCGTGCTCCCCCGCCTCGGTGGGGGCCGTCAGGGCGGCGGTCAGCGGGGTGTTGTCCCAGGGCGCGGCGCTCACCGCCACTGGCTGCGCCTCCTCGCCGAACCAGCCGACCCGCACCTCCGCGTCCAGCGCGGCGCCGTCCGACCAGTGGCTGATCCACAGCGGCACCTGCGCCTGCTCGCCCGCGGTCAGGCGCTGGCCGGGAAGCCAGTCCCAGCCGATAAAATCGGCGCCCAGCAGGTCGGGCAGCGCGACCCCCTGGCGCTCGCACAGATCGCGGGGCTGACGGTCGAAGGTGACCAGCCCGTTGAGCTCATACTCCACGTCGGTGAGCTGAGTGAGCACGAAGCCGCAGAGGCGCGGCCTCCGCCTCAGCTCGTTGAGGGCGGGCCACAGGTCGCAGATGGCGTCGGACGGGCTGCCCAGGAACGAGAAGGCCGCGAATTCTGAATTCCACCACGGGGCCCCATCTTGCATGGTGCCACCCACGTAGTTGGCGGTGCTCCCCGGGAAGGTGAGCGCGTCCTGTTCGTCCAGGAAGGCGCGCCAGGAGGTGGCGTCGTCCTCATACCAGTGGAAGGAGTTGGAGTCGCCGCCCAGGTGCTCGAACACTCCAACAATTCCGCCGGCGCTGTTGTCCTCTACCGGGTGGGTCGGATCCAGGGTCTTGGTGAGGTCCACCATCTCCTGCACCCAGGTCTGCATCCCCTGGTCCGCCGCCAGTGGGGCGGGCGAGGCCAAGGAGCCGTTGGCCGACAGCCCCCAATTCTCGTTGAACACGGTCCACATCAGCAGGGACGGGTGGGAGGCGTCGCGCCCTACCGCCTCGCGCAAGGTCTCCTCGAACAGGGCGCGGCCCGCGAAGCCCTCTGTGTTGGCGGTGGCCATGTCGAGGGAGGGGAGGTCGTACACCACAAGGAAGCCCATCTCGTCGATCAGATCGAGCTTGACTGGCTCCTCCGGCTTGATGTGGAGGCGCAGACAGTTGAAGCCCAGGTCCTTGGCGAGCTGGAGATCCCCGCGGATCGCGTCCAGCGACGGGGCGGTCATCAGCCCGTCAGGCCACCAGGACTGATCCAGCACGCAGCGCAGGAAGACCGGCTCTCCGTTGAGGGTGAACGCCTTGCCCTGCTCGGTGGGGGCGGCAGCCTCGTCGGGGCTCCTGCCAGGGAGCCAGTCCACCCCCGCGTTGGCCATGCCGAAGCGCCGGTGGACCCTGTCGCCGCTCGCCAGGGTCAGGTCCAGCTCGTAGAGCGTGGGCCGCTCTGGGCTCCACCGCCTCACGGTGTCCAGCGGGATCCTGGCGCTGCCATCGCCCTCTCCCTCCCCCACCACCAGCCCGTCCAGGCGGACCTCCGCGGTGGCGCTCGCGTCGCCGGTGCTCTGCCACCTGAGGGACACCGCGTCGCCGTCAGGGAGCACGGTGAGCTGGGTGAGGTGGGCCTCCGGGCGCTGCTCCAGGTAGACCGTCTGCCAGACACCGCTCACCCTGGTGTACCAGGTCCCGCCCTGCTTCCCCACGGGCTGCGCCCGGTCGTTGAGCTCGGTCCAGTCTTCAGCGCGCAGGGTGATCACCGGAGCCTCACCGCTGGCGGCGGCGGAGAGGTTGGCGGAGAACGGCCCGTAGCCCCCGCGGTGGCGCGCCACCTCCACCCCGTCGACCCACACGGTGGCGTCGAAGTCCACCGCGCCGAACACCAGGTACCAGTCCTCCCCCCTGGGGAGGGGGCCTGGCAGCGCGAGCCGGTACCACGCCACCCCCCGGTAGGTGTGAGCGTCCGCGGTCCACGCGGGGGAGTAGCGTTCGGGAAGCGCACCCAGCCCGGACAGGGGGGACTCCCAGGCGAAGGGGAGCTGGATGCGCTCCTCCCAGACGTCGTCGCGGGCCTGCCACCCCTCGTCGACACCGATGTTGTCGGGGTCCCAGGCGAATTGCCACGCGGTGTTCAGGTTGATGTAGCTGTCCCGTCGCAGGTCGGGGCGCGGGTGCTCGGGGCGCGCGACCGCTTCGGGGAAGGTCCCGTCCCAGGGTTCCTGGCAGGCGAGCAAGGTCAACAGCGCGAGCATGGAGCCTCCGATCGACGAGACGATACCACGGGCCCCCAAAATAGAGACCGCCGCACGTCATGGCGTGCGGCGGTCAGGAAAGCGGGCCCCACGCCCGCTCCTAAGGAAAACGGGGAAGGGGGAGGAGGGCGCGCTAGCCGACGAGCTTGAGGGCGCCCTGGGAGATGG
>JAFGVK010000179.1 GCA_016938035.1 Deltaproteobacteria bacterium | reverse complement strand
GTAAGAGCCCCACATCAGGGCGCCGTAGGCGAGGACGAGGCTGCCGCCGATGGTCAACAGGGCGTTGCGGTTCTTGGCCAGCACAGGCACACCTCATGGTCCGACGTCCCCTCCCGCGCCTGCACAGAGTGTACCATTTGCGGCCGCCTCGCGGCCCGGGGGGCGCCTCGGCGGGCGCGCTCGCGCCACAGCAAAGAGGACATACAACCCATCATCATGCACACAAAGCGGATCGAAGCGCGTGCTCCCTGGGGGGCACCGGGCCCCACGCCTCAGGGCACCCGGCGGCGCGACGCCCCTCCGCGGTCACCGGTCTGAGAACACACAGCCGTTTCGCCCCTCAGCCTTGGCGCGGAACATCGCCTCGTCCGCGCGGCAGGTGAGCGCTCCCAGCGCCTCTGCCTCCCTCAAGGTGGCTCCGCCCACGCTCACCGTGATGTGAAGATCTCCGATCAGCGGTCCTCGGTTGAGGCGCCGGTGGATCCGGCGCGCCAGGGCCAGCGCCTCCTCCCTCCCAGCCTGCCGCAGGAGCACCGCAAATTCCTCACCGCCCCACCGCGCGACGAGATCCGAGGCGCGGGCCTGCTCCCGGATGACCGCCGCCACGGCCACCAGCACCTGGTCGCCCCGCTCGTGGCCCCAGGTGTCGTTCACCCGCTTGAAGTGGTCCACGTCGAGCATCAGGAGCGACAGCGGCTGCTGGTAGCGGCGCGCGGCCTCGATCTCGCGCGTCCCCTCGTCCACGAAGGCCAGCCGGTTGGAGAGCCCGGTGAGGAAGTCGGTGCGCGAGGCCTCCCTGAGCGCCTCGCTCCGCTCGAGGATGAGCTGTTCCTGTGCGTCGAGCCGGCGCAGGAAGAACCAGACCATCCCAAAGCCGCCCACCAACACCGCCAGGCTGCCCAGCGCGAAGGCGACCAGCAGCCCCCTCGCACCCTCCAGGTAGGGCGCCAGCGGAGCCCTCAGCGACAGCAGCGCCCGGTGGCGTCCCTGTCGCTCGTAGAAGCCCCGCTCCGCGCCGTAGCGGGCGACAAGCTCCGCTGGAGCGTCCGCTGGGTCGCCGTGACAGCGCATGCAGGTGGGTCCGGTAGCCCCCCGCGGGAGCGCGACGTAGAGAAACGCCTCGCCCTCTACCTCCACCACCTCATGAAACGCCTCCAGGTGCTCGTCGTTCATCCGGCGGAGCAGCGCGAGCTCGAAGGCGTCCGCTTCGTTCAGAGGATTCCTGGCGTTGTCACTGGCCAGCTTGAAGTAGACATCGGGCCGCCCCAGCGCGCTCCGCTCCTCCTGGGCGTAGCCATGTACTGTGCGGGCCACGAAGGTCGACGAGAGCACCTCAGGGCTGAAGTACTCTGGATACAGCGAGCCCTCTCGCTGGAGCCGGTAGAGCTCGGGCTTCTGGACCTCCTCCAGGTAGCGGTGCACCGCCCGGTGGGTCACCAACATGTCCTCGATCTGAAGCGTCGCCTGGCGCACCGCGAACGCCCGCACCTGCCGGTGGGAGGCTCCGATCAGCGCGGCGTAGGCCACCGCCAAGCTGCCCGCGAGGACGATGAGGGCGTTTCGGTACTTGGGGCTCCACGTAGAACCCTCACCTCACCTCACCCGGCCAGCGTAGCACAGCGCGCGCGGTGAGGTCGCCTTCCACTCCCCTCGGGGCCCTGCTCGTCATGTCAGGAGACCGCCGGCGCTGCGCCCGGGGGGGGCGGGCGCTGAACCGGCCGCGGCGGTGCGTTCACCGACGGGGTCCAGCGCGATCCCGCCCTGTCCGAACCCGCCCAGGACCGAGGCTCGAGTCGGTCGCCGCACGGCGTGCGTGGCACCGGTCCGTCCCACAGGAATAGCCTCTCATTCCAAAGGAACCATCATCTGAAGTCGCTCGTCGAACCCTCCAGCCTGTACACTGGCGCCGAGTCGCCTGACACATCGGCGCGTGGACGTCGTTCCCAAGGGAGAAAGGGCACTTTGTACGAGACGACCGCAACAACAGGGACCCGCGTCGAGAGGCCGACGAACCGACGCCCAGGGGGACCCGACGGGCGAGCCCCCCCGACACCCGCGATCGCCACCCCGTGGGATCAGAAGCCCCCGTCCACCTCGTAGTACTCGGGCGGGTGGTCACAGGCTGGGCACTTGGCGGGAGGGGTGGTGCCCTCGTGGACGTAGCCGCACTTGCTGCACTTCCACCGCACCGGCTCCTCGCGCACCAGCACGGTGCCCGCCTCGACCCTGGCGAGCAGGGCGCGGAACCTGGCCTCGTGCTCCTTCTCCACCCGGGAGATCATGCGGAACGCCGCGGCGATCTTGGCGAAGCCCTCGGCCTTGGCGACCTCGGCGAAGTGGGGGTACAGCTCAGTCCACTCCTCGTTCTCGCCTTCGGCTGCGGCGCGGAGGTTCTCGGCGGTGGTGCCGATCACGCCCGCGGGGAAGGTGGCGGTGATCTCCACCATCCCGCCCTCCAGGAAGCGGAAGAAGGTCTTGGCGTGCTGCTCCTCGTTCTCGGCGGTCTCCTCGAAAAACTTCGCGATCTGCAGCAGCCCTTCCTTGCGCGCCTGCTTGGCGGCGAAGGTGTAGCGGTTCCTGGCCTGGCTCTCGCCAGCGAAGGCCTTGAGCAGGTTCTTCTCGGTCTCGGTTCCCTTCAGATCAGGCATGGCGATCCTCTCCTTGGGGGACCCGCGGCGCGCGAGCTCCCACAATGGTTGTGTGTTATCCCGCCACCGCCTCCGGGGACAGGGGGAGCGCCAGCGCGCGCCCCCCTCAAGCCCGCTCCGAGAGCTCCTCCCACCTGGCGTAGAGCGCCTCCACCGCCTGTTGGAGCGCTGCCAGCGCCTTGTTGAGCGACGGCACATCGGCGGCGCGCTGCTGGTAGGTCGCCGGATCGGCCAGCACCGCCTCGGCGGCGACCACTTGGTCCTCTGCCGCCTCGATCCGCTCGGGGAGCTGCTCCAGCTCGCGCTGCTCCTTCCAGGACAGCTTCGCCTTCGCGGGCTTGGGCGGGGGGGCCTTCTCAGCGACCCGCTCCGCCCGCGCCTCCGCCCTGCGCGCGCTCATCGCCGCGACGTGCTGCATGCGATCCGCGTACATCACCGCCCGTCCCTCGCCCTCGAAGGCGAGCACCGAGGAGCAGACCCTGTCCATGAAGGCGCGGTCGTGGGTGACGACGATGACGCTCCCGTCGAAGGAGAGCAGCGCCTCCTCCAGCACCCGCAGGGTGAGGAGGTCTAGATCGTTGGTGGGCTCGTCGAGCACCAGCAGGTTGGCCCCCTCCAGCATCAGCCGGGCGAGGAGCAGCCTGGCGCGCTCGCCCCCGGACAGGGATGCCACGCGCTGCTCGAAGTGGTCGCGGAAGAACAGGAATTTCCCAAGAAAAGACGCGACGTGGATCCAATTCTCGCCGACCTTCACCTGCTCGTTGCCCGCGCCCGCCGCCTCGAAGACCGTATGCTCCGGGTCCAGCCCGCTGCGGGCCTGATCGATCATCCCCACCTTCACCCTCGGGGCCCGGCTCACCTCGCCACGGTCGGGGGTCTCCTCGCCGAGCAGCACCCGCAGCAGGGTGGACTTGCCCGCCCCGTTCGGGCCCAGGATGCCCAGGCGCTCCCCAGGCAGGAGCGAGATCTCCAGCCCGTCGAACAGGCGGTTCTTGCCGTAGGACTTGGAGAGCCTGTGGGCCTCCAGCATGGTGCCGCCCTTGCGGAAGCCGGTGGTGAAGCTCAGGGTCAGGTTCTGATCCTGGTATCCCCCCTCGCGCTCCCGCAGCTTGTCCAGCCGGCTGAGTCGGGCCTTCTGCTTCCCGGTGCGCGCCGAGGGGGACCTCACCGCCCACGCGGCCTCCCGGCGCAGGATCTCGTCCGCCCGCTCGTCTTCGCGACGGAGGCGCTCGTGACGCTCTGATCGCGCGACGAGGTAGTCGCCGTAGGAGCCCTCATAGGCGACGCTCACCCCGCCCTCCACCTCCACGATCCGCTCCGCGACCGCCTCCAGCAGGTAGCGGTCGTGAGTGACGAGGATCACCGCGCCTTGGTACCCCTGGAGCCAGGCCTGGAGCCAGTCGGCGGTGTCGGCGTCCAGGTGGTTGGTGGGCTCGTCGAGGAGGAGCACCGCGGGCGCCTCCAGCAGCACCCTCGCCAGGGCGACGCGGCGCAGCTCGCCCCCGGACAGGTTCTCGATCAGCGCCTCGCGCGCGGGGGCCCGGAGCTGCTCGAGCATCGCGTCGACCCTGTGGGCGACCTCCCAGCCCACCTGGTCCAGGCGGTCCTGGGCCACCGATGCCTCGTGGAGATCTCCCCGGGCGATGGCGTCCTCGTAGCTGTGCAGGAGCGCCCTGTGCCAGGCGACCGCCTGATCGGCCACCTCCCCCACCGTGGCCCCGTCAAACACCGGCTGCTGGGAGAGGAAGCCCAGCCCCTCAGGGCGCTGCACCTGCCCCGAGTCCGCGTCCTCCTCGCCCGAGAGCACCCGCAGCAGGGTGCTCTTCCCGCTGCCGTTCACCCCGACCAGCCCGATGCGGTCGTGCTCCCCCACGTAGAGGGTCACATCCTTGAGGATGAGGCGATCACCGTAGGACTTCTGGATCTCTCTCGCGACGAGGACGGACATCAGCGCTCCTGGGAGCGGCAGGCTATCCGAGGAGCGGGGCTGGAGCGAGCCGGCAGCGGTGAAGGCTGCCGGCGCCGGTGCGGGGGGGCGCGACCTGCCCCCCCGGCACAGATCGACGGCCAGGGTCTGCGCCGCGAGGGCGACCGGAGCCAGGGGCAGCGCGCCCGGCGGATCGGTGATCAGTCGCGCCAGACCGTACCGAAGTCGTCACAGCGCCCCTCGCCCGCCACCTCCGTCCAGCGCACCGCCACCACCCCCTCGGCGAAGCGCACCTCGCCGGCGCCCGAACCCGGTGGCACCAGCCAGCTCGCCCAGCCGCGCTCGACCGGCACCGTCCCCAGGTGCTCCCCGTCCAAGCCGAACAGCGTCCCCTGGCGGTTCCAGACCCTCGACCCCAGGAAGCACTGAACCACCGCCAGCTCCCGCTCCGCCGCCTCCAGCCGCAGGGCGTAGCTCACCTCCGGCGCGGGACCGGCCTTGGGGCGCGGGGGCTCCCCGATGCGCTGCAGGCCGAAGATCAGCAGCCCCATCACCACCGTAAAGAACCAGCCCTGTAGGATTGGGTGGCGCCTCACCGCGACACCTCCCCGCGTTGGGGGTAGCAGGAAGACATGATCAGCAGGCCCCCACCCCCCCAGGATCGCCCCACGCGCCCGTCTCGTCAAGGTGTCGCGGCCCTGGTGGTGCCGCCCTTCGCCCCCACCAGGTGGCCGTCGCTAGGGGTCCACGCGCTGGCCGCCGCCGCGGACCGGCCGGTGGAGATCCGCTACAGCAGCCTGCGGTTGGCAGCGGAGCTGGGCCCCGCGCTGGCGGAGGCCCTGTCCCGCCCGCCCGGCCACTGGCTGCTGGGGGAGCGCCTCTTCGCCAGAGCCGCGCACGGGCTCCCTCCGCTGGGAGGGCCCCTCGCGCTGGACGGGGGCGAGGCGTGGCTGGAGGAGACCCGCCTGGACGCGGCGGGGCTGCTGGCGCTGGAGGGCGGGCTGCCCGCGTGGGTAGAGGCGGAGGCGGAGGCGCTGGCAGCCTACGGGCTGATCGGCTTCTCGGTGAGCTTCGAGCAGCTCAACGCGGCGATCGCCCTGGCGAGGGCCGTGCGGCGCAGGGCGCCGCAGATCCCCCTGTGGATCGGCGGCGCGGCGGCGTCGGGGGAGCAGGGCGCGGCGCTGACCGCGTGGTTCGACGCGGTGTTCTCGGGGGAAGCGGAGGGCGCCTTCCGAGACGCGCTGGGGCGCTGGCACAGGGGCGAGGCCCTCCCAGCGGGCCTGATCCTCTGCGATCTGCCCGATGTCAGCGCGCTCCCCGCCCAGGACCTCCGCCCCTGGTGGGCGCAGGTGCGGGAGGCGCTGCCCGAGGTGGCGCCGGAGTCCCTGTGGCTTGCAGCGGAGACCTCCCGCGGCTGCGCCTGGGGCCGCTGCGCCTTCTGCGGGCTGAACGGGGCGATCCACGCGCCGCGAGCCCTCTCGCCTCAGGCTGCGCGCGACCGCGTCGCGCAGACCCTGGCCCCCTTCCCCACCGAGCGCCTCACCCTGGCCGACAACCTCCTCGGCCGCCCCACCCGGCGCGCCCTGCTGGAGGGCCCTGGGCGCCTGTTCGCCGAGGTGCGCCCCGACCTCACCCTCGACGAGGCCTCCGCGATGGCCGCCAGGGGGTGGGAGGTGCAGGCGGGGATCGAGGCCCTGTCCACCCCGCTGCTGGACCTGCTCGGCAAGGGCACCAGGCTCCGGCAGGTGCTCCAGACCCTGCTCGCCGCCCGCGAGACAGGGCTCCCCCTCCACTGGAACCTGCTGTACGGGATCCCCGGCGACACCCTGCCGCAGTGGGAGGCGGTGCTGGCGCTCCTGCCCCTGCTCCGCCACCTGCCCCCGCCCGCCTCCCTGTCCCCGATCCGCCTGGATCGCTTCGCCCCCTACGCCCAGGAACCGTCCCGCTACGGGATCAGCGCGCTCCGCACCCCCGCGGGGTGGGCCGCCGCCTTCCCCCCGCAGCTCCACCCCTCGGCGCCCTGGTGGGAGGGGGAGGTGCCCGCCGCCTCGCTGGCGCCGGCGCTCCTGGAGCGGATCTCAGGCGCGATCGCGGACTGGAGGGGGGCCTGGAGCCGCTCCCGGCCGACGCTCCAGCTCCAACGGGTCCAGGGGGCGTGGCTGCTCAGCGACAGCAGGGGGCGGCCCCCTGTCGCCCTGCCGATGCGCGAGGATCAGGCGCGCGCCCTCCTGAGCGACGGGGCCGCCCTCCTGAGCTGGCGCCTGCGCCAGGGCTACGCGGTGTGGGCCGACGACCGCCCCCTCCCCCTGGTGACCGCGGCCGCTGGCCTGCGCTCGCTGCTGCAGGAGCCCTGATGAGACACCACCCCGTGTCCTTCCCCGGCGCGAGCGGCGCCCCGCTGGTGGGGCGCCTCACCCTCCCCGAGGGCGAGCCCCTCGCCTGGGCCCTGTTCGCCCACTGCTTCACCTGCACCAAGGACATCCGCGCCGCCCGGCAGATCGCGGGGGCCCTCGCCGCGGAGGGGGTGGGGGTGCTGCGCTTCGACTTCACCGGGCTGGGCGAGAGCGGCGGCGCGTTCTCCGACACCAACTTCTCGTCCAACGTGGAGGATCTGGTGGCCGCGGCCAGGTTCATGGAGGGTGAGGGGCGCCCGGTCCGCCTCCTGGTGGGCCACTCGCTGGGAGGCGCCGCGTCGATCGCCGCCGGCGGACGCCTGCCGGAGGTGCGGGCGGTGGCGACCGTCGCCGCACCCGCCGATCTGAGCCACCTGAGCGCCAAGCTCATCGGTCCCCTGCGCCTCGCCGACGGTCTGGTGCGGATAGGCCCGGGGGTGTTTCGGGTGCGCCCCCAGCTGCTGGAGGACCTCGCCGCGCAGCGGATGGAGGCCCACGTCCGGGCCCTGCGGAGGCCGCTGCTGCTGCTCCACGCGCCCTCGGACGACACGGTCCCGGTGGCCCACGCGGGGCGCCTGTTCGCGGCGGCGGAGCACCCCCGGGCCTTCGTGAGCCTAGACGAGGCCGACCACCTGCTGTCCCGGCCGGAGGACGGCGCCTGGGCGGGGCGCCTGATCGCCACCTGGGCCAGCCGCTACCTCGGCCCCCGCTAGCTACTCCAGCCTGTCGATCCGCCCGTCCCCGTCCGTGTCGGTGCCCATGCGGATGACCTCCCCGCCGTCGTAGCGCTCCCAGCGATCGATCTGCCCGTCCCCGTCCGTGTCGCGCTCCTTGAGCACGATCTTCCCGTTCTCGTAGTAGGAGTAGACGTCCGAGGCCCCTATGCCCTTGCTGTCCACCTGGGACGAGACCCTGACCCCGTGCCGGTAGTACACGATCTGGTCCATGTTGCCGTCAAAATTGCGGTCCAGGATCTCGCGGACCATCTCCCCCTGCACGCTGAACAGGGTGATGTTGTCCATCATCCCGTCTCGGTTGATGTCGGCCTCTTTGCGGGCGAGCACCCGGTGCGGGGGGGTGCCGTGGAAGTAGTTGAAGACCTCCGGCTGCCCGTCGTGGTCCCGATCCACCACCTCCAGCTCCAGCTCGGTCATCGACCAGGGCGCGGGCTCGTCCTCCAGGGATCCCGGCGGCGGCGCCAGCTGAGCGGGGGCGCCCTTGGTGAGGGTGAGCTCGTGTTGCTGGAAGCCCCACTGGCGGATCACCGGCGACGCCCCAGGGGTGAGCCCCAGCCGGATCTCGCCCAGGGTGCCCTGGTGGCGCTTGCGCACGATGTAGGTCCCAGGCTCCAGGGCGATCTGCACCGGCACCCCGGGGCGCTTGGCGATCTCGGCCACAGCGGTCTGATCGCCCTGGCGGAGCACGGTGATCACGCCCTCCTCCCCCGCGGTGAGGATCAGGCTCGCGGAGGCCAGGCGCACGTCGGTGAGGGCCAGGTCCCCGTTGCCCTCAAGGTTCCACTGGTAGGCCGGGTGCTGGGTGCCCGCCTGGGTCCCCACCGTCCGGGCCACGGTGCGCTCGTAGGCGTAGCCGTAGGCCTCGGCCAGCGAGACCTTGCCGTCGCCTGTGTCTGCTGCCCCGCGCAGCCCGGAGAGCAGGTAGTGGGTGAAGAAGCTGCCGCCCAAGGCGTCGGACTCCTGCGCCTCCTCGTCCGCCGCCGAGGCGGCGATCCACGCCTCGCCCTCCACCTCCAGCCCGTCGGGCTTGAGGAAGGGATCGGCCAGGGTCACCCCCTTGACCCCCTTGGCCCTGGTGATCGTTCCGGACTGGCAGGCATCGAGAATGCCCAGGTGGACCTCCGCGGGGATCGACCGCACCCCCGCCTTGAGCTCTCCCCAGGGGTAGACCTGATCCGCGAGCCGCAGCCCCTCGGCGTCCGCGTGGCCCGAGTAGTAGAACAGGAACAGCACCTCGTCGCCCCGAGCCCTGTCCGCCGCGAGCTGCTCCAGGGTGAGCTCCAGCTCCGCCCTGGTCGGCGACGAGAGCACGGTGATGTCTGTGGGAGCGAAGCCCCCCAGGGTGCGAAACACCTCGGCGACGCGGTCCGCGTCCCCCTCGGCGTGTTGGAGCGGCGCAAGCTCGCCACCCCCATCGTTCGCCCCGACCAGCAGGGCGCGCCGCACCACCGTCCCACCCCACGCCAGGTGGGGGAGCGCCAGGGCCAGGCTCAACAGGATCGCGCGCAAGGGACCTCCAGGGGGACGCTGTCTACAGAGACACCGCAGCGAGAGGAAACGCTCAGCAGAAAGGCCTCGGCCCTGACCACGCACGGGGGCCGAGAGCGTCGCTCGGCCGGGCTTTTCTGCGGTTGAACGG
>JAFGVK010000178.1 GCA_016938035.1 Deltaproteobacteria bacterium | reverse complement strand
CTACCGGCGTCAGCACCGACAGCTGCTGGAGCTGGCCGAGGTGGAGCGGCGGCGGATCGCAGAGCGCTGAGCGCTGCTGCGCCCTCTTCGGGCTCCACCCCGGAGACCCCGTGCTCCCGGTACCACACCTGGCGGGGGTGCTCCCCGCTGAGCGTCCGGTTAGCGTCCCGGGTCCGCTCGCGCCCGGAGGCGCCCGGGGCGGAGCAGGAGCAGGCGATGGTGCAGGAGGCCGGCGACGGCGCGATGATGACCGGGGGACACGGCTCCCTGGCCTTTCCCCACGGACACGACGTGTTCCGCCCGGTGCCCCGCACCGGGGTGATCTACGTGATGAACGCGGCGCGGGAGCTGGGCTTCGAGTACGGCGATCCGAGCTGGGCCAACCTCGGTCAGGGGGCCCCCGAGGCGGGGGTGCTGCCGGGCGCGCCGCCGCGCCTGGAGGCGGTCTCGCTCCACACCACGACCTACGAGTACTCCCCGGTGCTGGGGCGCACCGACCTGCGGGAGGCCGTCGCAGACCTCTACAACCACCGCTACCGGCGGGGGCGTGCCTCCCGGTACACCGCTGAGAACGTGGCCATCGCCGGGGGCGGGCGCCTGAGCCTCAGCCGCCTCGCCGCGGCGCTGGGGCAGACGCATCTGGGGCACTTCCTGCCCGACTACACCGCCTACGAGGAGCTGCTCGATCTCTTCGCGCGCTTCTCCACGATCCCGATTCCGCTGGACCCGGAGCGGGGCTACGCCTTCTCGGCGGATGAGCTGCGCACCGAGATCGTCGGACGGGGGCTGGGGGCGGTGCTCCTGTCCAACCCCTCCAACCCCACCGGCGCCCTGGTCCACGGGGACCGGCTGGCGAAGTGGGTGGCGACCGCGCGGGAGCTGGAGACCTTCCTCCTGTTCGACGAGTACTACAGCAACTACGTCTGGGCGCCCGATGCGGCCGCCCACGGCTCGGTCTCCGCGGCGGCCCATGTGGACGACGTGGACCGGGACCCGATCGTCATCCTGGACGGCCTCACCAAGAACTGGCGCTACCCGGGGATGCGCATCGGCTGGACGCTGGCGCCGCGGCGCATCATCGAGGCGGTCTCCTCGGTGGGCTCCTTCCTCGACGGCGGCGCCGCTCACCCCCTGCAGGAGGCGGCCATCCCCCTGCTGGCCCCTGCGGTGGCGGACGCTGAGGCGGAGGCGATCAGGGCGGTGTTCCGGGAGAAGCGGGACTACATGATCACCCGCCTGGTGCGCATGGGCCTCCACGTGGACGCGGCCCCGATGGGGGCCTTCTACGTGTGGGCCTCGGTGCGGCACCTCCCCGAGCCCCTGCGCTCGGACATGGGCTTCTTCCGGGCGGCGCTGGAGCGGAAGGTGATCACCGTCCCCGGTCGCTTCTTCGACATCAACCCCGGACAGCGGCGCTCCGAGCAGCGCTCCCGCTTCGGCTGCCACGTGCGCTTCTCCTTCGGCCCCGAGCGCGCCACCCTGGTGCGGGGGCTGGACGCCCTGGAGGCGATGATCGCTGAGGCGCGCGCCCGCTGAGAGTCCGGCGCTACCGCGCTGATCCGCACAGCGCCCCGGTGTCCACCGCCTCTCCCGGCTCGGGGAAGGGCACCACCGGCAGCACGCGGCCGTCGGGGCAGGCGCGGAGGTTGCCCAGGGCCGGCAGGTCCTGCGGCAGGTCGAGGGGGCCGGCGGGGAGGTCCCAGGCCAGGGGGACCCTGGTGTGGTGGGCCCCGTAGACCAGACGGTCCTCGGGGTCGAAGCCGAACAGGTAGAGGGAGCCGTCGTAGGAGGTGGTGCGGACCACCCGAGCGCCGGTGGCGGTGTCGTAGACGATGAGCTCGCCGTTCTCGTAGGTCGCCGCGAGTCGGTCGCCCCGCTGGGAGAGGGCGAGCTCCAGCACCACCAGACCCCAGGGGTGGGTGATCTGGCGCAGGGCCTCGCCGCGCTCGGGGTCCCACAGGGTGACGGTGCCCGCCTCGTCTGCGGAGGCGAACAGGTGCTCGTCACGGCTCCAGGCGCCCACCACCCCGGGAGCGCTGGCGGTGGGGATCCGGCGGGCCTCCAGCGGGGATGGACCCAGCAGCCAGGTAGCGCCCCCGGAGTCGAAGGCGAGGCTGCGCTGCCCGTCGGGGGCGTGGAACACGGTGGGCAGTGTCTTGCCGACGAAATGGCCCTCGCCGAGCACCGGGGTGAGGGTGCCGTCGTCCCACCAGCTGGCTCCCCCCTCGATGCCGAGGATCAGGAACCCGTGCTGGCCCGGGTACTGGAGGATGCCCCGGCCCCGCCCCACGTCGGTGAGCCACTCCTGGCCGGGTTCCCTGCCCAGCACCCGCAGCTCGGAGCCCCGAAGCACCGCGATCTGCCCTGCGGCGTTGAGGGCGAAGTCGTCCCACGAGCTCTCGCGCTTGAGGTGCTCCCAGCTCCCGTCGGGGCCGGTCATCCGCCAGCGGTCCCCGGCGTCGACGGCGAGGAGATCGGCGCTGGGCTCCACCTGCACCAGCGGGGGGTGGCGGTGGACCCTGCCGCTGAGGGCGGGGCGATCGGGGGCGGGACAGATCGCTCCCCCAGCGGAGGCCAGCGACCAGACGATGTCCGTGAGGCCGTTGCGGGTCCGGTCGGCGAGCTCTCCCCCGCACTGCACCGGGCTCAGGTGACCGGCGCGGGCCGGCACCACCAGCACCAGCTCCCCGCCGGCGCTCCCCGCGGCGAGGCGACCGTCTGGAGACCAGCTCGGAGCGCTCAGGGCGGTGGCGCTCGCACTGACGTGATCCACGAGCACCTGCTGTCCCATACCTGCGACGACCATCAGGCTGCCGTTCATGCCCGAGATCGCGAACAGCCGGCCGGAGGGATCGGCGCTCAGCCCGCCGCAGTCCCCGCCCACGTCGGCGATGGGGCGGGCGGCCTCGCCGCTGAGGGGCACTGCGTAGGCCCTGCCGCTGCGGAGCACCGAGAGCAGGTGCTCGTCGTCCACCCAGGAGATCACCTGGTTGGAAGACCCCAGGCCCGCGTCCAGCCGCAGCAGGAGCGCGCCGGTGGCGCGGTCGAGGATCAGGGGGAACTGGTACTGCTGGGTCGCGACCCGGCGGCCGTCAGGGGAGATGGCCAGGTCGTCGGCCCACGGCTGGAGGTCCCGCCGCCAGAGCTCGCGCCCCTGTGCCGCGTCGAGGCCCACCATGTCGGCGCCCGTGGTGGTGAGCACCACCGGGCCCTCGCCCTGGGCGGCCATGGTGCGCACCGGATCGCCCAGGTCGAGCCGGTGGACGAGGGCGCCGGTCCGGAGCTCGCGGACCTCGGCAGTGCCGTCGCTCAGGCCCAGGACGAGCAGGCGGTCTCCGTCGGTGCTCACCATTTGGAGCACCCGCCCCGGGAGGGGGATCCGCTGCAGCCGCTCCGGTGGCCCGAGGTAGAGCGCCGCCTCCTCCACTGCCACTGCGAGGGTCTCCCCGTCCTCGGACCAGCGCAGGAGGCGCACCGGGCTGTCCCCCACCTGGGGGGCGGCGAGCTGTCGGCCGTCGGAGGGGGCGATCAGCACGAGGCGCCCGCCATCACCTCCCGCCGCGACCCGTGTGCCGTCGGGGGACCAGGCCACCGCGTGGAGGGGCGCCCCGATCGGGATCCGGAACAGCCCCACCCTCGACGAGGCCAGGCGCCAGGCCTCCCGGGCGGCCTCCTCCCGGATGCCAGGCCCCAGCTCAGGGGTCGCGAAGGCGATCCGGGCCTGCAGGGCGAGGGCCTCGTGCTCGGCACCCTGGGCCTCCCGGAGGGTGGCCTCGGTCATCGCGAGGCGGGCCTGGCTGTCCCGGACCGCCTGCTCGGCGGTTCTTCGCTGGACCTCTGCCTCCCGGTGGGCATGGTCCGCGCGCTCCCAGGCCACCAGGGCCGCGCCGAGGGAGGCGGTGAGGAGGACGAGGGCGGCGCCCACTCCCATGCGCAGCGCGCGGCGCCGCCGGGTCAGGAGCAGGGTCCGTGCCTCGCGGCTCCCGACGCTGGCGCTCAGGAAGTGGCGCACGGTCGGGGGGAGGTGCCCCTCCACCGAGGCGGCGGCCTCCTCCAGCTTCTCCAGCAGGTCCCCCCGCCACAGGGCGCTCGTCGGGCGGCCCTCCCGGTCCCAGGCCTCGGCGGCGTGGCGGGCCCGCACCTGGAGCTCCCGGAAGGCGGCGGCGTCCTCCAGCATCACCTGGAGGCGGGGCCAGATCTCGAGCACCTCGGGAGCCGCCAGGGCGAGGCGGCCCTGCTCCTCGCGGAGCATGCTCTCCCCCAGTCCGCGCACTACCGCCTGGACTGCGGTCGGCGCCAGCCAGAGCTGCTCGCGCTCGAGCTCCACCGGGCGTCCGTCCACCACCAGCGCTCCCAGCAGGACGCGCGCGTGGCGCCGCAGGTCGGGCGCGAGGCGTCGGAAGCGCGCCTCGTAGTCCAGCAGGCGGCCCCGGGAGGCGAGGCCGCTGCGGAGCTCCGTCAGCGCGCTGCGGAGGTCGGCGCGGAGGTCGCGCGCGTCCGGGTAGCGGTCGGCGGGCTCGGCGGCGAGGGCGCGGGTCAGCACCCTGAGGAGCGGGCCCTCCTCCAGCACCCCCCTGCGGTGGGCCTCCCGGCGCGCCCAGTCCGCTGCGGGCAGGGCCCGGTCCTCCCTGGGACCCAGCAGCAGCTCGGCGGCCACCAGACCCAGGGAGTACACGTCCGCGCGGGGGGACGGGAGCTCCCCGCGGGCCTGCTCCGGCGCCATCCAGGCGGGGGTCCCGGCCAGCCCCGCGGTGGGGGAGCCAGCCTCCACCGCCAGGCCCCAGTCCACGACCCACACCTCCCGAAGGCCAGAGATCAGCACGTTGTCGGGCTTCACGTCGCGATGGACGATGCCGGCGCTGTGCACCCTCTCCAGCACCCGTGCCACCTGGGCGATCACCTCGAGCGCCTCCAGGTGGCCCTCGCTCAGCTCCAGGTCGACCGCCTCGAGGGCACCTCCGAAGGTGCCGTCCAGCACCGGCGCCCGTCGCCGGCCCAGGGGCTCGAGCCCGGCGAGGGCCTGGCCGAGGGAGACCCCCTCGATGACCTCCATGGTGCAGTAGGGGCGGCCGTCCGCCCAGGTGCCGATGTCGTAGACGGGGACCACCCCCGGGAAGGCGAGAGAGGCGTTGATGCGGGCCTCACGGAGGAAGCTCCCGGTGATGGCGGGGCTGGCCGCGAGGTCGGAGCGGACCAGCTTGAGGGCTATCTGTCGCCCCAGCCAGGCGTCGTGGGCGAGCCACACCTCACCCATGCCGCCGGTGCCGAGCGGTCGGAGGAGCTCGTAGCGCTCTGGAGTGACGGCAGGCGCCTCCTCCTCCTCCCAGTCCAGGGCGAGGGTCGCGCTCCCGGTGAAGGGGGAGCGACCCTCTTCGCTGTGGTGCATCTTGTCTCGGCTCATAGGGGGTGCATAGCTGACCGAGGTCGGACTCGCTCCCCTCAGGTAGGACGGCGTCCTACCTGTCCTCACTGCACAGGGCTTCGGTGTCCACCGCCTCGCCGGGGGCAGGGAAGGGCACCACCAGGATCACGCGCCCGTCGGGGCAGGCGCGGAGGTTGGTGAGGCGGTGCAGGTCGGCGGGGAGGTCGAGGGGGGCGCGGGGCACGGTCCACGCCAGAGGGACCCGCGAGGAGCGGGCGCCGTAGACCCACTCATGCCGGATCCACCAAACCACCCCCGGCAGCGCGATCGTCGGCTAAGAAGTCCTAGCCCCTGGGGAATCCCCCCCGG
>JAFGVK010000177.1 GCA_016938035.1 Deltaproteobacteria bacterium | reverse complement strand
TCTGCCGCTACGCCGTCATCGAGAACTGCTTCGCCGCTGATAGACTCGAGAGGGCCGCCGCATGACTACATGATTGGCGCTCTAGCGCTGCGAGCAGGAGACCGCTGCCGTCCTCCATCGGGGGTGGCGCACTCCTGATCGATCCGGAGCATCGCCCAGTGGCCAAGGTCTGTCCCTCTGGCTCGGCAGAACGGGACGCCGCCGCCCTTCGCCATCAATCCATATACTTCCCTTGTTGTTGCGAACCAAGGGGGCCGGCAGGTGAGCGGGCTCGATCTACCGCTCCTCAAGGTACGGGCCAGCCACCGCTGAACCACCGGCTGGATGTGGTGCCTTGGAGCCCCCAACGGGGGATCGCTGAGGTCCAGGCATCGCGGGCTAGGAGGAAAGGAGGAGAGCGAACGATTGTTCGCGACGGACGCAGGCGAGCGCAGCGAGCGGCCGACAACGCCTGCGGCGTCCTGGGGCCAGCGGGCCGGCGCCCGTGAGGACCTCGTCGGTCACAGGCCCCAGCGCGATCCCTTGGCGGGAAGCGGGCTTCCAACTCCCGAGACGAACCGGCATCGAGGTGCGCGGTACTGAGTCCCGCGCGACGCCCCAGGCGCACGGGCACGAGCGGATGGATGCGGCGCACGACGCGCGCGAGCTTCCAGACCCAGCTCACGAGGCGCACGAGGATGGGGATCGCGAGGGGCGCTGGTGTCATGGTCCGTGAGGCGCTGGGGGCGGTGGCCCGCTGTCGCGGGGAGCCAGGGACGGGTCCGCGGGCGGAGTCCGCCGCGCCGCGGCGCCCCTGGGCGCGCCCCGTCCAGTACCTCCCCGTCCAGCGCCAGGCCCCGCGCCGGGGGCTCCCTCGCGGGCGCAGCGGACCGGGCCCCGATCAGGCGGCGTAGGGCGCTAGGTAGCCGGCGATCAGCACCTCGTGGAGCGCGGCCCGTCCAGCGCCAGGCCCCGCGCCGGGGGCTCCCTCGCGGGCGCAGCGGACCGGGCCCCGATCAGGCGGCGTAGGGGGCTACGTAGCCGGCGATCAGCACATAGTGGAGCGCGGCGCCGCCGATGACGAACAGGTGCCACAGCTCGTGGAAGCCGAAGCGGCCGGGCAGGGGGTCGGGGCGCTTCAGGGCGTACACCACCGCGCCGACAGAGTAGACCACCCCGCCGGCGACCAGCCAGGCGAGCGCCGCGGCGGGCAGGGTGAGGGCGAGCTTCCAGACCAGCGGGAGGGCCAACCACCCCATGACCAGGTAGGGGATCACCGCCAGCTTCCTGGGTCCAGGACCCATCGACAGCTTGAGGGTCACGCCCACCGCGGTGAGGGTCCACACCAGCGCGAGCACCGCGATCCGCAGCGTCCCGTCCAGCACCACCGCGGCGATAGGCGTGTAGGTGCCCGCGATGAGCAGAAAGATCGCCCCGTGATCGAGCCGGTGGAGCCACATGGTGCCGCGCTCCGTGCCCTGGTACAGGTGGTAGGCGGCCGATGCGAGGAACAGCAGCACCAGGCTGACACCATAGGCGCCCACCGCCGCCTGACGCCAGGGGCTCCCCGCCGCGATCACCAGCAGCACCACCGTGCCCACTACCCCCGCGAGGGCGGTGACACCGTGGCTGAATCCGCTCCAGGGCTCTCTGTTCCAGCGGGCCATCAGGCCTCACATGCGGGCTCGCCGCGTCGCGCCTCCGCTCTCTCTCCCCGGGGACAGAATATCGGCTTTTCGGTAGATAGTGGGAGCCGTGTCATCTTGTGACCTGAGGGCGGGCGGGGGGCGGTCGCGCCCTCCCCGCGCGTGGCGAGGAGGGGATAGCGCGCCTTGCCTCGGTCTCGCAGCGAGGTGCCTTACGGAAGCGCGCATCGGCGTGAAGCGCGCCCCACGGACGCATGGAACGGGTTATTCGCTGAGCCGAGGCCTGTGGTGAATGGCGGGTGACCTCTCGGTGTCTCCTGCGCATCCCCTCTCCTGATCCTCGGAGGCTCGATGCTGACCCTGACGCGCACTCTGACCGCCCTCACCCTCTCGCTCTTCCTGGCCTCCACCGCGGTAGCCACGGCGGAAGAGAGCTCCGCGCTCCCGACCAGCGCCTCCCCCAGCGACGCGGAGGTGGACGCGCTGGTGAGCGCGGTGGAGAGCAAGTACGAGGGCGTGCAGGCGCTCCGTGCGAGCTTCGTCCAGACCACCCACTCAGAGCTGTTCGGCGACGAGCAGCAGGTGGGCACGGTGGTCCTCAAGCGCCCCGGCAAGATGCGCTGGGATTTCACCACTGGCTCCGAGAAGCAGTTCATCACCGACGGCAAGACCATGTGGGTCTACACCAAGAGCGACAACCAGGCGATCCGCTACGACAACGTGGGCGGCACCGGCGGGGCGATGGACTCGCTGCTCCAGTCCCTCGACAAGCTGCACGAGCTGTTCTCGGTGGAGGTGCTCCCCAAGGAGGGCGGCCACCACCTGCGCCTGCGCCCGCGCTCTGCCGAGGAGTCCCGCTTCAAGCAGGTGGAGCTTGAGCTCAACGCGGACCTGACGTTGGACAAGGTCTCGATCACCGACGCCTTTGACGCCACCACGGACCTGGACTTCTCCGCGGTGGAGCTGAACGTGGAGGCCGCGGACGGGCTCTTCGAGTTCAGCGCCCCAGCGGGCGTCGAGGTGCTCAGCACCGGGGGACTCGAGTAGCATGAAGCGCGTCCACATCGTCTCCCTGGGCTGCGCCAAGAACCGTGTGGACTCCGAGGTCATGGCGGGGATCCTCCAGGGTGAGGGCTACCGCCTCGTCTCGGACCCCGACCAGGCCGACGTCGCGGTGGTCAACACCTGCACCTTCATCCAGCCTGCCAATGAGGAGTCGATCGAGGCCATCCTCGAGCTCGCCAACCTCAAGGAAGAGGGCAGGCTGGAGAAGCTGGTGGTCACCGGCTGCATGGCGCAGCGCTTCGCCGCGGAGCTCCCCACGGAGCTGCCCGAGGTGGACGCCTTCCTCGGCACAGGCACCTACCACCGGATCGGCGACGTGCTCGGCGGCCGCGAGCTGTCCCGGGTGCTGGTCGACGCCCCCCGCTGGCTCCCCACCGCCCAGACCCCGCGCCTCAACACCTCGCCCCCTGGGTCGGCCTGGCTGAAGATCTCGGAGGGCTGCGACCACAAGTGCGCCTTCTGCATCATCCCCTCGATCCGGGGGGGCCACAGGTCTCGCACCCTCGCCTCGCTGGTGGAGGAGGCCCGCATCCTCGCCGCCCAGGGGGTGCTGGAGCTCAACCTCGTGGGGCAGGACACCACCTCCTATGGCCGCGATCTGAGCGCTGACATCGACCTCGCGGTGCTGACCGAGGCCCTGGCGGAGGTGGACGGCCTGGAGTGGATCCGCGTCCACTACCTCTACCCCAGGGGCGTACCCCAGCGCCTGCTAGAGGTGATGGCGAGCCACCCCAAGGTGCTCCCCTACGTCGACATGCCGCTCCAGCACGCCTCGGACCGGATGCTGCGCGCCATGGGGCGCGGCACCTCGCGCGCGAGGCAGGAGGCGATCCTGGACAACATCCGCGCCACCGTGCCGGACGTGACCCTGCGCAGCACCTTCATCGTGGGCTTCCCCGGCGAGACCGAGGAGGACTTCGACGAGCTGCTCGACTTCGTGCGGCAGCAGGGCTTCCACAGGGTCGGCGCCTTCCCATACTGGCAGGAGGAGGGCACCAGGGCCGCAGAGCTGCCCCACCAGGTGCCGGAGGAGGTGCGCATGCAGCGCCTCGACGAGCTGATGGAGCTGCAGGCCGGCATCGCCAAGGACCACCTGGAGCGGTGGATCGGCCGCGAGGTGCGGGTGCTGGTCCAGGGCCTCTCGGACGAGACCGAGCTGCTCCTGCAGGGGCGCACCGCCCACCAGGCGCCTGAGGTGGACGGGGTGGTCTACATCAACGACGCCCCCGAGGGGGTCGCGCCCGGCACGATGCGCAGGGTGCTGATCGAGGACGCCCTCGACTATGACCTCGTCGGGCGCGTCGTAGACTAGGCCGCCGCGGTGTCGCTCTCCTTCGTGCTGCCCGCCTTCAACGAGGTGGGGAACATCGGGCGCTCGGTGGCGCGGTGCGTGGAGGTGGGGGAGTCCCTGGGGATCCGCTTCGAGGTGATCGCGGTGGACGATGGCAGCTCGGACGGCACCTGCAGGGTGCTGGACGCCTGCGCCGCGGCCGATCTCCGCGTGCGCGCAATCCACCACCCCCGCAACAGGGGCTACGGCGCCGCCCTCAAGACGGGCCTGCTCGCCGCGCGCATGGACAGGGTCTTCTTCACCGACGCCGACCTGCAGTTTGACGTGGCTGAGGTCCGCCACCTGCTGGAGTACTCGGCCGAGTTCGGCGTGGTGGCGGGGTACAGGGCGCCGCGGCGCGACCCGGTGCCGCGGCGGCTGATGGGCTGGGGCTGGAGCAGGTTGGTGGGCACCCTGTTCGACCTGGAGGTGCGGGACGTGGACTGCGCCTTCAAGGTCTTCGACCGGCGCATCTTCGAGCGCATCGACATCCGCTCGCTGGGGGCCCTGGTGAACACCGAGATCCTGGTGCGGGCCCGCGCCGAGGGCTTCGCCCTGATCGAGGTGCCAGTCACCCACTACCCGCGCACCGCGGGCGAGCAGAGCGGGGCCAACCCCAGGGTGGTGCTCAAGGCCTTCCGCGAGCTGGCCGGGCTCTACCGGGAGCTGCACGGCCTGTCGCGAGGCTCAGCGGAGCAGCGCGAGGGCGGCCTCTAGCTGCGGATCTGCGGCGGCGCGGTCAGGGATGGGGACGCTCCAGTCCACGCCGTAGGCTGTCCCCGGGGTGGGCGGCAGCGCGTCGATCAGGGCGTTCACCTCGGCGCGCTCCTCCTCGGAGAGGCTGATGGCGGCGAGCCGGTCGCGGAGCGCCTGGGTGGGGGAGGGCGCGCCGGGCCCCGGCACCAGCCGGTCGGGGGCGATGCCCTCTCCCCGCTCCACCGGGGCGCCGGAGGGGAGGTAGTAGCGGGCGATGGTCAGCTTGAGCGCGGTGCCGTTCCGGTTCTTGTAGAGGGTCTGCACGCTCCCTTTGCCGTAGGTGTGCTGGCCCACCAGGGTAGCCCTGCCCCGCTCGTGCAGGGCGCCGGAGACGATCTCGGCGGCGGAGGCGCTGCGGCCGTTCACCGCGATCACCACGGGGAGCTCGGTGTCGAAGCTGTCCGAGGTGCCGTAGTAGCGCTTGTCCTGCTCCAGCCTGCCCCTGGTAGAGACGATCAGCCCGTCGTCCACGAACAGATCGACGGTGGCTACCGCCTCCTCGATCAGGCCCCCTGGGTTGTCGCGCAGGTCCAGCACCACCCCCTCCAGCGGCGCCTCCCGGCGAAGGCGCTCCAGGGCCTCTGAGAGCTGCGCCGAGGTGCCGTTGTGGAACTGCTCGATCTGCGCGTAGGCCACGCCCGGCGCCAGCCAGCCCGCGTGGACCGCCAGCTGGATCACCTCGTCCCGCACCGTGTCGATGCGGAGGGGGGCGCCGTCCCGCTCAAGCTGTAGCTCTAGCTCCAGCCCCCGCTTGCCCTTGATGTGGTCGGAGATGTCCGGGAGCGCCAGCCCCTCCAGCGTGGCGCCGTTCACCGCCAGGATCAGGTCGCCGGCGAGCACGCCGTCGCGCTCGGCGGGGCCGCCCGGCAGCACCCCCTGCACCAGGGCCCCGCGGGGATCTGGAGTGATCTCCACGCCGATGCCCACGTAGGAGCCGTCGATGTCGCGCTCGAAGGTCTCCAGGTCCTCGGGACCGAGCCAGCGGGAGTGCTCGTCGAGGCGGGCCACCACCCCCTCGATCGCCCCCTCCACCAGCGCGTCCTCTGGCAGGGCCTCCACATAGTCCCGCTCCACCACCGCGAGCACCCTGGCGAGCAGGTCTAGGGACTCGTAGGGGGACGTCGCCGCCCTCGCCGCGTAGAGGCCTCCCCAGGTGCCCGCGGACAGGCTGACCAGGAACAGGCTGCTGACGATCACGAAGGCGCGCACCGGGGAGAGAGCGGGCAAGAGTACCTCCACCAGACCAGGATAGCGCGCTTGTCGGGGAAGGGGAGGGGGCGCGTGAGCCTACCCCCAGCGACGGGTACCGCCGGGAGGCCGTTGAGGAGCCTCAGGTGGAGCTGCCCGTCCTCACGGACAAGCACGACGTCGCCTGGACGCGGCGCCTGGTCGCCCTGCGATACCCCGCGGAGGCGGAGGCGGAGGCGGAGGCGGAGGCGGAGGCGGAGGCGGAGGCGGAGGCGGAGGCGGAGGCGGTGCCCGAGCTGCTGGAGTGGATCCAGGACACGACTCGGACGGTGGCCAAGGTCCTGGCCCCCTCTCTGGCGTCGATCGGTGCGCCGCTCGCTCCCGCCTTGTGGACGGTGCTGCGATCGGAGGAGAGGGTAGGGCGGCCCCGGTGCATCTCCTCTATGATCGCGGAAAGGCCCCTGGAGGCGGCGGGTGAACTCACATCGGAGCTGCGCCGGCTGACCCTGGCCCCCCCGACCCCGCGGAGCGGTCGGAGTAGCTGGACCAGGCCGCGGAGGAGGCGCTGGAGCGCCTGGCGGCGCGCGGGCTGCGCGGCCGCTGACGCGCCTAGAACATGTGTTTGAGGTTGAATTCCTCGACCTCTGGCAGGCCGCCCTGCAGGATCATGTAGCCGTCGAAGGGCTCGCGCTCGGTGATCTCCCCCGCGATGGGGGTGAGCATCATCCGCCGCACCTCGTCCGGATCGTCGGTGTGGGCGAGCACCCAGCCAAGCTTGGCGAAGGCCACCTCGGGGAGCAGGTTCGCGCCGGGGATGACGCCGAGGGCCTGCATGTCGCGGCCGGTCTCGTACACGTTCATCTGCACGTGGCCCCAGAGGGTCTGCACCGTCATGAAGACGTGGACGCCCGCTTCCTTGGCGCGCTGCAGGGCGGGGTAGAGGCCCTTGTTGACGTGCCCCAGACCCGTTCCAGCGATGACGATGCCGCGGTAGCCGGCCTGGATGAGGCTGTCGATCACGTCGGGCTTCATCGAGGGGTAGTAGTAGACGATGCTCACGCGATCGTCAAACACTGCGTCGATCGTCACGTTCTTGTCGGTGCGCCGCCGCTTGTAGTCCTCGCGCAGGGGCGTGACCAGGTGCCGATCCACCATCGCCAGGGGGATGTCGGACACGGTGCGGAAGGTGGAGCGGTAGGAGGAGTGCATCTTGCGCACCCTGGTGCCCCGGTGCAGCAGGCCGTACTGATCCGAGGTGGGGCCGAACATGCACACCATCACCTCGGCCATGTCGGAGGTCCCAGCGGTCTTGGTGGCGTGGATCAGGTTGAGGGCCGCGTCTGAGGAGGGGCGGTCTGACGAGCGCTGTGAGCCCACCAGCACGATGGGCACCGGCGAGTCCTGCACCATGAACGAGAGCACCGCGGCGGTGTGGGCCATGGTGTCGGTGCCGTGCCCGATGACGATGCCGTCCACGCCCCTCTCGATCTCCTCGCCGATGGCCTTGGCCAGCCCGATCCAGTGGTCGGGGCCGATGTTCTCGGAGAACACCCCGTACAGCTTCTTGGTGGTGAGGTTGCAGGTGTCGGCCAGCTCCGGCACCGAGCCGTAGAGCTCGCCGGGCGAGAAGGCGGGGATCACCGCGCCGGTGCGGTAGTCGAGCCTGCTGGCGATGGTGCCACCGGTGCCGAGCAGGGTCACGTTGGGCTTGCCCTCGGCGTAGGGGAAGTCCTGCTCGGGGATCTTGTAGTGGGCCTCCCGGTAGCCCACCTCGACCATCTCGGTGATCCCGCTGACCTCCACCCCGACGTTGTAGCCGGTGATCATCTTCAGCACGACGTGGCTTGCGTCTGCGGACTCCTGGCGGGGGAGGATCAGGCCCTCAAAGCGTCCCCTGGTGGAGACCACCCTCACCTGGGACCAGACGCCCACCTGGAAGCGCTCGAGCACCTCCAGGGCGGCGCCCCTGTAGCCCTTGAAGCGGTCGGGGCGATCGGCAAACGCGCTCATGCTTCCTCCACCGCGATCAGGCGGTCCTGTATTATCTCGGCGACCTGTCTCCCTGGCGCCCTGTGGCGGAGGCGGTGCATCGCGCGCCCCATCCAGAACAGCCGACGCGCCTCGGGGTCCGCGGAGCGAGGGCGCTCGCGCAGGGCCTCGGCCACCGCCGCCTTGATCATGGTCAGCGCGGGGGGGCCCGCCGCGTCCAGCAGCTCGGTCCGCCCCCCAGCGGGCGCCGAGGCCAGCCTAGGCAGCAGCTCGGGCACCGCCTCGCGCGCCAGCCGCCCGTCGCCGAGGCGTCCGAGCAGCTCCAGCCAGTCCTCATGCCCGAGCGTCGTCAGGTCCACACCCGCTCTGCGCGCCTGACGGGAGCGCTCTAGCAGCACCTCGGCGACCATGGCGCCTGACACCCCCTGCACCTGCAGCGCCTCAGCCACTACCGGGTAGCGCCCCTCCATCACCAGGGCCTCGCTCTGGTGCGGCTTCATGCCCTCGGCGGCGAAGCGGCGCTCCTGCTCCCAGGCGGGGGGCGGGATGCGGGCCGCGGCGGCGTCGGCGCGGGCAGCGGGGATGACGATCGGGGGCAGGTCGGTGTCGGGGTACATCCGCTCGGCGCCCGGCAGCACCCGCTCAAAGCCGGTGGTGCCGTTGGAGCGGGCCTGGCGGGTCTCCTGGGGGACGCCCCGGAAGGCCTGCCTCGCCCGGTCGATGATCTCACCGGCGGCCGTCTCTACGTCCATCGCCGGTCCCCACACCAGCACCAGGGCGTCGTCCTGACCCGCGGAGGCCGCGGTGCGGAGCCTGGTCCAGGTGGCGGTCGCCAGCTCGGGGCTGGGAGAGGGGTGGTGGATGAGGTTGGGGAGCTTGTCCAGGCAGGCCACCACCCGCACCTGATCCGCCAGCTCCTGGGCGAAGGGGCGGTCCGGCCCCACCAGGGTGTTGAGGGCCTCGCTGAAGCCGGGGAGCACGACGCCGTGCAGCACCCCGCCCCGCGCCATGCCCTGCTGGATCGGGCTGAAGCTGACCGGGCCGGCCAGGGCCGACAGGTCCACCACCCTGGGGGCGAAGCCGTCGAGGGTGCGCCCCTGAGCGGCCAGTCGGTCCCTGATGTCGAGCAGCGCCTTCTGGCGCAGGGCCTCGTAGTGGACCAGCCTGGGGATGAGCGGGATGCGGTGTACCCCCTTGATCTCGATGCGGGTCCCGCCGGTGACGCTCACGTTGACGTCCTGCCGCGCGGCGCCTATGCCCTTGCGGGCCCGCCCCGTGCCCCTGGTGACCTTGCGGAGCGCGTGGGCAACCTCAGCGACCTCGGTGGGGGTGCGCATGTCGGGGAGGGTGACGATCTCGATGAGCGGCACCGAGAGCCGCGAGGTGTTGTAGATCCGCAGGTGGCCCACGTCTGAGACCTCGCGGCACGAGTCCTCCTCGATCGAGAGCTGCTGGATGCCGATCTTGCGGCCCTTGTAGGGCACCTCGCCGTTGACCCCGATGATGGCGGTCCGCTGGAAGCCGGTGGGGATCGAGCCGTCGAGGTACTGCTTGCGGGCGACGTGCACCTCACCCACGATGCTGAGGCCGAGGGAGAGGGAGATCTCTACCGCGTACTCCAGCGCCTGGTCGTTCATCTCGAACGGTGGGGCGTCGTCCAGCTCGTAGGTGCACACGTTGGAGCGGTGGATGCGGTAGATGATGTTCTTCCGCGTCTTGAATTCCATCAGCGCGGTCCCGTCGTACTCCCCGAGCTCCGAGAGCGTGGGGCGCATGTGGCGCAGCACCTCCGCGTGGTACGCGTTGGTGTAGACGTGGGCCGGGCAGCGACAGAAGAGCTTGCGCTCGGTGTTGAGCTGCTGGTGGACTTCCAGCCCTGACCTCAGGCCCAGGCGGGCGTAGTCTTCAGGGCGCATGTCTTCGGGGGTTGGGAAGCGGGAGCTCACGGTGTCACACGTCCAGGTAGAGGTCGTACTCGAAGGGGTGGGGACGCCTGGCGAGGGCCTGGGCGTTCTCGGTCAGCCCGTGCAGCCACGAGTCCAGCAGGCTGGGGGGGAAGACCCCGCCGCGCAGCAGGAAGTCGTGGTCCTCGCGCAGGGCGGCGGTGGCCTGCTCCAGGGTGCTGGGGAGCGAGGTGATCGCGTCCCGCTCCGCCTGGGGGAGGTGCTCCACGTTGGCGTCGAAGGGGCCGAAGCCCATCGCGGTGGGATCGAGCTGGCGCTCTATGCCGTCGATGCCCGCCATCAGCATCGCCGCCATCGCCAGGTAGGGGTTGGCGGTGGCGTCGGGGGGGCGGAACTCGATCCGCTTCTCGAGCGGGGCGATCGCGTAGCGGGGGACCCGGATCGCCGCGGAGCGGTTGCCGAGGGAGAAGAAGGCCTTGATAGGCGCTTCGAAGCCGGGCACAAGCCGCCGATAGGAGTTGGTGGAGGGGTTGGTGAGGGCGAGCAGCGCGCCGCCGTGGTCCAGCAGCCCCGCGGTGTAGGACAGGGCCAGCGGCGAGAGGTCGGCGTAGGTGCCCTGCTGGTAGAACAGGGGCGCCTCTCCCATGAACAGGTGCTGGTGGAAGTGCATCCCGGTGCCCGCCTGCCCGAAGAGGGGCTTGGGCATGAAGGTCGCCACCATCCCGTGCTGCTGCGCCACCAGCTTGGCGGCGAGCTTCCCCTTGATCACCGCGTCGCCCGACTGGAGCAGGCCGCGCATCTCGATCTCGAACTCCACCTGCCCCAGCGCGCCCACCTCGTGGTGGTGGTAAACCACCGGGACGCCCATCTTCTCCAGCACCCTGACCGTCTCCGAGCGCACGTCGTGCAGGCGATCGGCGGGTCGGGAGGCGTGGTAGCCGCGCTGCTGGCGCACGCTGGGCGCGTCGCCCAGCCCCGAGGCGCGCTCGCGTGAGTGGACCTGGAAGGAGGCGCCGGTGGGGCTGCACGCGTGGGTGACCTCGTCGAAGAGGTAGTACTCAAACTCCGGGCCCCACACCGACCTGGTGGCGTGGCCGGTCCGGGTCAGGTAGGCCTCGGCGCGGCGGGCAACCTCTCGGGGGTAGCCGGCCAGCGGCACCTTGGTGTCGGCCTCGACGATGTCGCACAGCACCGCCAGTGTGGGGTGGGCAGTGGTGGGATCGATCCAGGCGGTGGTGGGGTCGGGGATCGCGCTCACGTCCCCAGACTCCAGCTTCTTGAAGCCAGGCACCGAGCTGCCGTCCACTCCCACGCCCTCGACGAAGAGCCGATCCTTCACCCGGGACACGGGGAGGGTGACGTGGTGGACGCCGCCGAAGAGGTTCACGTAGAGGAGATCCACGAATTGGATCTCGGACTGCTCGAGCCAGCGCAGGAGCTCACGGTGGTCGGAGAACATGAACACCTCCTTGGGAGGGCCCCCATACCCCACTGGCTCGCCGCTGGGTATCCCCTCCCGATCAGCTCGCTCTCAACGACCAGAGAGCGCCCCCCAGCGGGAGGTCCGCCGGGGGGAGGGGGGCGATCAGTTCACTGGGGCCTGGAAGCGCTGGACGAAGGACATCACCTTGGCGAAGACCTCGTCTCGCTCCAGATCCTGCCCCATCTCGTGTCCGCTCTTGTTGAACCAGTGCAGCTCGCGGTGCTCCGAGGACACGTCCCGGTAGATGATGTTGGCGGCGACCGGCGAGATCACCTGATCGGCCTTGGACTGCAGCACGCACACCGGCACCTTCACCTGCGGCAGGCGGAGCTGGGTCTCGTGGGCGTAGCGCCTGAGAGAGAGGAAGGCGTCGGTCATGAAGCGCGGGTAGTTCTCGCTCTGGTCGGCCAGCGAGAGGTCGTTGAAGGCGCCGGGGGCGGGCCAGTCCTTGGCCACCGCCGCGAGCACCGGGGTGAGGGGGGCCAGGGGGTCGCGGAACACCATCGCCGCGGCGAGCGTGGTCACGCCGGCCACCTTGTCGGGGTGGCGGATGCCGAGGTTCAGGGCGACCAGCCCTCCCATCGACAGGCCCACGACCACCACCTTGTCCACCGCCTTCGCCAGGTCGAGCAGCGCCGCCTCGGCGTCGTCATACCAGTCCTGGGCGGTGACGCCCTCCAGGTCGGTGTAGACAGTGCCGTGCCCGCGCAGCACCGGCATCCGATAGGGGATGTTGGCCGACTCCAGGTAGGGGACCAGCCCGGAGACGGTCTTTACGCTGGAGGTGAAGCCGTGGAGCAGCAGCACCCCCAGGCGCTCCACCTGTGGCAGGGGCTTGAGGGGCACGGTCATCGGGATGTAATTGCGGTCGTGGTCTACCAGGGACGAGATGCGGAGCATGAGCTCGTGGGTGAGGGCCCGCAGCTCCTCGCGGCTGAGCTCCTGGCCCCGGTAGGCCTCGTAGGAGATGGGCTCGCCGAAGCGGACGGTGACCTTCACCCCGGGGCGGCCCTGGGCGAGCTCCAACCTGGGGTAGACCTCGGGGGGGAAGACCGCCCCCGCGCCGCTGACCCCTACCGGGACGATGGGGACGCCCGCAGCGATCGCCATGCGGACCGCGCCGGTGTGACCCTTGAGCAGCCCCGTGTCCGGCAGCACCTCGTGGCGCCCCACCGACTCCTCGCCGGGGATGGTGCCCTCGGGGAAGATCGCGAGGGCCTTGCCCTGCTGCAGGGCCTCCACCGCCATCTCCATCCCAGAGGCGTCGCCCCCGCGCCGGATGTAGGGCATGTCGGACAGGTCGATCAGGCGGCGCAGCACCGGCCACTCTTCGAACTCGCTCTTGGCGAGGAAGCGGAGCCGCCTGGGGCAGGTGGCGCCCACCACCTGCACGTCGTTCCACGACTGGTGGTTGATCGCCAGGATCACGCCTCCCTCGGTGGGGATGTTCTCGACGCCCTCGCCCTGCAGATCGCTCTGGGCCTCGTGCATCTTCTTCATCACCCCCGCCACCGCGCGGTAGAAGCCGCCTGACACCTTGTCCTTCGTGCCGGTGAGCTTGAGCGCTCCCACCGCGGCGCCTAGGGAGAGATCGAGTGGGGTGAGGGCCGCGAAGACCAGCTGTTCCTTGTTCATCGTCCACCTATGGATGCGTCGGATTCCGACTGATCGGTCGATTGGAGGTGCGCGAACTATACACACCGGGTGGCGACCGTCTACTTGCTCCTCGCCAAGAAAGAGACAAGCGCGGTGTTGACCTGTCAGCACTGTCTCTAGAGGTGACCTGAGGGCGTGAGGGGCTCTGGACCTTAGCCGCTGGCTTGTGGCGTGGTGCGGTCGAGTTCTCCCCAGGCCTTTCCACAGGATGGCGAGGGCGGCGCGCGGAGAAAAACCTACAGCGAAACCAGTATTGCGCTTTGTGAAGCGAGGGTGGGGGAGGTCTGTCCCGGAGTTATCCACAGGGTGAGGCGTGGACAGGCCGCGTGGGCTGGTGGTACCTTCGCTTGAACCCTGGGAGACCCCATGTCAGTGTCCCTGCTCTGGCTCTACCTGATCGCCTGCGCGGGCCGGCCTCAGGACCAGCCATGGACGCTGGTGCTGGGGGGGCTGGACGCCTACTGTGACAGCGCAGTGGCCGAGGCCTACGGGGCCTCGCTTCAGGACGAGAGCGTGCCGTTTGTCGTCGACTTTGTCGACCGCACCAGCTTCACGATCGACATGGACGGCCTCGCGCTCCAGGACTGTGAGCTGCAGGCGCGCGACTTCTGGTGTTGGGGAGCGGACAGCACCCGCTACGAGGGGGATGACACCCTCGTCTACAGCACCTACCTGTACGGGGCGTTCCGCTCCAAGGACCGGATGTCGGTGGAGGTGGAGCAGTACCTGACCTGCGACGGCTGCGGTGTGGAGGGCTCGTCGGCCTGGTGCGACTTCTACCTCTTCGGTACCGCTACGACCGACTGAGCGGGGGCGCTCGGTCCGCGGGCGCCAGCGCGGTCCCTCCTAGCGGTGGAGGGCCTCGTCGCGCCCCGATGCCAGCGCACCGAGGGCTGGCTCCCCTCTCGCGCCAACCGCCAGCATCTCCTCCGCGGCCGCGCGGGCTGTGTCGGTGAGCTCGGTGCCGCCGATCATCCTGGCGATCTCCTCGATCCTGTGCTGGCCGGTGAGCGGCTCCGCGTGGGACCTGGTGCGGCCGCCCTCCACCCGCTTGCTGACGTGGAGGTGGCGCTCGCCGAAGGCGGCGATCTGCGGCAGGTGGGTGATGCACAGCACCTGGTGGTGGGCGCCCACTCCCGCGAGCTTGCGGCCGATGGTCTCCGCGACCGCGCCGCCGGTGCCGGTGTCCACCTCGTCGAAGACGTAGGTCTGCACCTCTCCGATGCCCGCCAGCGCCCGCTTGAGTGCGAGCAGGGCCCGTGACAGCTCTCCGCCGCTCGCGACCTCTCGGAGTGGCCTGGGCTCCTCTCCGGGGTTGGCTGAGATCAGGAGCTCCACCCGGTCCATCCCCCGCTCTGTGAGCTGGGCGCCGTCCACCGTCAGCTCCCCGCCGCCCGCGAGCGGCTCCACCTCTACCCTGACCGTCGCCCCGCCCATCCCCAGGTCCGCCAGCTCGGCGGACACCGTGGCGGAGAGGGAGGCTGCCTTCGCCTTGCGCGCCGCCGAGAGGCCCCTGGCGCTCACTCGGGCCTCATCCAGGGCTGCGGCCCACCGGGCCTCGAGCTGGTCCAGGGAGTGCTCCGCGCCGTCGAGCTGCTCCAGCTCTGTCGCCATGGCGGCGCGCCGCTCGATGACGTGGTCCAGGGTGCCCGCGTAGCGCCGGGACAGGTCCCTGAGGGCGCGCAGGCGCTCGTCCGCGGCCCGGAGCCTGGTGGGATCTGCGCGGAGGCCGTTGCCGTAGCGGCCCAGCTCTCTGGCCACCTCCTCCACCTCCACCGTGGCGCTCTCCAGGGTCTGCACCAGGTCGCGGAGGCTCGCGTCCATCCCCGCAAGCTCCGACAGGCGCCAGCCGGCCCGCCCCAGCCGGCCCGCCACCGCCTCGCCCGCTCCGGCCAACTCCCGCTCCAGCTCCAGCGCGCCCTGAGAGAGCTGCACCGCGTGAGACAGGCGCGCCAGCTCCTCGGTGAGGTGGTCCTCCTCGCCACTCTCAGGCGCGACCGCGTCGATCTCACCGATCTGGAAGCGGAGGAATGCGGCCCGCTCGGCGCGGTCGCTCAGCGCCCTGCGGAGCTGGTCTCGCTCGGTCTGGAGCTCGCTGAGCCGCTGCCAGCGATCGCGCAGCGCGTCCCGGTGCGAGCCCAGGCCCGCCCAGGCGTCCAGCGCCTCCAGGTGGGCCCGCACGTCGGCGAGGGAGTGGTGGGCGTGCTGCGAGGTGATGTCCACCAGCGCGCCGGCGATCCTCCCCAGCTGACTCAGGGTCGCCAGCCGCCCGTTGACGTAGGCTCTGGTCCTGCCGCTGGTGGACACAACCCTCCGCAGCAGCAGCTCCCCCCGGTCTTCCACCCCCTCCTCGGTGAGCAGCGCGTCCAGGCCTGGGTGATCCGGGAGCTGAAACAGCGCCTCTACCTCGGCGGCCTCCGCGCCGGATCGCACCAGCCCCACCCGCGCACGCCCTCCCAGCACCAGGGACAGGGCCTGGACCAGGATGGATTTTCCGGCACCGGTCTCGCCGGTGATGACGTTCAGACCAGGCGAGAGCTCGATCTCCAGCTCGTCGATGATGGCGAGCTGGCGGACGCGGAGCAGCGAGAGCATCGGACACCTCCCGCGTCGCTCTATCCAGATCGGCGCCGGTCGTTGAGGGTTGGGAAGGAAGCCGGGGGGGCGGGGGTTGGTGGGTACGTGATACAAGGGCAGCGAAGCCCAAGGAGCCCTCATGACCCGCATCGCTACAGCCACCGTCGCCTTGATCGCCGCCAGCGCCGCCTCAGCGGCGGTCCCCACCTGGGACCAGATCCAGGCCGCGTCCTGGAGCGACTACGCCACCAAGAGCCACGAGTCCGCCGGGAAGGTGCAGGTGCTGTCCTCCACCATCCAGGGCATGGAGTGCTTCAAGGGCATGGCCGACACCCTGGTCCCGGCAGAGGTGCTGTACCAGGTGGCCGCGGACATCACGGGTACCATGAAGTGGTCCACCGCCGGCGTCACCGAGGCTGAGCTGCTGTCCACCAGCGGCGCGGACATCTACTATTACCAGTACCTCGACGTGCCCGGCTGGACGATGTCAGCGGACCGCTTCTGGTTCCTCCACGGGCACACCGCGCGCGCTGACGGCAAGATCACCTTCACCTGGGACAAGCCCAGCGAGGGTGGCCCACACGCGGACCGCTACAAGGAGGTCCGTGCTGCGCACCCCGACGCGGTAGAGCCTCCGGTCAACGTGGGCGGGTGGGTGTTCACCCCCGTCGGGGGCTCCACCCACATCGACTACTACATCTGTACCGACACC
This sequence comes from Deltaproteobacteria bacterium, assembly GCA_016938035.1. Lineage (GTDB taxonomy): Bacteria > Myxococcota_A > UBA796 > UBA796 > JAFGVK01. The sequence continues at coordinate 12,008 of JAFGVK010000177.1, read as the reverse complement.
GGCGGCTACGTGCCCCGCACGGTGCAGAGCGCCGCGACCACCCGCACCCTGCCCGACACCTTGGGGGATCTGGTGCGCGAGGGGCGCAAGCGCCAGTAGTCCATCTTCCGCTGGGCACCTGCCTCATCGCGCGGAGGCCCGCGGGATCCCGCGGCGGGTCGCGACGCGGCCAGGTGGCCCGTCCGCTCGCCGCGCCCCGCCGTGGGGCGGTGCGCGCGCTGCGGCCTGCCCGACCGGTGCCCTCCGCGGGGGCCGGGCGGCGCCCGTAGCGGGCTGCCACCGCCAGCCTCTTCCGAGGACACCAGCGCGCGGGGCTGCGCGAGCAGGTCCCGTAGACCGGGCCTCAGTCCTCCACCTCTCCCGCGCAGGCCGCAGCGAACCAGTTGGGCAGCCGACCGCGCGGCTCCAGCAGCGGGGCGAGGGCGCGGGGGGGGTAGGGCTGGGGAGTGGGCGCCTGGTGGGGCTGGCTGAAGGTCTCCCAGGTCCACGCGCCGCACCGCGCCTTGTCACAGCGGACGCTCCCCTGGGGCGTGGCCGCCAGCCCCCAGGCCTGGCCGGGGGATGCCTGGTAGTAGCAGGTGAGGGTGCGCGCCAGACCGGGCGCCTGCGGCTCGCCCCAGCTCGCTGGGATCTCGACACCGGACCGCTGGAGCAGGCCCCACGAGAGGTTGCTCAGCTCCCACGGGGTCTGGGTGTCGCCGGTGAGGCCGGCCGCGGCCCAGTCGGCAGCGGCGGCGGCGGGCGAGACATAGACCGGCACCTGGACGTTGAATTCGTTGGGCATGGAGCCGTGTCCGCAGTGGCGCGCGCCGATCAGCAGCTGATCCGCGCAGGGGGACTCCCCGTGGTCGGAGGTGATCACCAGGGTCAGGTCTCCCAGCCGCCCCTGGGCTTCCAGCCCGGTCAGGAGCACGTCTAGCTGCCCCAGCACCGCGCCGTGGCCGAAGTGATCGGCCTGCAGGGCGATGGCGCCCCACACGGTCTCGCGCAGCAGCTCGGTGTCAAGGTCCGGGTCGGTCCGCAGCGGGAGCCCCAGCTCGCGCCAGAACCCCCCGTCGAGGAAGGTGGTGCGCTGGTCCTCAGCGCCGGAGATCACCCCGTACGCTACCGCCAGGCTCCACAGCGCCTCACACGGTGGCGCGGAGGGGTCGAACCAGCACCGGGGGACGTGCCCTCCCGCCTCAAAGTCGTTGAGGAAGGCGAAGCCCGGGGCGCCGCCGCGGGTGCTCGCGAGCAGCTCCTCCACCGCCATCCGCCAGGGGCGCGCCTCCTCTGGTGCCAGCAGCACCTCGTCGAGGGGCTGGTCCAGCGGGAGCCAGAACGCGATCTGCGCGGCGCCGCGCCAAGAGGAGGCGTCGCCGCAGTCCGCCTGGCTCATCACCTGGTCAAAGGCCGGGTTGTCCATCCCCAGGACGTAGAGGCCGCCGTGGGCGCCCTGGAGGAGCTGCAGCGCGCTGGGCTCGCCACATCCGGGGCTCAGTCTGGCGCGCCGAGGACCCCTGGCGAGGCTGGGCCAGAGCAACCTGGCGTGGGACTCCACCGTCCACGAGGAGGGCGCCACCGCGCCGCCCACACAGGCGAGATCGAGACCGTGGGCGCCGAGGGTCTCGCGGAGCGCCTCGCACCACCCCGTCTCGTCGGCGATGCCCTGCCCCAGGGTGTCGATGGTCCAGAGCACCACCACCGGCTGCCCGCTGGGCACCTGCGGCGCGGTGTCTTCCCGCGGCGGCCTTCCTGTGTCCGCGGTCAGGGGAGGGGTAGCGCCGCATCCCAGCAGAACGAGCAGCCAGCTGCATCGCACAGGGCACCTCCCCCCGAACGATACCACGGCTTGGGGCAGCCCATCACCGCGGGTGCCGGTGGGGTGTGATCCGAAAGAGGTGGAAGCGCGACCTGCAACCTACGGCGGGTCCCAAGGTGTGGGGACCCTACCGCAGCCCCATGCGTGGGTGTCGCAGGCCGGCGCTTCTCCTCAAAACGGAACCATGGGTGAGATCCAGAGCGGACGCTCCTGTCGGAGCAGCTCCAGGTCTAAGTCGTGGGTCGCCACCATCACCTCTGCGGTGTAGATGTCCGACATCGCGGCGACCAGCCCGCGGCCGGTCCTGCTCACCTCGCGGTACATGGGGCTGCGGGTGTCGAGGTAGATCATCCCGTGGTAGATCTTCTCGCGCGCCATCGCGGTCTCTAGCACCTTGTAGAGGGAGCGGACATCGCCCTCGGGGTAGTGGAGGGTGGAGAACCACAGGAAGTCGTAGTCGTCAAAATCCAAGATCCGGCCGATTACTGGGAACCTGCGGCCGTTGCGGACCATCCAGCGCTCCAGCACGCCGGGCATCTCTACCAGCTGCTCGTGGAACCTGGCGAAGCTGGCGCCGGCCTTGATCCCTTGTGTGTCCTCCAACACCAGGTGCTGCTCGGGCTCGAAGGACTGGTCGACGTCCACCAGATCGTGGTCGGAGAAGCGATCGCTCAGCGACCGCACCATCGCCTCGCGCTCGCTCGGCCGGGTCGCCCGGACCCGCTCGTCGACGTGGGGGAAGAGGCGGGTCATGGCCAGGATGGCGAGCTGCCCCACCTGCTCGTAGCCAGAGGCCTCCAGGGCCCGCATGGACAGCGTGTTGTTGGACTGCACATAGCCGAACAGCACGGTGGGGAGGGTCGCGGTCTCGAAGAAGTGGCGCTGCGCCTCCGCCACCAGCAGCTGCCCGTAGCCCTTGCCTCGCTCCGAGGGGTCGATCGCGAGGAGCGTCCTGTACCAGGCCTGGACCGGGATCCCTGCCACAGTGGTCCGCTTGCCAACGAACAGGTAGCTGCCGATGAGCTTGCCGTGGCGCTCGAGCCGCAGGATGTTCTTGGAAGGCCCCAGCAGGCAGCGGGTGTCCATGTGGGGGATGCGGTAGCGGGGGCCGTCGCTCCCCCAGAGGATGCGCGGGATCAGGTCCACGTGATCCTGCTGCAGCGGGTTCCACTCAGTGATCGTCAGCCCACGTGCGGCGTCCTCGAAGATAACTCTTCGCATCCTCTGACCGCTGATGTTGGCCACCACGTCGCCCATAGCGTTCACGTTCCCTCCGTAGACGCACTCTCGGATGCATAAAAACACATCGGACGGACAGAGACAAGCTGTTGGCTTGTCTCATTGTGTCCTTCTTTCTCGGGGCACCACCGCTCCTTCGGGTACCGGGCCACTGCCGGAGGGGGTGGTCGAGTGGGTAGAACGAGAGACACAGGCGAGCAGAGCGAGCCCCGCGTCTTGACGTCTACACCCTCTCGGACCTGACCGGCGGCCGCTGGCGCGCTCGGAGGTGGAGGTCCGCCCATCCCAGGGAGGGGCCCGGCTCGGACCGCCCCGTGCTTGTGCGAGGGGTGACGAGCCGAGGCGGGCCGCTCTTTCCCATCAACGCGGTTTGGTGCTCCGCTTGCTCGTACGCGAGACCGCGACGAGCGTTCTAGGCAAGGCCGCTGCGGACCACCCCGCCCAAGAGCTCGGTGTCGTGGGATCCAAAGCCGCGTCCCATGAGGGGCGCGTGACAAGGCTCCCCTGGCGCGGCGGATGGTGTGGCGAGCGGGGTAATTGGTGCGCAGTGCGCGCACACCGTAGGTATAAACTTGTTTTTGATGGGACCGGATCGCGTGGGTTCCATGCGGAACGATCCAACGTGTCGATCAGGGGGGCCAGAGGAGATGTGACAATTCCTGAGACCTCTGTACGCGATGAGCGCAGGAACAAGGACGCGCGCCGAGAGGCCCGCGGATCGGTGCCTTGGGGCGTGGTCCTGCCGGGGAGCGCCGAACACGTGGTCGACCTGACGCATCCCTGCCGGACCGATCTGCCAGCGGTGCTCTCGGTCATCTTCCTGATGTTACCGAGATCGTCGCAGGTACTCGGCCAGCTGATCGCGCCGGGTCCGCCGCGCCGCGCGGGGAAGGGCCGGGGATCTGGTGAAGATCGACCCCGCCCAGCGCGGGAGCGGCATGGGGTGGTTGATCGCCCACCCGCTGCCCTCCAGCACCGCGCCCAGGTTGCGCGCCCGCAGCTTGAGCACCGCGAGGATCACGGTGGGTACCGTCGCTCCCAGCACCAACACCGCGACGATCGAGCCCAGCTGGACCAGATCGATCGAGGTGAGGGTGTTGGCCATGTAGGCGAACGAGGACGAGACCGCGGCCAGGGCCACCCCGCCTCCCACCAGGGTGTCGCGCAGGGCGCCCACCTTCTGGGTGGTGGGCTCCTCCGGGGGCGGCGGTGGCTTGGGCAGGCCCTGGAGCTGCGCCTCAGTTGAGCTCGCCTCCGCCCGGATCACACCCTCGATCTGGGCCTCTCGCGACCTGGAGAAGGACTCCAGCAGACCGGAGATCAGCGAGCCCACCTTGGTGAAGGGCGCCGCGATCGCCTCCCACAGGGAGATGGGGTTCTCCAGCACATCGACCACCTCCGCGTCGCGGATCTCCCCCCCGGGGAGGACGAAGACCCCGCGCTTTCCCCGCTCAAGGTGCCCCCGCGTGCCCGAGGTCACCGCGGCCGCCACCGTCATCGGGGCCTCGTCGCCCCTTGGAATCACCTTGGTGTAGAGGAGGAACAGGCGTGACCCCACCGCGATCGCCTTGTGGGCAGCCACATCCTCGACCCGCACCGTGAGGGTGTGGCGTCTGCCGTCGATGACCAGCGCCCCCCGCTCCACCAGGGAGACCCTGTCGGGATCGTAGAAGTGCGAGAAATTGACGAAATTGTTGGCAAATTCCAGCAGCCAGCGCTGGTTCAGGATCAGCCGCTCCAGCTCTGCGACCCTGTTGAGCTCTCGCGCCACCGCGGCGTCGCCTCGCATCAGGTCCCGCAGCGCCTCCGCAGGCCCCTCAGGGGCGAGCCAGCGCCGCAGCCGCTCGCTGGGCACCTCGGCGATCTTCCCTGAGGGCCGCGCCGCCTGCCAGCGGTCAAAGGGGAGCAGCGCCACGCACAGGCGCTCCCAGGCCGGCCGGTCCAGGGCGCCGCCTCCCCACAGCGGCGAGAGCCTGGCCCATGGCTGCTCCCAGCGGGGGTGGAGCCACACCGCAGGGTCCAGCCGCTGGGAGGGCGCCGCCGGGCTGATCGGGAGCTGCGCCAGCGGGAGAGGGGCGGACACCTGCGGCTCGGTCCCGCTGGCCTGGTGCCAGGCAGCCTCGGCGCAGCGCGCCCAGTGGTCCTCCACCGCGGGGCGCAGCTCCCCCCAGGCAGCCCACAGGGCGGGGGTGTCGTCGCCGAAGGGGGCGAGGTCGCGGTCGCCGGCCCCCTCGCTCCACCCCAGCCAGCTGGCCCCCACCTTGAGGAAGGCGTCCAGCCCTGGCTCGTCCAGCCCGGTGCGGCCGCTCGCGTCGCGCACCCCGCCGGTCACCAGGATCGCGTCCTCGATCAGCGCGCGCACCTCGGGGTCGAGGTCCGGGGAGGGGGGGATGACGCCGTCGCCGTTGGCGGTGTCGTCGGCGAGGATGCGCTGCCTGTCCCGCACCGCCTGGAGGGTGATCGCCTGCGCCTCGCCCAGGTCGAGGTTGTTGAGCACCTGCACCGCGGTCAGCCAGAGGTGCTCTCCCTCGGGGATCGCCCGGTCGAGGTGGCTGAGGGGGAGCGCGTCGGAGCCCGCCGCAGAGCGGTCGCTCAGCCGGGCGAGGGTCCACCGGATCGCGGCCCGAACCTCTGCGACGTGGACCCTGCCGTTCTTGTCGGTGTCCAGGTTCGCCAGGAACACCGGATCCGCGGCGAGGGCTGAGATCGGCGCGCTGCTCGCGACCCACAGCGCCTCGTCCAGGGAGAGCGCGTGCTCTAGGCTCGACAGGTCGCGGAGGAACAGCTGCCAGCCGCCCCCGAGCTTTCTCATGTCCATGGTGCCTCCCTGCAGCGGTCTATCCCTCCCTCGTGGGGAAGGCCTCGCGGTGGACCTCGAGCAGGGGCGCGCGCCAGTGGCCGTAGATCAGCGTCAGGTGGTTGCCGAGGGGCTGCCGGAGCAGCGCCTCGGCCCCGCCGATCAGCCTCACCTCCGCCTGGGTGCGGCACCGCCCCTCGCGGGTAGGCTGGGGGCGCAGCTCCCCCTCCACCACCCGCAGCTGGTCGAGGGCGCCGCCGCCCAGCCGGAGCAGGGTGACCGGCCCCTCGCGGAGCTGCCCCGCGATCGCGGCGCTCTTGTCGGTCTCGTGGTGGGACCTCAGCGTGTGGCTGGTGGTGAGGCTGCGGGCGACAGTGCAGTGCGCCAGCTCCAGTACCTCGCCCCGGAGGGTCTGCGGGTTGGCCATCCAGGGGGTCTGCCCCGTGACCCGCTGCGCCCAGAGCATGGTGAGGGTGGAGAGCAGATCGCCCTCGCACCCCGCGACCACCCCGCGGTCGAGCGCGTGGGAGAGGGCCAGGCACGCGGTGTGGCCGGTGGCTTCCACCAGGGCGAAGCAGCCGGTGGTGATCGCGTCGAGCTGGTGCTCGCTCACCAGGGCGTCGAGGGCGAGTGACACGCCTGCCGCCCCTACCATCGCTGGGTGGGAGGGCTCCTGCACCGCCTCGGCGAGGTGCCGCCACTGGGTCGCGCGCTCGAGGGCTGGGGCCAGAGCAGGTGCGCTGGGTGAGAGGGAGGACAGGGGCAGGGGGACCACGGTCACCCCCCACCTGTCCAGCAGCAACGAGGCCGCGGGCGCTGAGGCGACCAGCCACGGCGATGGCTCCCCCACCACCCCTAGCCGGACCCCGGCGAGGAGCTCGGCGCCGCGCGCAGCCCGCAGCTCCGGTGGAGGGGGCAGCAGCTCGGTGCGCCCCTCCTCCAGCGTGGTCAGGCGCACCGCCCGTCCACGCTGGTGATGCCACGCCACCAGCTCCAGCGCCGCCGCGAGCGCGTTCTCGCTCTGGTGGGCGATCAGGTGCGGCGCTGGGTGGCGGGCGAGCAGGGCGGTGGCAGCCACCTCTGTGCCGCCGGTGAGGAGCAGCAGCGCGTCGAAGTCCCCCTCGACCCAGCGCCACCTGCCGATCGCGTCGAGGCGCGGTGTCAGGGCCTGGATGAGCTGCTGGTGGTGGTGGGCCTGCGGGCGGGCGCCGAGGGCTCGGACCCGGATCATGTCAGCCTCCTTCCTTGGGGGTGAGCAGGGCGCGGAGGTTGTCGAGACCGAAGGGCTTGAAGATCGCCTCCGAGAAGCCACCGGCGGTCAGCGCTGCGGCGTCTTCGGCGCTGCAGTGGCCGGTCATCGCCACCACCCTGGGGAGCGGGTGCCCGGATCGCGCGGACTCCTCCCTCATCTCCCGCAGCACCTGGTAGCCGTCCATCTCCGGCATCTGGATGTCCATCAGCATCAGGTCGGGAGACCGCTCCCGCCACAGGGCCAGGGCGCGCGCGCCGCTCTCGGCCAGGAGGACCCGTTGTCCCAGCACCTCGAGCTGATCGCCGGTCAACTCGCGGTTGTCTTCCACGTCGTCGACCACGAGGACCAACACCCCGGCCGGTGGCTGGTGGCGTGCGGCGAGGGTGTGGTCGGCCGTCTCGGGAGCGTCGAGCGGGAGCCGCACCTCGAAGGTTGAGCCCGCTCCCACCGTGCTGTCGAGGGTGATGGTGCCTCCCATCGCCGCGGTGAGCTGCGAGACGATGAACAAGCCCAGGCCCGCTCCGTCATGCCTGCGGGCGAAGGAGCCGTCCACTTGGTAGAAGCTGGTGAACACCCGCTCCCGCTCATGCTGAGGGATGCCGGGGCCGGTGTCGCGCAGGGCTAGCCGTATGCCGTGGCTACCGTGCGGGCCCAGGTCCAGCGTGATGCCTCCCCTCTCGGTGAATTTCAGGGCGTTGGTCGCTAGGTTGTTGACGATCTGCAGCACCCGCTGAGGGTCCCCGCGCACCCAAGCGGGGGTGGAGGGGTCGGTGGAGAACGCGAAGCTGAGGCCTGCGCGGGCGCACTCGTCCCCCAGCCACTCCGCGACGGTGGCGAGCACGGCGGTGGGGCAGAAGTCCTCGGGTCTCAGGCGCAGGGCTTCACGCTCCAGGCGGGAGAAATCCAGCAGATCGTCGACCAGGTGAGCCAGCGTCAGGATCTGGTTGTGCCCCCTGTGGACCATCGCCGACTGCTGTGGGCTCAGCTCCGACCTGGTCAGCAGATCGTGGGTGCTGCGGAGGATGTGGATCGGCGTGCGCAGCTCGTGCGAGAGGTTCGCCATGAAGCGCTGCTTCATCCGGTCAGCGTCGCTGATGGTGACGATCGCCTTCTCGCGGAGGAGCTCGTAGGCCCCCCCGGAGATGAAGATCACCCCAGCCATCACCACCCAGGTGAAGGTCGCGTCCGTGCGCCCGCGCGCGGCGGTAGCCTGAGGATATTGAACCCCCGACCAGTGGCCGGCCTCGAAGAGCATCGGCACCACGAGGTAGGCGAGCGCCCAAGGATATCCATCCTTCCCCAGCAGAAAGAACGAGGAGACGATGAGCGCGAAGAAGGGGGTGATGTTCGACTGTACCAGCCCCCCGGTGATCCAGGTCCCGTAGCTCGCGATCACCAGGAAGGTGAGGGCCAGCGCGTGCGAGGGGTGACGGAGGCGCCCTGTCCGCAGCGTGTGCAGGACCAACGCTGTGATGAGGAGGGTGCTCCCGTAGTAGATGCTCGCGGGACCCAGCGCCCCGCCTCCCAGGTGCATGGTGCCCCACCCCAGCGTGCTCACGACGCCTGCGATGCCGTAGATCACAAAGATCCCGGCGCGCAGCGGGGTGTCGGGGTGGGGCTGTTCCCTCACCGCGCGCTCGACGAAGCGGCGGTAGAAGAGGGGCCTTGGTGGCCAAAGGCTGCCGAGTCTGTTCAAGGGCTCCCTCGGAGGTCAGCAAGAGAGTACACTGTTGCGAGAGGAGTTCCCATGAACCTTGCAGAGGTTGTCCACGAGTCAGCGTCGCTGCTCTTCGCTGATATCCTCTCGTTTGACGAGGACAAGTCCTGGGCGCTCACGCTGAAGCTGGACCACGACCGCACCCAGGGCGTCTGGATCACGCGGGCCGAGCTGGGCAAGCACACGGTGTGGGTCCAGGTGGAGAGCCGCTCTGGCAGCGCCGAGGGGCTGGACTCAGCGGAGCTCCTGCGGCGGGCTGCGGGGCTGTCGTTCGCGCGCCCGGTGGTGCTGCCAGACGGCGGCCTGTCGGTGCGGGGCTATCTGCCGCTCGCGGGGCTGGACTATCGTCACCTCGCGGCGGTGGTTGTAGAGGTGGGGCAGCTCGCGGACGATCTCGAGGAGGAGTTGCACCACCAGGACATGCTGTAGCGCGGCGAGCAGCCCTGCCGTCCCGTCGCCCATCGGGCGCGTTCGCCCGTGGCGTCCGCTCCTCGTCGGTCCCGTGCGCAGCGGGGGGCCTACTCCGAAGTCCGGCTGTACCTTTGGGTCTCCGCGGACAACGCTGGGCTGGTGAGCGCGGCCCGGGCGACCCGTTTGACGCTCTAGCGGCAGGCCTCCCGCCCGCGTGCGTCAAGGGCTTGGCGCCGTCACCCCGCGGCGGTACCCGCCCGCGGCGTGCGCCACCCTGTTCGGCGGAGCCGCTCCCCTACTCGGGTCGGTTGATCCCCTCGGGGACCTCTATCTGACCGTAGTTGTCGCGTCCCCAGCACACCACCTCGACGTCGGAGTTGATGGCGCAGATGTGGGCAGAGCCGCGCCCTAGCCACCGGTAGGTGCCTGCGGGGGACTGGATCTGGCCGAAGTTGTCAAAGCCCCAGCACGCGATCGCGCCGTCCTCGGTGAGGCCGCAGGTGTAGTTCTCGCCTGCCTCGACCTGGGTGAAGCGGGTGGAGGGCGCTTGGGTCTGGTTGAACTCGTTGTCGCCCCAGCACACCGCCGCCCCGTCCTCGCGCAGGGCGCAGGCGTGGTTGGCCCCCAGCGAGACGCTCCTGTAGCGGCCCTGTGGAGGAGACGCCTTCTCCATCGCGTTGTCACCCCAGCAGGCGAGCTGCCCGGTGGTGGAGATCGCGCAGGAGTGCGTCCAGCCCGCCGACACCGTGGAGAACGCGCCAGCGGGGGGAGAGGCCTGTCCGAAGCGATCCTGCCCCCAACACCGCAGCTGTGCGCTGCTGTCGACCCCACAGGTGTGGTAGCCGCCCGCGGAGAGCTGGGTGAAGGTGACGCCCTGTGGAGGATCGCACTGCTTGTAACGGTTGTTTCCCCAGCAGGCGAGCTGCCCGTCGTCATCCATGGCGCAGTTGTGCCAAGCCCCCGCTGCCAGCCGCAGGAAGTGGCCCTGAGGGGGCTGTGAGACCCGCTGCTCGTTCACTCCCCAGCAGTGGATGTCCCCCCAGGTGTCGAGCCAGCAGGTGTGCCCGCTGCCTCCCTGCACGATGGGCTGGATGATGTGGGTGGACTGGCTCCCCGCGGCGCCCTCTGCGGTGCCGTCCCACGCCTTGACGTTGCAGACCCACTCCTCGTCCGAGTGGGTGAGTCCCTCGGGGACTGTGTCGCCGGGGTGTTTGGTCTGGGTGGCGCCGGAGGCGGGGCGCCCGTTGACGGTCCAAGAGAAGTGGTAGGCCAGGGGGTCGCCGTCGTCGTCCGACACGTCGGTGAAGACGTGGCAGACCATGTCAGAGTAGCCGCCCTTGGGGTCACCGATCACCACGATGGGGGTCCCTGGGGGGGTGTTGGCGACGGTGATCGGTGGCGCGGAGGCCGCGGTGCCCACGGCCATCTCGTCGCGGGGGGTGACGCGGAGCTCGATCCGGTCGCCCTTCTTGAACAGCGAGGGGGCGAGGGTCGGGTCCGAGCCCGCGGGGCGGCCGTTCACAGACCAAGCGAAGCTGAGATCGACGCTGTCACCGTCTGCGTCCTCTGCGTCGACCTCGGCCGTGAGCGTGCTGGAGGTGCGGGCGCCCTGTGGGAGGATCGTCACCGCGTTCAGTCGCGGCGCGGTGTTGTCGACGCGGGGGCTGGCGGAGACCACCGCCTCGCCCCCTCCCTCGTCATCCTGTGGGGTGATGGTGCAGGTGACGGTGTCCCCACGCTTGACCGAACCCGGCGCCAGGGTGGCCTCGTGGGAGCCCAGGGCGCGCCCGTTGACCTGCCAGGCGTAGCGGAAATCCACCTTGTCGCCGTCCGCGTCGGCTGCCCGCTGCGCCGTGCACACCAGGGGATCGGTGACTCTGGCCACCGCCGGGCTGATGGAGGCACCCGACAGGGTCGGCGGGGTGTTCACCACCTGCACAGCCTTGGCGGTGACCGGCGAACCGGACAGCGTCCCGTCGAGGGGGGTCACCTCGCAGCTCACCCGCTGTCCCTTCCGGTGCGCGGCGGCGGGGAGCACCTGTGCGGTGCCGGCGGGGCGCTGGTCCACCGTCCACTTGTACGAGAACGACACCCTGTCGCCGTCCTCGTCGGTGGCGGGGCCCGGCTCACAGCGGAGGCTGTCGGTGGTGGTGGGGGCGCTGGGAGTGATCGCGACGCTGGACAGCACGGGCGCGGTGTTCCCCACCCGCGCGGCCTCACCGCGGACAGGGCGACCCGCGTCGCTCCCGTCGAAGGGGGTGACCTCACACTGCACGCTCTGCCCCTTGCTGAAGTGCTCGGGGGCGATCCTCTCTCCGGTCTGTCCCGAAAGGGGGACCCCGTTGACCAGCCAGGCGTAGCGGTGCTGCACCTTGTCGCCGTCCGCGTCTGTGCTCTCGCCAGGCGTACAGCGGACGGAGGTGTTGGTGAGCACCTCCGCGGGGGACTGGCTGACGGAGCGCAGGACGGGGGGGGTGTTCCTGACGGTGACCGCCTCTGAGCGCACCGCGCTCCCTGTGTCCGTGCCGTCGAAGGGGGTCAGCTCGCAGGAGATCGCGTCTCCGCGGTGCAGCTTGTCTGGGGTGAGCTGGTCGGCGCGCGACACCTCGGCGCCGCCCACCAGCCAGCGGACCCTGTAGCTGATGGTGTCGCGGTCGGGATCTGTTCCCCCGGAGGGCCCGCAGCTCAGGGTGGCGAGGGTGTCGGGCGCGGCGGGGCTGACGGTGGCACCGGCGACGGCGGGGGGGGAGTTCTTGACGGTGACGGGCGCGGCCTGGGCGGGCTCACCGGC
>JAFGVK010000176.1 GCA_016938035.1 Deltaproteobacteria bacterium | reverse complement strand
TCTGCCGCTACGCCGTCATCGAGAACTGCTTCGCCGCTGATAGACTCGAGAGGGCCGCCGCATGACTACATGATTGGCGCTCTAGCGTGCCCCCCTGCCCCCGATCACCGCGGGGAGGGTGCGCAGCAGCAACCAGAGGTCCAGCCCGATCGACCACTGATCGATGTAGGCCAGATCCAGCTCCATCCACCGCTCGAAGCTCAGATCGCTCCGCCCCGACACCTGCCAGATGCAGGTGAGCCCCGGACGCATCGAGAGGCGCCTGAGCTGCCAGGGCTGGTAGCGCTCCACCTCGTCCGGGAGTGGAGGCCTGGGCCCCACAAGCGACATCTCACCGCGCAGCACGTTGAGGAGCTGGGGCAGCTCGTCCGCGGAGGTGCGACGCAGAATGCGCCCGATCCGGGTGACGCGCGGGTCATCGGTGAGCTTGAAGGCCGGCCCGTCCACCTCATTGCGCCGCTCCAGCTCCGACCTGAGGGCGGGCGCCTCTTGGACCATGGTGCGGAATTTGAGCATCACGAAGCGACGCCCACCCCGACCGACACGCTCCTGACGGAACAGCGCCGGGCCCCCGTCCGAGACCCGGACCGCCACGGCGATCCCTGCGGCCAGCGGGAGCGACAGCGCCCCCAGCACCAGCGCCCCCACCACATCCATCGCGCGCTTGACCGCCAGCTCGGCACCCGAGCCAGATCCCCGCGAGAAGGTGATCAGCGGGTGGGGGAAGACCTCCCGCAGCTCGGGGCGGGAGCTGCGGAGCCCTAGCGCCCAGGGGCTCACCGTGAGCCGCACGCCGAGCTCCTCGCACCGGGCCGCGACGGCCCCCAGCGCCACCCCTGGCCCGGCCACGATCACCTCGTCCACCGCCACCCGGAGCAGCAGGTCTCCCAGGCCCTCCGCCGGCCCCAGCCAGGGGCAGGCCCCGGCGCCGTCCTGGTCTCCCATCCTCCCCAGCACCTCCAGCCCCCAGCCGGGGGCCTGCCGCAGGGCGTGGACCAGCGCCGCGGAGTCCTCTGCGCCCCCCACCAGCACCACCCGGTGCGGGGCGAGCCACCTGCGTCCCAAGCTCGCCGTTACCGCGCTGATCGCGGCCCGTCCCGCCGCAAGCGCCGGCAGGCTCGCCGCCGAGAAGCCGTACACCACCGTGCGCGAGGCGAGATCCAGCTTGAGCGCGAAGAGCAGTGCCTGCGCCACCAATGAGGCGAGCGCCACCCCGAGCAGCAGCTGCCGCCCCTGCCCCAGGCCCCTGCGGCCGCTGTACCAGCCCTGGGACCACAGGCTCCCCAGCCACACGGGGAGCATCAGCGCCAGCAGCGGGAGGTGTACCGCCGCCGAGACGGGGCGCAGCCCGGGCCACAGCTCCCCGCCCCCCATCGCGCGGCGGGCGAGCACCACCGCCACCCAGAGGGCGGCGACCACCACCCCGTCTGCGGCGATCCTGCTCAGCTGAATCCAGGCGTGGCGCTCTCTGTCCATCGGGTCAGGCTAGCACGGGCCCGGCGGACCCGCCCCATCCCGCGCGCTCAGTAGGAGCGCGCGAAATAGGCCCACTCTACCGAGGGCTTCCCAGTGAGCGGGCAGGTCAGCCCCTCCACCGAGGGCTGCTCCATCGGCAGGCAGCGCAGGGTCGCCCTGGTGGCCTCCTGGATCGCCACCTCGTCCGCGGTGTCACCACCCCAGGGGACCAGGTAGAAGCCCGGCTGGCTGTTGATCTTCTCGTCAAACGCCTCGCGGCTGTCGACCGAGTAGATCATGCTGTCGCGGTAGGCCCGCGCGCGCTCAAGCAGCTCCGCCTGGATCGCGTCCAGCACCTCGCTGACCCGGTCACCAGCACCCTCCAGGTCCAGGCCGAACTTGCCCCCGGTGCGCTTGGCCGCGAAGGCCTGCCCCTTGGCCACGTCCCGCGATCCCAGCTCCAGCCGCAGGGGCACGCCCTTCTGCTCCCACTCGAAGAACTTGGCACCTGGGCGCAGGTTGTCGCGGTCGTCGAGCTTGACCCGGAACCGGCCCTTCAGCTCGCGGAACAGCTTGTTGGCTGCCCCCAGCACCGTCTCCTTGTCCGCTTCCTTGTAGACCGGGACGATCACCACCTGCACCGGCGCGACCCTGGGCGGCAGCACCAGCCCATCGTCATCGGAGTGGGTCATGATCACCGCCCCGATCAGGCGCGTGGAGACGCCCCAGGAGGTGGCCCACACCAGCTCGCGCTCGCCGGCCTCGTTCTGGAAGGTGACGTCGAAGGCGCGGGCGAAGTTCTGCCCCAGGAAGTGGGAGGTGCCGGACTGGAGCGCCCAGCCGTTCTGCATCATCGCCTCAATGGTGTAGGTCTCCAGCGCACCGGCGAAGCGCTCGCGGGCGGACTTGCGTCCGGGGAGCACCGGGATGGCGAGTACGTTCTCTGCGAACTCGGTGTAGACGTCCAGCATCTTCACCGCCTCCTCCACCGCCTCAGCGGAGGTGGCGTGCGCGGTGTGCCCCTCTTGCCATAGAAACTCGGCGGACCTCAGGAAGGGGCGGGTCTTCATCTCCCACCGCACCACGTTGGCCCACTGGTTGATCAGCAGGGGCAGATCCCGCCAGGAGTCGATCCAGCGCCCATACATGTGCCAGATGATGGTCTCGGAGGTGGGGCGCACCACCAGCGGCTCCTCCAGCACGCTCTCGGGGTCTGGCTCTACCCCCTTGGTGCCGTCGGGACGGGTGAAGGCGCGCAGCCGGTGGTGGGTCACCAGCGCCGCTTCCTTGGCGAAGCCCTCGACGTGCTCCGCCTCCTTAGAGAGGAAGGACATGGGGATAAAGAGGGGGAAATAGGCGTTCTCGTGGCCGGTGGCCTTGAAGCGGTCGTCCAGCTGCCGCTGGATGGCCTCCCAGATGGCGTAGCCGTGGGGCCGGAGCACCTTGCACCCCCTGACGGGCGAGTCATCGAGCAGTTGGCCCCTGGCGATGACCTCGAGGTACCAGGCAGAGTAGTCTTCTGAGCGGGTGGTGAGACCCTTTGAGCGCGCCATGGCTCCTCCAGAGCTGCGTGTGATTCAGAGGACGCCGCGATAATCGATCCGCTCCCCGGCCGCACCTGTCCTTGTGCTGACGGGATAACAGGTGGGCATGCAGTCGATACAAGTACAAGATCTCGGGCGCGTCCAGACCATCGCTCGGGTCGCCGCGCGAAACGGTTTCGGGCACCTCCTCGGGGTGGTGGGTTGGTCCGAGCCGACCCCTGCCGCCGACGCCACGGTGGCGAAGACCCCCTACGCCCGCAGGCTCAAGCAGGTGCTGGTCGATCTCGGCCCCACCTTCGTGAAGTTTGGCCAGATCCTCTCAGTGCGCCCCGACATCCTCCCGCAGGAGGTGCTGGAGGAGTTTCAGTCCCTCCAGGATCGCGTCCCCGCCCTGCCTTTCGAGAAGATCAAGCCAGTCCTCGAGCAGGAGCTGGGGCGCCCCCTGGAGGACGTGTTCAGGGAGTTCGACCCCAAGCCCCTCGGGTCTGCCTCCATCGCCCAGGTGCACCGCGCCAGGCTGCTCGACGGGCAGGAGGTGGCGGTCAAGATCCAGCGCCCTGGGATCGAGCAGACGATCCGCTCGGATCTGAACATCCTCTACACCCTGGCTGGCCTCGCAGAGGGTCGGCTGGAGCTACCGGGGCTGTACACACCCACCGCGATCGTCCAGGAGTTCGACGCGGCCCTCTCGATCGAGCTGGACTTCTTCCAGGAGGCCCGCGCCGCCCAGCGCCTGGGGGGCTTCTTCAAGGCCTCCGAGGACGTGGTGGTCCCCCGCATCTACACCCGGTGGTCCACCCGCAAGGTGCTGGTCATGGAGCTGATCCACGGACGGCCCCTCTCCCAGGTCATGAAGGAGGTGGACGGTCCCGAGGCGCGGCGGATCGCCCACATGCTGATGGAGTCCTTCTACGCTCAGGTCTTTGAGCACGGGATGTTCCACGGCGATCCGCACCCCGGCAACCTCTTCATCACCGACGAGGGGCGCCTCGCCTTCATCGACTTCGGCATCACGGGGCTGCTCACCTCCGCGATGCAGGACACCATCATCTCGGCCTTCACCGCGCTGGTGTTCAGGGACGCCGACACGCTCTCCCTCACCGTCTACCGGGCGGGCGCCACCGCGAGCAGGGTGGACCTGAGGTCCCTCAGGCAGGAGATAGAGCACCTGCTGGTGAAGTACCACGGGGCCTCCCTGGACGTAGTCTCCAACCCCGCCACCATGATGGAGGTGGTGGCGGTCGCCGCGCGCTTCCGCATCAACCTCCCCGCAGAATTCGCGGTGCTCTCACGGGTCGGCGCGCTGGTGGAGGGGGAGTGCCAGGCGCTGCTGCCGGGCATCGACATCTTGGAGGAGATCAAGCCCTACGCCACTAGGCTCGTGAAGAAGCGCTTCGGCCCGGAGCGGGTGGTGTCGGACATGGGCCGGCTCGTCATGCAGATGCAGGGTCATATGAGGGATCTCCCCACCCAGGTGTCGCAGGTGCTGATGGACCTGGAGGAGGGCCGCCTCACCTTCAACATGCGCGACCCCGACGCGGGACTGCTGCGCGAGGAGCTGCGGATGGGGGTGCAGCGCCTCTCGCTCGCGCTGCTGGCGGGGACCACCTCGCTGGGCTCGCTGCTCTTCCTGGCGGCGTGGTCCCCCACGCCGTTCGGGATCCCCTTGGTAGGGATTGGAGGGGTATTTCTCTTCACAACGGGGATGAGCCTGTTCCTCGCGCTTGGGGTCCACGTGCTCTTTGCGAGGTTCCTGAGCCTGGGCTTCTGGAAGCGGCGTCTCCTGGCCACCCTGCACTTCTTCACCTGGCGCAGGGGCTGATCTCCGCCGCGTGCCGGAGGAGCCCGCGTGGCGGACCCCTCGACCTGTCGGTAAGCGAGCATTGACCCGACGCTTACCACTTTGCCATGCACACGGCGGAATAACTCAGGCCCCTAAGGACGGGCCGCGCGTGTTAGTCTGACCTATCCTTTCCCCAGCGCGCTGTGCCTGCTGTGAAAACCCCTTGGAGTCCCCATTGTCCACCAAACTCGAGTTCTCGCGCGGCGACGTCATCGCCTCCAGATACGAGGTCATCGACCTGCTCGACGAGGGCCCCCTCGGCTTCTCCTACCGGGTAAAGCACCTCAAATCAGGCAAGTTCCTGCGCCTGACCATGCTGCGCCCGCGGATCGCGGGACGCGAGCAGAAGGACCAGCTCCTGGCCTCGTTCAAGGCCGCCCGTGAGATCCAGCACCCCGGCCTCATCAAGGTGGGCGAGCTAGGCGAGCACGACGGGGTCGCCTTCTACACCATGGAGGACTTCGAGGGTGGCACGCTCCGCGAGCTCATCCAGGAGTACCGGGTCAACAACGAGCAGTTCGCGGTCAAGGACGCAGCGCAGATCATCATCCTGCTCTGCGAGGCCCTGCAGCAGCTGCACGAGGCCGGGATGGTCATCAGGGGGCTCCGGCCCGAGTATGTGCTGATCCACGTCCGCCGCACCGGCCCCCGCCGACAGAATTTCGTCGCGCAGATCAAGGTCTTGGGCGCTGGCTTCTGGGACCTGATCGACGCGGGCACACTGGCCGAGGACGAGTTCACCAGGGGCGAGGCGCAGTACCTCGCGCCGGAGCTCAAGAGCTTCGAGCCCGCCTCTACCCCGCGCTGCGACGTGTACACCGCGGGCGTCATCTTCTACGAGATGCTCACCGGGTCCGCCCCCGTCGGCACCTTCCAGCTCCCCGGGCACGTCCGCCCAGACCTGCCCACCCATGTCAACGACGTGGTGGAGATGGCCCTCGCCAACGCGCCCGACGATCGCTACCCCTCCTCAGCGGACCTCGCCCTCGACATCCAGCGCATCTTCCAGGGCGCAGACGCCGCCGACGAGCCCACCAAGCGCAACATCCTCTGGAGCGTGCTGGGTTGGTCCGCGGCCCTGATCTTGGTGGGCGCGGTGGCGATCGCGGTGCTCACCCTCAACACCAAGAACACCCCTGAGAAGACCGCAATCGCCAAGGACAAGCAGCTCCAGGCTCAGATCCTCGAGGCGCACCCCATGCTGTCCGAGGACGAGGTCAAGGCCATCCTCACCCAGCACCCGCCCAACATGGCCTACATCCCCGCGGGCCCCTATATCTCCGGGCGCAACCACGCAGAGTTCGACGCCTCACCCACCGAGCCCCTCGCGGCTCAGACCGAGGTCAGCGCCTACCTCATCGACATCTTCGAGTACCCCAACTTCAAGGACGCCCCCCCGCAGTACGGGGTCTCGTTCACCGAGGCGGAGAAGCTCTGTGAGGACGCTGGCAAGCGCCTGTGCACCACCACCGAGTGGGAGAAGGCCTGCAAGGGGCCCCTCAACCTCATCTACTCCTACGGAGATGCCTTCGACCCGGAGTTCTGCGACGAGGGGCTGGAGTCGGTGTACAAGTCGGGCTCGCACGCCAACTGCAAGAGCGGCTGGGGTGTGTACGACATGTCCGGCAACTTCAAGGAGTGGACCGCCACCGCGCCGCAGGGCAAGGACGCTCGCCGCATCGTCAAGGGCGGCCTGCTCAACAACCCCGTCAAGGGCACGCGCTGCGCCTTCTCGCTCGACGAGAGCATCTCGTTCAAGGAGAAGTCGATGGGCTTCCGCTGCTGCCGGGACGTGAGCGCCCCCCCCTGGACGCCTCCCGCGCCCGCAGCGCCCGCCGCAGAGTAGCTCCCTCACCTGGGCAGGCGCCGGCCTCCGCCTTGGGTGGAGCGCCGGCGCCGCTGTTTCAAGCTCCGACCCGAGCGCCGCAGCTACTCTGCAAACACGCCCTGGCTGTCCGGAGTGGTCCAGCTCAGCAGCATGGGCTCCCCGTCGTTTGACCTGTGGCCCGCCGCGTCCTGAGCGATCACCGCGAATTCCACCTCGGTCAGGTAGGGGATGCTGCGACCGTTGATCGCGAGGATGAGCCCCAGCCGCGCGTCGTCCACCGAGCAGGCGGTGTCCGAGAGGGAGTCGTACAACTCGCTGGGGGCCCCCGCCACATCCACCTGACCGTCCACGTCCTCGTCCCACCAGACCTGCAGGGTGTACCAGTCCAGGTCACCGTCCGCGTCGGCGGTGTCCGCCTGAATGAGCACCGTGGGGAGGGACTCGCCGGAGAAGTCCATCAGCCCGTTGTCCCTCGCCGTCACCGCGCTGATCACAGGGGCGCTGTCGCCGCACGAGGAGGCGACGGGTCCCGTGTCATCGGGGGGGTCGGTGCAAGCGAGCAGCAGGGGCAGCGAGAGCAGGGTCCACATGAGCGCCTCCGGGGTAGGGACCGCAACCTAGCCCGCGTTGGCCGCGACCGGTACCCCCCGGCAGCGCCACGGGTCTGCGAGGCAGGGGCGCCCCTCGCCCAGGCCGCCTCAGGCCCCGACAGCGGGCCAGCGCGGCGCCCGCTAGCTGGACCGGACCACCTCGTTCACGCCCCGCACCTGCTTGAAGCGCTTGACCAGCCGCTCCAGCTCCTGCACGTCGCGCACCGCCACCACCAGCTTCACCAGGGAGCTGGTGTCTGCCGAGGTGGTGGCCTCGACCTGGTTGATGTTGACCCGCAGCTGCTCGCAGGCCCCGGTGACCGCCGCCAGCAGACCGGGCCGGTCATCGCAGAACAGGCTCAGCGCCGCGCTGTGGCGGGCCTCGCGGTCCTCCACCCAGGCCACCGCCACCTTGCGCTCGGGGTCCATCCGCTCCAGCTCGGGACAGGTCGCGGCGTGGACCTTGATCCCCTTGCCCCTGGTCACGAAGCCCACCACCGGCTCGCCGGGGAGCGGCGCGCAGCAGCCCGCATAGTGGACCATGATGCCGTCCTCACCGGTGATGAGGATCGGGCTCTCGGTCCGCGGGCGGAAGCGCTGGAAGAGGCTGGAGAGTCCCGCGGGCTCCTCTGGAGCGGCGTCCGGGACCAGGTGCTTGAGGAGCGAGGAGAGCTTGACGTTCCCGTAGGCGACCTCCACGAAGAGGGCCTCCTCGTCGCGCACCCCGTGGCGCTGGAGCGCCTTGGTGAGGGTGCCGCTCTCGCGCACCTTCTTGAGGGACGATCCCGCGCCCACCAGCTCCGAGACCAGCATGTCCTTGCCGAGCTTGCGGCCCTCCTCGATCTCCGCCTGCCGCAGGTATCGGCGGATCTTCTGCGAGGCGCGCCCGGTGCGGACCCAGCCCAGCCAGTCCCTGCTGGGGTGCTGGCGCTCGGCGGTCAGGATCTCCACCGAGTCACCCGATTGGAGCACGTAGCGCAGGGGAACCATCTTCCCGTTGACCCTGGCGCCGGTGCAGTGCTCCCCCACCTCGCTGTGGACCATATAGGCGAAGTCCAGCGCCGAGGCGCCGAGAGGCAGCTCCTTGTGGTCGCCCGCAGGGGTGAAGACGTACACCTTGTCTGAGTAGAACTCGAACTTCAGGGTCTCCATGAAGTCGGTGGCGTCCTCGATCTCCTGGGCTGTCTCGAACAGCTCGCGGATGCGCCCCATCTTGGCCACGTCCTCGGGGCTGAGGTCGAGGTGGCCCTCCTTGTAGCGCCAGTGGGCCGCGATGCCCTCCTCGGCGATCCGGTGCATCCCGGCGGTGCGGATCTGCACCTCAATCTGCCGCCCCTCTGGCCCGATGACCGTGGTGTGGAGGGACTGGTAGCCGTTGGGTTTGGCCCGCGCGATGTAGTCCTTGATGCGGTCGGGGAAGGGGGGGTAGGCCGCGTGGACAAAGCCCAGCGCCGCATAGCACTGGCCGAGGTCCTCCACGATCAGGCGAAACGCGAGCAGATCGTGGACCTCGTGGACCTTGAGCCCCTGGGAGACCATCTTGCGAAACACGCTGAACGGGTGCTTGGCACGCCCGGTCACGGTGCAGCTCACCCCGCGGGCGGCCATGTCGTCCCGCAGGAGGTCCTGTACCCTGAGGGCGTAGGTCTGCCGATCTGCCTGAGTCTGCTCCAGGAAGCTGTGGATCTCCTGATACTCCTCCGGGTGGAGGTAGCGGAAGCACATGTCCTCGAGCTGTGCCTTGACGTGGGTGAGCCCCAGCCGGTTCGCGATGGGGACGAAGATGTCCATCGTCTCCTGCGAGATCCGGACCTGCTTGTCCTGGCGCTGGAACTCGAGGGTGCTCATGTTGTGGATGCGGTCCGCGAGCTTGACGAGGATGACCCGGAGGTCCTTGGACATCGCCAGCATCATCTTGCGGAAGTTCTCCGCCGCGAGCTGCTCCGAGTTGCGGAACCGCAGCTTGCCGATCTTGGTGACGCCCTCCACCAGCTCGGCCACCACCGGCCCGACCTTCTCGGCCAGCTCGGCCTTGGTGAGGGGGCTGTCCTCCAGGGCGTCGTGCAACAGGCCCGTGGCGACCGTGTCCACGTCCATGTGCATGTCCGCGAGGATCTGGGCCACCGCCAACGGGTGGATGAAGTAGTCCTCGCCGGACTTCCGCGTCTGCCCCCGGTGCGCCCGCGCCGCATAGGCGTACGCGTTCATCACCAGGTCGGTGTCAGCGTCCGGGGAGTAGCTCTTGATGGTCTCAAGAATCTGCGCGATGTTGGACATGCTGCCTCTCAGTGGGCTCTACTGGCCCAAACACCTGACACCCGTTCCCTAATCACCCCTGGCCAGACGGCGCTGCCACTGCGCGCTTACGGGGGTCCAGCTCACTGAGCACCGCATCGACCAGAGAGCCCCGCCTGCTGCGCCTGCTGAGCTCGGCGAGCACCACACCTCTCAGCACCCCGGTCGCCGTGGCGAGGTCGTCGTTGACCACCAGATAGTCGTACTCCCCCACCCCCGCGAGCTGCCCCTCCACCTGCCTCATCCTGCGGAGGATGACCTGCTCGGAGTCCGTAGCCCTCGCCCGCAGGCGCTCCTCCAGCGCCGCGATCCGCGGGGGGAGGATCATCAGGTGCACCGCGCCGGGCCAGCTCTGGCGCACCTGCCGCGCGCCCTGCAGGTCGATGTCCAGGATCACCGAGCGCCCCGCGCGCAGCGCCTGCTCCACCGGCGCCCGGAGGGTCCCATAGGAGCGATCGTAGACGCGGGCGTGCTCCAGAAACGCCCCCGCGTCCACCCGGCGGTCGAAGGTGTCCTGGTCGAGGAAGTGGTAGTCAACCCCATCGACCTCTCCAGCCCGCGGCGCCCTGGTGGTGGCCGAGGCGGAGAACTCCAGCCCCGGCACCTCGGCCATCAGCGCGTGGATCATGGTGCTCTTTCCGACCCCGGAGGGGCCGGTGATGACGAAGAGTACCCCCTCATCGGGGGCAGTCCAGCCGCGCATACTCACTCCACGTTGGCCGCTTGCTCTCGCATCCGCTCCAGGATCGCCTTCATGTCCACCACCAGGCTGGTGAGCGGCTGCTCCGCCGCCTTGGACCCGATGGTGTTGACCTCCCGGTTCATCTCCTGGAGCAGGAAGTCCAAGCGGCGCCCCACAGGCTCGTCCAGCTCAAGCGCCTCGGAGAACTGCTCGGCGTGGGACCGCAGCCGCGCGACCTCCTCGGAGACGTCGGCCTTGTCCGCGAGCAGCGCCGCCTCTTGCTCCAGCCGGTGGGGCTCGATGCGGTCCGCGAGGAGCTTCCGCACCCTGCCGACGATCTTCTCCTTCAAACGCTCGTTCACCCCCTCGATCTGCGCGTCTACCGACATCATCACCCCGCGGAGCTCGCCCAGGTGGTGTTGCAGGTCGAGGTACAGGGCGCGGCCCTCTGCCTCGCGCATCGAGAGCAGGTCCGACACAGCGGAGCCCAGGGCGGTCTCTACGACGTACCACTCGGTGATCACGTCGATCTCCGTCTCTGACACGTTGAGCACCCCCGGCTGCCCCACCAGCAGCCCTACGGGCACCTCACCCTGGCTCACCCCGGGGAGCGCCCTGGCGATGGACTGAATCGCCGCGAGGTACTCCCGCGCCAGCTCTATGTCCGCCCGCACCACCGAGGGGTCGTCCCCCAGCGAGCGCCGCACGAAGGCGTCGATGCGCCCCCGAGAGAAGGGCGCCTTGAGCGCGTTGTGGATCCTGGGCTCAAGCGGCAAATACGAGCGCGGAGCCCGGACCTGCACGTCGCGGAAGCGGTTGTTGACGCTCCGCAGCTCAACCACCACCGAGACCTCGCCCCGCGCGGCCTCACCCCTGCCATAACCAGTCATCGAGCGGAGCATCCGCGCCTCCGGAAAGGGCGCGGTATATCCGAGATGGGCTGTTCACGCGACAAGAGGGGACAATTTGCCCGCTCCGGCGCAGCCCGATGCCTACCCGAGGGGGGCAGAACGCCGTCCCAGCGGCGGGCCTGCGGGCGCCGCGCGTCGCGGTAGGCAGCTCCCCTGGTCGGGCTAGGGCTGCGGGCGTGACGAGGCGCCGGGCCTGTCGAAGGGAGCGCGTGACGCGCGCGTACCTTGTCCCGACTAACGATTGAACCTGACGTTTCGCTGTGCCCTCCTCGGCGTTCATCCGCAGGTCGAGCGGCACGAGGCGGTTGTTCGGGGAGGCTCAGGGCGTGTGTGCCACAGCGCAGGGCCAGAGGCCCTCGCGCAGCGCGGGCGTCGCGCCGCCAGCGCGTTCGCCGATCAGGCTACTCCTCCTCGCCCCTGCGCAGCGCCTCCGCGAGGGCCTGGGCCCGGCCGTCTAGCGCCCTGCCCCCCGCCCCCCGCTCCTCTCTGAGCCAGGCCGCCCTGCTGTTGGTGTTCTCCACCGTGCGGTAGAAGAAGAACAGCCCGAGCATCCAGGACACGGCCGGCCACCGCTCAAAGCCCGGCAGGCCCCACCAGATCACCGCGGCGCCCGCCGCCATGTTCAGGCCCTGCAGCGACCAGAACACCCCCCGGCGCGCGGTGAGGGCCCACACCCGCATCACCAGCTGGTTGAGGGCCATCACCCCCACCACCGCCAGGAGGGCCCCGGTGCTCAGATCCATCTGAGGCTCGGCCCGAGCGGCATGTTGTCGATCAGGCGGGGCCGCCCGACCCAAGCAGCGATCGCCACCCGCGCCGGACCGTCCACCCTGTCCACCGGCGCGAGGGTGAGCGCATCCACCACCTCCAGGTAGTCCAGGCGGTCCACGTCTAGCGCCGCCCGACCCAGCGAGCGCAGCGCGCTCACCCGGCGCTCTCCCGCGGCCTCGGCCGCCTGCATGGCGCCCAACGCCCTGTGGATCGAGAGGGCGCGCGCCCGGTCCTCGGCGCTCAGGTAGGTGTTGCGCGAGGACATCGCCAGACCGTCGGGGTCACGCATCAGCGCACCGGGCAGCACCCTCACCGGCAGCGCCAGGTCCTCGACCATCCGGCGGATCACCATCAGCTGCTGGAAGTCCTTCTCGCCGAACACGGCCTCGTCGGGACGCACCACCCCAAACAGTCGGGCGACCACGGTGCACACCCCGTCGAAGTGCCCCGGCCGGCTGGCGCCGCACAGGTGCTCGGTGAGGCCATTCACCGACACCAAGGTCGAGAAGCCGTCGGGGTACAGGTCCTCGGGGACGAACACCGCGTCCACTCCCACCGAGGCGCACTTAGCCAGATCTCCCTCGCGATCGCGGGGGTAGGAGGACAGATCCTCGCTGGGCCCGAACTGGAGCGGGTTCACGTAGATCGACACCACCAGCCGGTCGACCCTGGAGCGGAGCTGCCGCATCAGCGACAGGTGCCCGTCGTGGAGGAAGCCCATGGTGGGCACCAGCCCCACCGTCATGCCTCCGGACCTAGCGCGCTGGGACCACGCGGTCATCGCCGCGGGGGTAGAGAGGATCTCCATCAGTACAGCCTCTTGATCTCTTGGGGAGACCTGCGCTGGAAGGCGTGCTCGGGGCCTGGGAAGGTGCCTGCCCGAACCTCTGCAGCGTAGGTCTGGAAGGCACCCACGATGGTGGTCTCCAGCTCGGCATAGCGCTTGAGGAAGCGCGGGGTGAACGAGAGGTCGAAGCCGAGGAGATCGGTGCACACCAGCACCTGCCCGTCCGCCCCGGCGCCGGCCCCGATCCCGACGGTGGGTACGGCGAGGGAGGCGGTCACCGCCGCGGCCAGATCCGCGGGGATGCCCTCGAGCACAACGCAGAAGGCCCCCGCCTCCTCCAGGGCCTTGGCCCCACGCATCACCGCCTGCGCCCCCGCGTCGGAGCGCCCCTGCACCTTGAAGCCCCCCATCGCGTGCACCGACTGAGGGGTGAGGCCGACGTGGCCCACCACCGGGATGCCCGCCTCCACGATGCGGGCCACCGCCGGTGCGGTGCGCTCTCCGCCCTCCAGCTTCACCGACTGGGCGCGCCCTTCCTTGACCAGGCGCCCCGCGTTGGCGAGGGCCTGCTCCGGCGAGAGCTGATAGGACATGAAGGGCATGTCCGCGACGAGATGGGGGCCGGTGAGCCCCCGGGCCACGGCGCGGGTGTGGTAGATCACCTCCTCCAGGGTGACGGGGAGGGTGTCCTCGTGCCCCTGCACCACCATCCCCAGCGAGTCCCCCACCAGGACCATGTCCACCCCGGCCTTGTCGACCAGCCGGGCCATGGTGAAGTCGTAGGCGGTGACCATGACGATCTTCTCGCCAGCGCCCTTCTTCCTGCGGATGTCCTGCACAGTGATCGCGGCCAAGGCGCGCTCCTAGCTCGTGGTGAAGAGGTTGGTCTGCCCCAGCGGCACGTCCTCGAAGCCGCTCGCGCCCCGCTCGGTCCCCGCCAACACCGCCTCGATGCGGGCGAGCACCTGCTCCATCGCCTCGGGATCGTCTACGTAGTTCACGTCGGTGTTGTCGATCTCCAGGATCGGGCAGGCGGTCCACCCTGCGAGGAGCTTCTTGTACCTGCCCCGGAGCTCCTCCAGGTAGGAGGCCTCGATCAGGTGCTCATTTGGCGCCTGACGGCGGTGGATCCGCTCCATCAGCACCTCGGTCGGCGCGTCGAGCCAGATGAAGAGGTCCGGCACCGGGGCGCTCTCCCCCAGGGCGCCCGCGAAGCGATCGTAGAGGTCCAGCTCCATCTCATCGAGGGTCATCTCGGCGAAGAGCCGATCCTTCTCGAACACGTAGTCGCTGACCACCAGCTCGGAGAACAGTTCCCCCTGGCGCACCCCCTCCTGCTGCCGCCAGCGGTTGACGAGGTAGAACATCTGCACGGGGAAGGCGTAGCGCCCCTTGTCCTCGTAGAAGAGGGCCAGGAACGGGTTGTCCTCCGCGGGTTCGAGGACGAGGCGCGCCCCCCAACGGTCCCGCAGCAGCCGACAGAGGGAGGATTTACCCACCCCGATGAGTCCTTCGACGACGATAAAGCGGCGCACCGCAGCCCCCAGGTCTAGCCGAAATTGCTGTGCCACGGCCTCTTTGTCAATGCGGTGCGCGGGCACCCGTCGCCTGATCGCCCACCCCGCGCCCGCGAACCGGTGGGCAAGGCACGAAATAGCAGGCCTCCCCCCGAGGGCACGCCGCTGGAGCCAGCCCCCACCCGGAGGCGTCCCCCCACCTCGCGCTAGGGCGCTCACGCTACTTTCTGTCCGGAAGGAGCCCACTACAAGGCGGCAGGATCGGGTCGCGCCGGGTCGGCCGCGCAGGTTTTCCTCGGGCCGACGCCGGGTGGGAGCGGCGGCTCCCGCCCACCGGGCCCCCTTGGCCTTCGCCGCCCACGCGTCACCGAGCCCGCGACCTGCCTCGGGCGGTGGTCCCATGAGCCCCCGCTGCTCCACCCACGGAGGCCGTGATCCTCCTTTCGCCCAAGCGGGCCACGCGGCGCACGGCGCAGGTTTAGGATCCGTGGTGCGACCGCGGCGCCTCGCTGGTCTTGGCTCCCACCCATGCCGAGGGTGGCGACGACGAGCTCCTGTTCATAGGCGAGACGATGACCGAGGCCCTCACAGCGCTCGTCCAGCACCTGAGGCGGCGTCGCGGTGGCCAGGGCCAGGCACGTCAGGGCGAGCATGGGGGCGCCGGGGTTCGCTGGGGACAGGGTAGCGATGGGAGACGATGACCGAGGCCCTCACAGCGCTCGTCCAGCACCTGAGGCGGGGTCGCGGTGGCCAGGGCCAGGCCGGTCAGGGTGAGGGCGAGCATGGGGGCTCCGGGGATCGCTGGGGACAGTGTAGCGCTGGGGGCGGGCGAGCGGAGAACGACGGTGGGGCGCGGGAGCTTCCAGCGAGCGCGGGCCGCCCCTG
>JAFGVK010000175.1 GCA_016938035.1 Deltaproteobacteria bacterium | reverse complement strand
GTGGACACCTCCGCCTGGCCCGCGTCTGTCGCGACGGGAGCGCGCTGATCGGCCCTCGGCAGCGAGCGCCGGGGCTAGTTGGGGCTGCTCCAGAAATCGAAGCGGATCCCGTCGTCGGTGTGGCCGGCGGCCGCGTCAATGATGGACGCGAAGCCCACGCAGGGGCACACCCGCCCCATCACGCACTCCACAACCGGGAAGCCACCGGCGAAGCCCGAATTGTACCACTCGCCAACCCCTGGGGCCATGGTAGACAGCACGATCGACGCGACGGGGTCCGCTGCGGCGAGGGCGGGACCGGAGCTCCAGAGGCCGAGCGCGATCCCGGTGATAACCAGCACCCTGTGCGAGAACCTGCTCATGGACTCACCGTTGGCTTGAGGAGAAGGCGAGGGGACCCCTAGCTGTTGGGGCTGCTCCAGAAATCAAAGCGGATCTCGTCGTTGGTCTGTCCGGAGGCGGCGTCGATCAGGGACGAGAGGTGGACGCACACACAGAGGCTGCCGATGACGCACTCGGCGATGGGGAAGCCGCCTTCAAACTCTGCATTGTACCACTCCCCGACGCCCGGGAAGAACCAGGAGGCGAGGAAGGGGGCGACACCGCCGGTCTTGTCCTCCGCGATCGCGCGGCTGGGACTAGCCAGGGCGGCAAGGAGCGTCGCCGCAATGCCCACCTTGTACAACACAATAGCGAAACCCTTGATCATGGCACCTCCTCAATGGGGACAGATGAGTCCAACACCGGCTGAAACAACTCGGGGGGAATATCGCCCACGCCGCTTACCTTTGTCAAGCGCATGCTCACGGTGGCCAGGCCGCCCCGTTCGGGCACCTGGAGCTCCACCTGACGAGGGAACCACGTCCCGGGGATGATCTCAACCTGATCGGAGGAGGTGGTGCGGAGGACCAGCTTATCCCCCTGGAAGATCTCGGACACCAGCACCGAGGCGCGCTCGCGGTCGATGACATACCTGAGGCTGTTGCCGTCGGCGGAGACGCCTAACAGCTCGACAACGTCGCGATCCTGGTCGCGGGTCAGCGCGCCGGTGGACCAGGTCACCCCCTCGGCGACCCCCACCCTGAAGCCAGGCACCGACACCCGCTCCAGGATGCCCCGGACCAGCTTCGCCTGGTCCTCCGCCGACATCCTCGCCAGGTGGTGGCGCATAGCCCGGCCGTTGGCTGGCACGTAGTCGAGCAAGACCGCGCCGTCGCTGGTGATCTGCCGGGCGGTGTCGCCAAAGTAGTCAATGCGGAACTTGTTCCCCTGGAGGATGAAGCGCCAGCGCTCCTCCACGGTGGTCTGGTGGCCCTCGGCTGAGGGGCGGGTGGTGGACCTCGTGGCGGAGTAGCGGAGGCTGGTGAGCTGGGCTGCCCTCGCGTCCACCTCTGCGAGCCACTGCTCGGGGCTTGGGGCGTCCTCCACCGCCGCGGTGCTGATCCCCACAGGGGTCTGTGGGGGGTCCTGGGTGGTCTGTCCCGAGGCGAGGCTGATCGCGAGCAGGAGGGGGAGGAGCATGATGACCTCGGATGATAGAGGAGAAGCGACAGGCCACGGGCCCACCCGATACCGGATCGACGCCCAGTCGATTAGTATCAGCCCTTCGTGATTCCATCGAACGGGAGATGCGCGTGTACACGCTCCAGGATGATCAGGTAGCCCTCGTCGACGCAGTGCGGGAATTCTGTCTGGACCGGCTCGCGCCGGTAGCCGCTGCGGACGACGCGAACGAGCACTTCCGCATGGACCTGTTCCGCGCGATGGGGGAGCAGGGCTTCTGCGGTATCCCCACCCCAGAGGCGTACGGCGGGCTGGGCCTGGGGTACATGGAGTACGCCTTGGTGCTCGAAGAGATCGCCAGGCACTCTGCTGCCTGGGCGGTCACGGTCGCGGTGACTGGGCTGCCGCAGATCATCCTCCGCACCTACGGCGATGAAGCTCAGCGCGAGCGCTGGATGCCAGGGCTGGCGAGCGGCGAGATCCTGGGCGCCTTCGCCCTCTCAGAGCCGGGCAGCGGCTCGGACGCCGCCGCGCTCAAGACCACCGCGGTGCGCGACGGCGATGACTACGTCCTCAACGGCACAAAGTTCTGGATCACCTCCGGCGGGGTGGCGGACCTCTACGTGGTGATGGCGCGCACCGGCGGCCCGGGGGCGGGGGGGATCTCCGCCTTCCTGGTGCCGGCGGGAACCCCAGGGCTCTCGTTCGGCCGCAAGGAAGAGAAGATGGGGCTGCGGTCCTCCCCCACCGCCGAGGTCATCCTCGAGGACGTGCGGGTTCCGGCCACCCACCGCATCGGCCCCGAGGGGGTGGGCTTCAAGGTGGCCCTGTCCGCGCTGGACTCCGGGCGCATCACCATCGCCGCGATCTCCGTGGGGCTCTCCGCGGTGGCCACAGCGTACGCCGCGAGGTACGCCACCGAGCGCGAGCAGTTCAACACCGCTATCATCGATTTTCAGGGGGTTGGCTTCCTGCTGGCCGACATGGCGACCCGCACCGACGCGGCGCGGCTGCTGGTCCACAGGGCCGCGTCCCTGCGCGACGCCGGCCTGCCCTACGCGCTGGAGGCGGCCATGGCCAAGGTCAACGCCACCGACACCGCGATGGCGGTCACCACCGACGCGGTCCAGGTGATGGGGGGCTACGGCTACACCCGCGAGCACCCGCTGGAGCGCTATATGCGCGACGCCAAGGTGATGCAGATCGTGGAGGGCACGAACCAGATTCAGCGCCTGGTCATCGCCCGACACCTCAAGAAGCGGTACACTGAGCGCTAGCCGCCCACCCCTCTGTCAGGCGATCGATTGATGAAGACATGTCCAAAATGCGGTGAGCGCTTCGCGTCGCAGATTGACTTCTGCTTCTATGACGGCGCAGTGCTAGCTTCCGCAGCGGCCGCGCCGACAGAGGGGGCGCTGGACGCACCGCCTGCGCCTGGGTTTGGGGGAACAGAGCCCCGCACGCGGCGCAGGCGCTCCCTCATCCAGGCGGGTGCGGTGCCCTCGACCCTGGTCCCAGTCCAGTCCGCCGAGCAGGCTCCCACCGTGGCGTCCGCCGAGGCGTCGCTCCCCCGGGAGCTGCACCCGCAGTTCTTCCAGCCGCTGTTCATCAAGCCCAAAGCCCCCCCTGCGTCCGCGCCCCCTCGTGAGCGCGGCCCAGCCCCCGCCGCCCCTGTCGAGCCCCCCGCGGCGCCACCCGTCGCCGGCCCACAGGAGCCTGTCGCGGTGGAGACTGGTCCCGCTGAGGAGCCAGACGGCTGGTTCGGGGATCAGCAGCCTCCTGCGCCGGTTGATGAGGAGCCCCCACCAAAGAAGAGCGTGCTCCCCCTCCTGTTGGCGGGAGCAGGTGCGGTGCTGGTGCTGGTCGCGGTGGTGGGTGTGGTCGCGCTGGGGGTGGTCGGCGGCGGATCAGAGCCGGAAGGCCCCCCGTCCCTGGCGGTTGCCAGCCCCGCCGCGCCTCCGCCAGGGGCTGAGCCCCGGCCAGGGGAGGGACCAGCGGCCGCGCTGGCCGCCCCGTCCGCGGCGCTCCCCGCGGGGGAAGAAGCCGAGGAGGCCCCCCCTGGGGGCGGCGAGGGCGCCGCAGCGCCCCCAGTCGAGGCTGCTCCGCCGGTGGGCGAGGGGTTGTCTGAGCCCTCGGCTCCCAGTGAGGCAGGCTCGGGGTCTCCAGGGCGAGCTGCGGCGGGGAGCGCAGCGCCACGGGCAGAGACCCCTGTGCCGGCGGCGCCTCAGGTGGTGGTGAACCCCACCTCAGAGGACCGCGGCAGCGCAGCCCCACAGGCCGCGCCTGCCGCACCCGCCGAGCGGCCTGAGCCGCCGCCAGCGGCGAGCAACGAGCGCACCTTCGTCATCACCTCCGACCCCCCTGGTGCGGCCCTCAGCCTCAACGGGCAGCCCAAGGGGGCCACCCCGGTCACCCTGACCCTGCGCTTTGGGACCTACAGCGCGGTGCTCCAGAAGGAGGGGCACGACCGCGTGGTGGAGCGCCTCACCGTCGGCACCGACACAGAGGACGTGAGCTTCTCGCTGGGGACGGTCAAGGAAGAGATCACCAACAAGGTGATGGTCGTGCTCCCGGGAAGGGACGGCGACTCCCTGATGGTGGATGGGCGGCCGGTGGGCGCGCTCCCAGCGCAGGTGATGTTGTCCGAGGGCGACCATGTCTTCGTGATCGAGGGCGGTGGCGGCGTGGTCAAGGTGGAGAAGCGGGTGGTGTTCACCGGCAACTACACCGTGGTCAACCTGGGCGAGTAGGTGGCCAGCCGGCTGGCTGCACCTCGCGTGCCGTTGTGTCGCCAGCGGGCCACCTCGCGCTGCCGCACCAGCGGTCCGCCGAGCGCTTGGGTGCTTCGCGACCGTCGGCGTGTTCAGGGTGACGAACCAGGGCCTGATCATCGTTTGGCCCGAGGTCTGCTCCCCGGCTGCCGTGCGGGCGGCGGGAGAGGGCGCTACTAGCGCGCTGAGATCCCAATTTCCGGCGGCCTTCGGGCTGCCGCCGAGGGGGCCTCGCCCTCCTTCGTGGGACTACCGGAAATCTGCGCCGCAGCCCTGATGCTCCGGAGCAGTCTCTACAGCCTGTTCCGGCGCTCGGTGGACGAGGAGCAGGACGCGTGAGGTGATTCACTCATGGCGCGATGACGCCTAACCACAGCCAGCACGCCGATGACGGCTCCCCTGGTCTCGAGCCCAGCAGGCCAAGGCCTCCCGGAACACCCGCTGAGCAGGAGCCGCGCGTCGCGTCCGGTCCTCGGCGTCCGGGCCTCAGAGATCGGTGTGGAACGCGACCACAGCGCCGGTGCCGACCTGTGTGGGCAGCACGGACACCCCTGCGGCGCCTTCGGCGGACTTGAGCCCAAACACCTGGTTGGTCACCACCGTGATGGCGTAGAAGCCTCCGACGCCAGCGAGCGCGGCCACAGGGAGACTGTCGGTGCTGTGGAGCACGGTGGACACCCAGAGCCCGGTGGCGGGGAGGGTCACCGCCCAGGCCATCCCCGCGTTGGCCATGTCGCCCTCCGCCATGGAGGGGTAGCCAGGCAGGGGGATCAGCGAGCGCCCCATCACCCGAGAGTGCGCATTGGAGGGCCCCTTGGGCGGGGGAGGGGGCTTGACCTGGTGAGCGGCTACGCCGCCCGCACCGCCGGCCTTTGGGGTGAATTCCATCGCCTCTCCCGCCGCGCGAAACAGATCTGGCACCGCGACTGAGGTGGGCGTGGCGCCGTTAGACACGCCGCCGTGGTTCAGCAGGGCGCGCAGCCCGCCGTCCTCGTCCATCGACACAATCCACAGCCACTCTGGCGTGTCCGTCGCGCTCACCACGCACGGGAGGTCCGCGCCGCAAGCGTCGGCCTCAGCGGCCTGCTCAGCGGAGAGCAGCGAGGGTGCGTCGGGATCACCGAAGACCGTCACCCCCTTCATGCTGCGGACCGCCTCGATCAGCGGCTCCCTGAAGGCAGACCCGGTGGGCACGTAGACCAGCCAGGGGCGCTGGCTGCGGTAGTCGGCGGCGTCCATAGGCACCATGTCCCGAAGCAGCGAGAAGGGGACCAGCATCTCGCCCTGTGGCATGGCGACGCTGAGCCCCCTCGGCTCGGTCGCGAGGATCTCACAGGCGAGCCGCCGTCCGTCGGCGGTCGTCAGCAGGCGGTACTCCGCTGCAGAGGCGAGCGTCGGGAGTGCTGTGAGTCCGCCCAACAGGGCGAGGCGGGAGAGGGGGCTCATGAGGGATCCTCCGAGGCAAGAAGGGGACACCATACCGCGTCCGCGCCGGGTGTGCTCGCGACCAGTGAGAGTCCTAGGATGTAGGGCAATTCCTCGGCACCATCGGGGGCAGCATAGGCGCCGAGCTGCACCGCGAAGCGATCCCCCAGCGCCACGGGATGCTGCCATGACGCCCTCTGCCCGATGTCGGTGCCCCAAGGCACCATCCCGTCCTGCCCCTCTACCTCGACCAAGCCGGTGGGCGGGTTGCAGGGGTCATCCTCCAGGGCGTACAGCAGCAGATCGACCCCCACCTCGCCGGCGCTCGCCCCTGGCAGCACCACGCTAGCGCACAGCACCCCTGCCGCCTGAACCTCGATCACCGCGGTGTCGACGTCCTCGCCGTAGTAGCCACCGAGCAGCTCCTCGCTGTAGCCCTGGTCCCACGCATCCGAGACGCAGCCATTCTGCTGCCAGGACTCCCACGGGAAGTAGGTGCGCCATCCGGCCCCAACGAGCGTGCCGCTCACCCGCACCCCGGCACCCGCAGCCGCGGCCCAAGGGAGGGGGTCAAGATCAACAGGAGACTCGCTCCAGTCCTCCAGTTCGGTCACGTCAGTCCACGAGATGTCCACGAGTGAGGAAGGAGAGGTGGACGCATCCCACACCGCGCCGTCCTCCTCCAGGTGGGAGAAAACTGGCCAATTGGCGCAGGCGCTGAGGGTCAGCAACAACCAGAGCGGCGAGATCTTCTGCAAGGAACTCTCCTAGCGAAGCTCATTCATACCTCGGTCCAGGGGGGCTACACAAGCGGGAGGCCCACCCCCTCGCGCCTGGGGGGTGAACCTGTTAGTTTCTCGCTCCGAAATCGACGGGAGGCGCAGTGGCTGGTCTTGACTCCAACGAACCGCAGATGGTGCAGCCGGACGCAGGTCTGGCGTTCCGCGTCGAGATGTGGTTCAACAACGTCTTCCTGGGCTACTGGAAGCACTTTGTAGCCGCCGTGGCGCTGGTGCTGTTCGGCATCTTGATCTACGGGCAGTACACCACCTGGTACCAGGGGCAGCAGCGGCAGGCCTCGCAGCAGATCGCCGACACCGAGCGTGCGCTCTATAAGGACCTGGTGAAATCCCAGCCCGAGGAGCACCGCGCGCAGATCCGCCGGATGCTGCCTAATCTGCCAGCGTACCTGATGAACATCCCGCTGGAAGACGCCCAGCTCCCCCTGGTCACTCAGAGCGCCGACGCGCTGGCCGCCATTGGGCAGGGCGCGGCGGGCACAGAGGGGGTCGAGGCTTGGCTTCAGGCCGCCGAGCTGTACCGCCTCGCGGGACAGACCGAGAAGCAGCGCGAGGCGCTCACCGCCGCGAGCGCCCGAGCCAAGGGGCCGCTGCTCTACGGCGCGCAGGGGGGGCTGGCCAACCTGGAGATCAGCGCGGGGGAGGGGGACGCGGCCATCCAGCGCCTGAGCGCGCTCTCCACGGCTCTGGACGGGTACCTTGCGGAGCAGGCGACCCTGGATCTTGCGATGACGCAGCAGCACTTCGGTCACGACACCGACGCCCGCCACACCTACGAGGGCTTCCTGACCAAGTGGCCGACTTCGCTCCGAGTGGACGAGGTGCGTGGGCGCCTCGACCACCTCAGCGCGGCACAGTGATGCTGACGCGCACCCTGCTGCTCCTCGCGACCCTCGCCCCGGCGCCGGCGCTGGCTGGCGGGATGCCCGTCTTTCTCTGGGCGCGGCAGCTGCCAGGAGGGCAGGTGAACGCCGCCTCTCACGCGGAGACCGCGGCGCCCATCCCCCTGGATCGCGACCTGCTGGTGGGCAGCGCGGCGGGGGCGGCGCTGTACCGCGTCTCGCAAGCGGGGGGCGATCTGGTCTCCTCCTACCCCGCGAGCGGCGCGGTGAGCGCTGCCCCGGTGGTGCGCGGGAGCCTGATCTATTTCGGCGACGCGGGCGGCGCGGTGTGGTGCTACGAGGAGGGCGGCGCCCTCCAGTGGAGCTACCAGACTGAGGCCGGCATCCTCGCGCCGCCGCTGGTGACCGCCGATCACGTGGTGGTCACCAACGTCGCGGACGAGGTCATCACGCTCAACCGCGCAGACGGCTCGCTCTCCTGGCGCTACCAGCGCAAGACCGAGCTTGGGCGCACCGCGGAGCTAGCGCTCTTCGCGGCTCCGCCCGCGGTGGAGAGCCCCGAGGGGGTCGTGGTGGGGTTCTCGGACGGGAGCATGGTCTCGCTGGACGAGGACACTGGGGAGCGCCAGTGGGAGCTGCTGGTGGGGGAGGGCCGCTACCCCGATCTGGTGGCGCCGGTGTCGCTCTTCGGCTCCGACGTCTACGCCTCTGGGTACCTGGAGCCGCTGATCGCAGTGGACCGGGCGACGCGGGCGCAGCGCTGGCGCATCGACGCGGGCGCGGCCAACGGCGCGCTGGTCAGCGAGGACGGGGTACTCTACCACCCGGGGACCGACGGCGAGCTGCGCGCGGTGATCACCCTGACCGGCGCGATTCAGTGGGCGTGGGACAGCCAGACCCGCGGGGCTCTGACCACGCCGGTGCTCACCGAGGCGGGGCTGCTGGTGGGCTCGTCCGAGGGCTCGCTCTACCTGATCGACCCGGCCACTGGCGAAGAGCGCTGGCGCTTCCACGAGCCGATGCTGCTCGATGGGGTGAGCGCTGCGCCCGCGGTGGTGGGAGACAAGATCTTCTTCGTGACCGACGGGGGCAGCCTGATCGCGATGGTCACCCCACAGGATCGACCCGACGACGGCCGTGGACGCGGGGCGTCACACAGGCGCTAGCGCGTCGAGTGGGTGTTTCATGCCCCGTCCAAGCCTACGGGATGGGGGCGCGCTGACGTGCCCGAGGGCTTTGTCAGTCGGCAGGGGCGGAGGATGGGCAACGCTCCGCCGGCCCGAGGAGCAACTTCATCCGATGGTTCCTATCGAAGGATGAGGCGCTCTCCTCGCTCCGGGGGCGCTCGCCGCGCTCCCGCGCCGCTCGACCTGGCTGTCAGGCGGCCCACATCGAGCCTGAGGGACGAGGCGCGGTCACGGAGGGGGCGCGTGCGGGAGCTGGCGGAGGCCGCGGACGAGACCGCTCGATGGGCGGGGGGAGTGGCTCCCAGATCGCCGCGCTAGGGGCAGCCTGGTCCTAGCGCGCCGGGGCTCCCGAGCAGCGGCGCGCTCTCCTCAAGGGCGGGGCACCACCCCTCTGGGCGGTCGTTCTGATCCGGGTCGAGCGTGCCCAACTCAAGCGCAGCGCCCTCGGTCAGGGGCCAGCCGTCCCAACGCACGGCGTCCAGCAGCGCCCCCTCAGCGTCCCACAGGGTGAGCTCCCGCGTCGCAGGGTCCACCTCGCCAGCGCAGTCCAGCGCCTCGGTGGGGCCGCAGACCAGCACGCAGCCCCCCGGGAGCAGCACCCCGGAAAGCTGCAGGGTGTCCAGGAGGACCCCATCCAGCTCCACAGGGGTCAGCGCCAGCGCGCAGACCTCCGCGTACAGCAGGCCGCCCTCCTGGGCGCCCAGCTCGGTGAAGAGCAGCTCGCCCCACAGCGGCGGGGCCTCGTCAACGAGCCCGTCGCAGTCGTTGTCGCGCCCGTCGCCCCAGCGCTCCGGCAGCCCTGGCGCGACGCTCGCGTCCACGTCTGAGCAGTCCAGCCCCAGGGGGACCCCGTCGCCGTCCTGATCGAAGTCGCTGCCGCCGTCACAGGCCTGGTCGACCCCGTCGTACCACAGCTCGGAGGCGCCGGGAAAGACGGCGCTGTCGGTGTCGTCGCAGTCCCTGGTCACGGGCACGCCGTCGCGATCTTGGTCCAGGTCGCTGCGTCCGTCACAGTCCTGATCGACCCCGTCGTACCAGATCTCCGCCGCGCCCGGCGAGACGGAGGGGTCCGTGTCATCGCAGTCCCCAGTCCTGCTGGCGGCACGGGCGGGGGCCTCGCAGGCCCGCACCACCTCCCAGCCCGCGTAGCCGTCTCCGTCCAGATCCAGGCGCCAGACGGGGGCGTCCACCGCGCTCTCGTCGGCCACACCGTCGCAGTCGTCGTCACGGCCGTCACACCGCTCGTCGGCCCCTGGGTGGATCAGCGGGCGCTCGTCGTCGCAGTCGTCACCGCCTGCCTCCGGCAGGGCGTGGCCGTCACCGTCCCGATCGGGGTTGGGGGCGAGGGTGACCTCGGTGAGCCCCGCCCGGTCGCCCGACTCCCAGCGCAGGGCGACCACCTCAGGCTGGTAGCTAGCGGCCAACGCGGTGAGCTTGATCGAGGCGGAGCCCTGGGCCGGCACCTCCAGGGCGGTGAGGGCAAGCGTGAGCGGTGGATCCGCGGTGAGCGTCAGCCTGGCGGCGGCCAGCCCCGGGTTGTGAGCGGTCAGCGCGAACACGTACCACTGACCCGGCACCGCGTCGGTGACCAGGACCTCGGCGGGCATCACCACGCGTCCGGCGCCCACTGCATCTGGGAGATCTGCGGTGCAGCCGGCCAGCGCGAGCCCCAGCAGGGCCCCTGCCCCCCAGGTCCCAAATGTCCGATAAGGAGTATTATGTAAAGTAGAACCTGTGGGGGGCGGGCGAGCGCCAGCCTGTGGCCCCCAAGCTCTCACCCACCTGATCAGGATGGCGACACCACCTCGGACTCTGCGTCGACGATGGCCTTGGGGTGCTCGGTGCCCAGCGCGCCGCGCACCGCGCCGCTCACCTCGCCAGACAGCGCTGCCTCCACCTCGCCCCGCAGCACGGCCTCGCTCGGCAGCCCGGTAGGGACCAAACCCGTCGCCTTGAAGGTGCGCCAGGTGTAGAACACCGCCAGCCCGAAGAAGAAGAGATCATCCATCTGCCCAAGCACCGGGATGGCGTCGGGGATCAGGTCGATGGGCGAGACGGTGTAGAGAGAGTCCAACAGCCACAGGACCGCGGTCCGGAACAGCCACTGCTTCCGCTCTGGGCTCATGGGTACCTCACAGGGATCGGATGTCCTCGACGTTTAGCGGCTCGTAGGCGTCCCAGCCGTAGGCCTCTGGCTGCCCCTTGTCCTCGATCTCAGCCCTGGGCGCCTGCCACACCCACCAGGTGCTGAGGCCGGACATCACCAGCATGAGAAGGTCGTCGAGCTGTCCGAGGATGGGAATGAAGTCTGGGATGAAATCGATCGGGAGCACGGTGTAGATCAGCTGGATCAACCAGATGAGCGCGGTCCACAGGATGGGCTTGAGCATGGGCGCCTCGGCGTAGGGCTCCCTCATAGTACGCCACCCCAGCGAGAATGTTTCACCCCTGCGGGCCGCGGCGCAGAGATCACAGCGCCAACATCCGGTCCAGCGGCGCGAGGGCCCGCACCCGGGTCTCCTCGTCGACCGTCACCCTGGGCTGGAGGTCGCGGAGCGCGAGGTAGATCTTCTCCAGGGTGTTCATCCTCATGTAGCGGCACTCGTTGGCGTCGCAGCGCCCGGGGAGCGCGTCCGCGTCGCAGGTGGCGGGCAGCGGGATGAAGGTAGCCTGCGGGTTGGCGCGCACCATCTGGTGGACGATGCCGGGCTCGGTGGCGACGATAAACGTGGCCTCGCCCTTGTCGGTGATGAAGCTGAGCAGGCTCGCTGTGGAGCCGATGTGGTCGGCCTCAGCGAGGATCGGCGGCTCGCACTCCGGGTGCGCGATGACCTGAGCGTGGGGGTGCCTGGCCTTGAGGTCCCGCAGGGCGGGCAGCGAGAAGGTCTCGTGGACCTCGCAGGCGCCGTCCCACAGGCTAATGTCCTGCCGGCCGCTCTGGCTCTGGACCCACGCCCCGAGGTTCCGGTCTGGGAGGAAGAGGATCGGGCGGTCGGTGGGCATGGACTCCACCACCTTCACCGCGTTCGACGAGGTGCAGATGATGTCGGCGGCGGCCTTGGTGGCGGCGGTGCAGTTGATGTACGCCACCACCTGGTGGTCGGGGTGCGCCGCCTTCCACGCGAGCACGTCCGCGGCGGGCGCAGCGTCGGCGAGCGAGCAGCCAGCGTCCAGATCAGGCACCAGCACGATCCGCCCGGGGTTGTAGATCGACGCCACCTCCGCCATGAAGTGGACCCCGGCGAACAGGATCACCTCCGCGTCCATGTCACGGGCCGCCCTGGCGAGCTGGAGCGAGTCCCCGACCACGTCGGCGAGGTCCTGGATGGCGGCCTCCTGGTAGTAGTGGGCCAGGATAATGGCCTTCCGCTCGACGCGGAGCTGCTGGATGCCCGCGAGCAGGTCGAGATCGGCGGGGAGCGTAGAGGACAAGGTCACCTCCTTGAGAACCTCCCCTCTAACGCGAACGCGGGGGCCCTCAACCGGCAGAGCCGGTAGGCCCCCTCACCTTGGCGCGAGGGTGGTGCGCCGCGTGGAGCTGGCGCAGGCGCTCCCGGTTGACGTGGGTATAGATCTGGGTGGTGCCAATGTCCGAGTGGCCCAACATCGCCTGCACCGAGCGGAGGTCCGCGCCGTAGGTGAGCAGGTGGGTCGCGAAGGAGTGGCGGAGCACGTGCGGTGAGACCTGCTCGTCGATACCCGCCTCCACCGCCCAGGCCTTGATGCGCTGCCAGAAGTTCTGCCGCGTCATGGCGGTACCACGCCGACTTACAAAGAGCTGAGGGGCGCGCGACAGGGGGTCGTGGTGCGGGCGCGCCTCGAACAGGTAGCGGTCGATCAGGTCGAGCGCGCGCTCCCCCACCGGGACGACCCGCTCCTTGTCCCCCTTCCCCACCACCCGCAGCAGCGCCTCCTCCCGGTGGAGTTGGTGCCGCCCTAGGGTGACCAGCTCCGAGACCCGGAGCCCGGTGCTGTACATCAGCTCGATCATCGCCGCGTCCCGCAGGCTGAGCGGCCTGTCCAGCGGAGGGGCGGCCAGCAGCGCGTCCACCTGCTCCGGCGAGAGCACGTGAGGCAGTGGCTGAAGGAAGCGACCAGGTTCCAGGAGCGAACTTGGATCTTCTGCGAGGCGCCCTGCCTGGATCAGGTACCTGAAGAAGGTCCTGCAGGAGCTCCTCACCCGCGCGAGGCTCCGCTGCCCCAGGCCCTCCTGGTCCAGGGCCGAGAGGAAGCCCCCCATGTGCTCCCTGGTAAGATCCTCCGGCCGCGCCACCCCCGCATCCAGGCACCAGTCCCCCAGGTGGTTGAGGTCGCGCATGTACGCTTCGCAGGTATGGAGCGACAACATCCGCTCCACCCTGATGTGGTACTCGAAGCCCTGCAGGGCGGCCTCCACCCTAGCTCCCGTCGCCCGCGAGGGCGCGGATCTGGTAGAGGGCGTCGAGGGCCTCGCGCGGGCTGAGCGCGTCGGGATCCAGCTCTCGGACGAAGGCCAGCAGGGCGCTGGGGCCCTGCTCCTGGGGGGGCGCTGGCGGCTCTGTGGACAGGGCGCCGAACAGGCTGAGCTGCTGCTGAGCCCCCCGCGGGGCGTGCCTCTCGAAGCGCGTGAGCAGACCTAGCGCCTCCTTCACCACCGGCCGCGGCATGCCCGCCAGGCGCGCGCACTGGATGCCGTAGGAGCGCGAGGCCCCGCCGTCCTTCAGCTTGCGCAGAAAGACGATCTCCTCGCCGTACTCACGCACCGCAATCGACTGGTTTGCGACCCTGTCTCGGGAGTCGGCCAGCTCGCACAGCTCGTGGTAGTGGGTCGCGAACATGGCCCTGCAGCGCACCCTGTCCACCAGATCCGCGGCCACCGCCCAGGCGATGGCCAAGCCGTCGTAGGTCGAGGTTCCCCTGCCGATCTCGTCGAGGATCACCAGCGAGCGCTCGGTGGCGTTGTGGAGGATCGAGGCAGTCTCCGACATCTCTACCATAAAGGTGGACTGCCCCCTGGTGAGGTGGTCCGCCGCGCCGACCCTGGTGAAGACCCTGTCGCAGAGCCCGACCACCGCCTCGTCTGCCGGAACAAAGGAGCCCATCTGCGCCAGGATCACCAGCAGCGCCGCCTGCCGGATGATGGTGGACTTGCCTGCCATATTTGGGCCAGTAAGCACAATAAGTGACCGATCCTTTACGTCGAGCCTGAGGTCGTTGGGGACGAAGCGCTCCTCGGTCAGCAGCGCCTCCACCACCGGGTGACGCCCACCCTTCACCTCCAGCACCTGCTCCTCCCGGAGCTCAGGGCAGCTCCAGCGGTGACGCACCGCCACCTCGGCCAGCGCCGCGAGGGCGTCCAGCTGTGCCAGGGCCCGGGCGATGGCGAGGACGCGCGGCGAGGCGGCCGCCATCCGCTCCCTCAGCTCCACAAACAGCCCGTACTCGAGCGCCTTGCGCCGCTCGTCGGCCCCAAGCACCCGGTCCTCAAGCTCCTTCAGCTCAGGGGTGATGTAGCGCTCGCCGGTGGAGAGGGTCTGCTTGCGCAGGAAGCGCGCCGGCACCTTCTCGACGTTGGCCCTGGTGACCTCGAGGTAGAAGCCGAACACCTTGTTGCGTCGGATCTTGAGCGAGCTGATCCCCGTGTCCCGCCTCTCCCGCTCCTCCAGATCGCGAATGATCGACATTCCATCGACAGAGAGCGCGACAACCTCATCCAACTCCTGATGGGCTCCGCGCCGGATGAGGCCCCCCTCGGTCAGCGAGAGCGGGGGATCCTCCATCAGCCAGTGGTCCAGCTCCTCGGCCAGATCGGCCGCGGCGTCCGTCGGTCCCCACGGACGCACCGCCTGAGGGAGGCTGTCGCGTATCGCGGGGACAGCGACCAGCGAGCGGCGCAGCGCGTCGAGATCGCGGGCGTGGGCTGTGCCCTGAGCGACCCTCGCCCCGATGCGCTCCATGTCTGCGACCCGGCGCAGCGCCCCCCGCAGGGCCTCCCTGGTGGTGGCGTCCTCTGCGAGGGCCCGCACCGCCCCCTGCCGCGAGCGGATCTGCGCCGCGTCCTGCAGGGGCGCCCCGAGCCACTCGCGCAGCAGGCGGGAGCCCATCGCGGTGGAGCACTGGTCGAGCAGGCCCAGGAGGCTCCCCTTGCGCTTTCCCTCGATCAGGGTCTGGAACAGCTCCAGGTTCCGCCGGGTGGTCTCGTCCAGGGTGAGGAAGTCCGAGGTGAGGTACGACTTCAGGGAATGGATATTACGCGGCGTAGAACCACTTGTGTCACGCGCATAGCGGGCGAGCGCTCCCGCGGCGGACGCCGCAGGCCCCCGCTCCTCCACCCCAAAGCCGTCCAGGGTGGCCACCCCAAGGGTCTGGTGCAGCTCGCGGAGGGCCTCCCCCCTGGTCCAGGCGTCGGCGCTCACCTCGGAGCGCACCGCGCGCAGGCGGGACAGGGCCCCCAGCACCACGGGCTCAGCCTCCACCCCCGGGCCGAGCAGCACCTCGCGGGGGGCGGAGCGCTCCAGCTCCGCCACGGTGTGCTCTGCGCTCATCAGGGTAGTGACGCGAAAATCGCCGGTGGAGAGCTCCAGCAGCGCGAAGCCCCAGCCCCTGCTCGATCTGGCGATGGCGCACAGGTAGTTGAAGGATCGGGCGTCGAGGGTGGTGGGGTTGAGCACCACGCCCGGGGTGACCACCCTGGTGATCTCCCGGCGCACCAGCCCCTTGGCCAGGGCCGGGTCCTCGACCTGCTCGGCGATGGCCACCCTGTAGCCCTCGTCGACCAGCCGCTGAACGTAGCCCTCCACCGCGTGGTAGGGCACCCCCGCCATGGGGATGGGGTTGTCGTCGCTCTTGTTGCGGGAGGTCAGGGTCAGCTCGAGCACCCTCGACGCGACCTCAGCGTCCTCCCAGAACATCTCGTAGAAATCGCCCATACGGAAGAACAGCAGCGCCTCAGGGTGCGTGGCCTTGAGGGCGTTGTACTGCTGGAACATCGGAGTGCTGCTCACCGTCGCACGAGCCTCGCCGCGTGGAAGGCGTCCTCCCCCCCAGACGAGGGCGCGGTGTGGAGGGTCTGGTCCAGGGTGAAGTCGGGGTGGTCCGCGAGGAAGGAGCTCACCACCTGCTCCCCCTCCTCTGGCTCCGGGCTGCACACCGCGTAGACCAGCACCCCCTCTGGCGAGAGGCTCGCGGAGGCGTGCTCGAGGATGCGGCGCTGCCGCACCCCCATCGCGGCCAGATCGCGGGGCTGCCGGCGCCAGCGGATCTCTGGGTGCCTGCGGACCGTCCCCAGCGCCGAGCACGGCGCGTCGACGAGGATGCGGCCCCAGGTCCGCTCGGGGTGCGGCCCCTGCTCCCAGTCGTGGACCTCGCGGGCGATGTCGAAGCCGAGGCGGGTGGCCGACTGCTCCAGCAGGGCGAGGCGGGGTCGCGACAGGTCGGTCGCGGTGACCACCGCGCCCCTGCTCGCCAGCCGGAGGCTCTTTCCTCCTGGCGCGGCACAGGCGTCGAGCACCTCCACACCATCGACTTCACCGAGGAGATCGGCGACGGCCACCGAGGCGGCGTCCTGCACCCAGAACTCCCCCCGCTCAAATCCGGGCAGGTCCGGGACCGCCCCCCCCGGGCTGTGGACCCGCCACAGCCTGGAGATCGGCGCGTCCCCTACCCCCGCGGGCTCCGCGTGGGAGGCTAGCGCCGGAGGCAGCGCCTCCCCCCTGGACACAACAAAGAGGGGCGGTGGGGTGTTGTTGTTGGCGCACCAGCGGTCCACCGCCTCGGCGCCGTAGCGCCTGGTCCAGCGCTCCAGCAGCCAGGCTGGGTGGTTGAGGGTGTCGGGGCGGCCCATCTGCTCGGGCACCACCACCCTGCGCAGCACCGCGTTGACGATGCCCTGCGCCCTGCGAAGGCCCAGCGCCTTCACCAGCTCCACCGCCTGGTCCACCGCGGCGTGATCCGGGGTGTTGGCGTGGAGCTTCTCGAAGGCGCCCAGGCGCAGGACCGCGCGCAGCTCGGGGTCCATCCCGCCGATCGGGTGGCGGATCCAGGGTCGCAGCGCCGCGTCCAGCTCGCCCTGTCGGCGCAGCACCCCGTAGACCAGGAACCAGGCCAGGTTGCGGTCGTCCCCCTCCGGGGCGAGGTTCGCGAGGGCGTCCTCGGCGTGCGCCCCCTCCTCCACCTGCAGCAGGGCCACCGCCGCCGCGAAGCGCCCGGGGTTGACCCGCGCGCGGCTCACTCCCATGAGGATGCCGCGGCGACCTTGGGCGCAGGCCGCAGGGCCCACAGCAGGCGCAGCGCGACCGCAGCCAGCAGGCCGCTACCGAAGGCGGCCCCCACCAAGGTGGGGACGCTGACCGGGTCCTTGAGGCGCCAGGCGGCGAAGCCCAGGTCGAGGGAGAGCTCCACGGTGCGGGCGCCGTTCTGCAGCGAGAACAACGTCGCCAGCGTCCCCAGCACGAGGATCAAGGCGAAGACGGTGATGAGGAAGGGGCGAGAGGACATAGCGGCTCCCGGGTGTGCGCTGCTCCCTATCCGCTCTGGCGCCAGCCCTCTACCCCCACGCGTGGAGGGCTAGGATGAAGGAAGCGAACGCTCGCGCGCGACCGACCCGAGCGAGCGGCCGGCAACGCCCCCGGCGTCCCGGGGCCAGCGATCCGGAACCCGTAGGAGGGCGGCTCGGCGGGTGCCTCACCGCTCCTGGAGGAGCGCCTCAATCACCGCTGGCAGCGCCCCCGCGATGTCCGACGCGGCCCAGCCCTGGGACCGGCGTGAGGCCAGCGCCTCCCCTGCCCGCCCGTGGACCCACGCCCCCAGCCGCGCGGCGTCACGCGCGGGGACGCCCCGCGCCAAGAGCGCCCCGATCACTCCGGTGAGGACGTCCCCCGAGCCGCCGGTGGCCAGCACCTCACAGCCTGACC
The DNA here is from genome assembly GCA_016938035.1 of Deltaproteobacteria bacterium. Taxonomy (GTDB): domain Bacteria; phylum Myxococcota_A; class UBA796; order UBA796; genus JAFGVK01. The sequence goes on along the minus strand of JAFGVK010000175.1, from coordinate 79 downwards.
CACGATCACATCTCGAAATCCTCCCCTTCATGCTGGAGTTCCAGCAGTGCCCGTGCGCCGCGCACCGCGGTCAGGAGCT
>JAFGVK010000174.1 GCA_016938035.1 Deltaproteobacteria bacterium | reverse complement strand
GGTCGAGGGGCGCACCACCGCCATCGTCCGCATGTTCTCTGAGCAGGTGCAGCCCGCCCTCCTGGTGAACAACCACATCAAGGTGGTGGGGATCGCGAAGTCCACCGCGGCGCTGGACGGGGTGGCCTACGTCTACCTCATCAACGCCGAAGACCGCCCCATGGCCCACATCTACCACGCGGCCGACGCGTTCGACGATGACTTCCAGGCCCGCATCAAGAGCGAGGGGGTCCCCTCCGATCTGATGGGTATGAACCGGCTGGCGGCGGGGCAGGAGAAGAGCACCAAGAACTTCATCGTCGGTGGGCAGCAGGTTTCCGAGGTCGCGGTGCCCGTCCCCGGCACCGAGGTGGAGGCTCACGTCGGGCTGTTCACCGAAGAGATCAACGCGGCGCTCAAGCGCTCCGCGGTGCCCTTCTACGTGCTGCTCGCCGTCACCGTGCTGCTGGGCTTTGGCTTCGCGACCTTCATCGGCGGCCGGATCTCAAAGCCCATCCGCCAGCTGACGGAGCAGGCGAACAAGATCTCCATGGGTGACCTGGAGACCGACATCGCGGTGGGGACGCCCTGCGGCGAGATCGCGGATCTGGCGCTGGCGTTTGGCCGCATGCAGACCTCGGTCCGGTTCGCCGCCGAGATGATGAAGAAGAAGAAGGCGCGGCGCAAGGACTCGGAGGAGGCATGACCCGTATCCTCCTCTCTGGCCTGCTCTTTCTTCTGACCTCCAGCGCGCTCGCCGAGGACTATACCGTCTCTGTGCTGCCTCGGTACGCACCGAACGAGGTCAATGAGCGCGCAAAGGCGCTCGCGAGCTACCTCAACGAGGTGACGAACCTCAACATCACCCCCGTGGTGACCGCGGCCTTCCCAGAGTATGAGGCCAGGATCCAGCACGGTGACATCTCACTGGGGTTCGAGAACCCGTACATCTACATCCGCGCAGCAGAGACGCGGGACGTCATCGCGATGGCCATGACGGGCAAGGACGGACCGAAGCTACAGGGGGTCATCATCACCCGGGCGGGGAGCGACATCGTGACGCTCGAGGATCTCCGGGGCAAGCGCATCGCTATCGCTGGCTATTCGGCGGCGGGCGGCTATCTGTCGCAGAAGCTCGCGATGATGGAGGCCGGGATCGACGTGGACAAGGAGTGCCAGGTGACCGAGGCGCTCTACAACAAACACGAGAACGTCATCATGTCGGTCTACTATGGCGACGTGGACGCTGGCTTTGTTCGGGAGACCGCGCTGACTGAGGTGGCCGAGTATGTGCCCCGCAGCCAGATCAACATCATGGGCAAGGGGGCCTGGCTCCCCAACTGGTCCTTCTCGGTCGCAGACAGCGTCAGCGAGGCGGACAGGACGGCTATCCGGGACGCGCTGGTGAACATCCCCACTGGGAGCCCTCTGCTCAAGACGCTGAAGGTGACGGGATTCCAAGAGGCGCAAGACTCCGACTACGACTCCATCCGCAAGGCGGCTGAGATGCCCATCCCAGAGCGGGCCCCCTAGAGGGCTGTCCCCCCAGGCCTTTGCCTGGGGGGAGTTGCGCTATGCCTGTGTTATTTTTGCGCTTTTTCCCCTTCTATCATGAGGTCAACCATGACACGCATCGTCGCCACAGTGCTCGCGCTCGCGCTGACCACCTCCGCCTGGGCGCTGCCCTACAGCATCTCCATCCTCCCCCGCCAGGAGCCCGCTGAGGCGCTCCGTCAGATCACGCCCCTCGCCGAGTACCTCAAGGAGGCCACCGGACTGGAGGTGGTCCCCATGGTCACCGCGTCGTTCTCGGAGTACGAGTCCAAGGTCAACCGGGGGGAGATCGCCATCGGCTATGAGAACCCCTACATCTACGCGCGCACCTCGGCGAACCATCAGGCGATCGCGGTGGCGAGCAGGGGGGCTAGCGGCCCGCGCTTCCGCGGCGTGATCATCACTCGGGCGGACAGCACCATCGCCACGATCGACGAGCTTAGGGGCAAGAAGGTCGGCATCATCGGCTACACCTCCGCCTGCGGCTACCTGTCCCAGAAGCTCACCCTGATGGCCGCTGGCATCAACCCGGACACCGAGCTGCACCTGTCCGAGGCCATGTACAACAAGGCAGACAACGTCATGATGAGCGTCTACTACGGTGATCTCGACGCCGGCTTCATTCAGGACGGCGACTGGGCCAAGGAATACGAGTACATCCCCAAGTCGCAGCTCAAGGTGATCGGCCGGGGCGAGTGGCTCCCCAACTGGGCGATGTCGGTGAGCCGCAGCATGCCCGAGGCGGACCGCGTCAAGATCCAAGAGGCCCTCATGGCGCTGCCCGAGGGGCACGCGGCCCTGGAGGCGCTGCAGGCCCACGGGTTCCACGAGATCTCGGACGCTGACTTCAATTCCGTGCGCAAGGCTGCCGGAATGCCCCTAGCCGAGTAAGTACAGCTATGTCCCCGCTCGGCGACTCTGTTCCCCTGCCCCACAATCTGGAATGAGCATGGACCTTCATCAAGCGCTGCAACAACTCTCCACAATGCCTGAGGGTCGCCTGCGCTTCAGGTATCGCTGGATGGATGTGCAAATGTTCGTACGCGAGGGCTCCCTGGTGTACGTGCAGTCCAACATCACCAGGCACCACCTGGGGACGATCCTGATCCGCGAATTCGGCGTGCCCGAGGAGGCCATCGAGGAGCTGCGACTGCGCGAGCGGCAGACGGGGGCCAAGCCAGGCAAGCTCCTCGCCAGCGGCCGGTATGTGGCGAGCGCTCAGCTGAAGGTGGCCCTCCGCAGGCAGTACGAGGAGGTACTCTTCGACCTGATGCACATCGACGGGGGCACCTACGACATCGATCCTGACGGGACGATCGTGCAGAAGGGCGTCATCGTCTTCAGGTACCCCATCTCCAAGTTGCAGGCCTCGCTCCAGCAGCGGGTGTGGGCCTTCTCTCAGCTGCGCGCTGAGGCAGGAGACCTGGAGATCGTGCCCAACCAGCAGGAGCCAGAGAGCCAGGCCGGACACAAGATCGTCGACACCGAGATCTTGTCCTTCCGAGCTATCGACGGGAGCCGTAACATCGAGCAGATCCTGCACATGGCCAGCCTGCCGATGGACGCCTGCCTGGCCAACCTCCTGTCGCTGCGCCGCAAGGCCCTGGTGAGGTTTGGAGAGGACAGGACCCCCAAGCCCGCAGCCAAGCGAGAGGCCCCGGTACAGATGGTGGCCGAGTCCGTCCTCGAGACGCTCCAAGAGGCCATGGTCCGGTACGTTGGACCTATGGCGGAGTTCGCGCTGGACGAGGCGATTGAGGAGCTAGGGGCCGAGTGGAACAGCATCCCCACCAGTCGGCTTGACGAGCTGATCGAGCTGGTGTCCGAGCAGATCCCCTCCCCTCCCGACCGAGCGCGGTTCCTAGCGGGGATCAAGAACACCCTGAAGCGCTGACCTCAGCTCCAGCGCTTCAGGGCGGCTGGTCCGTCTGTAGGAGGCCACAACCCCGACATGATCGGGGTTTTCTCGTATTTCACCCGCGCCGCGAAGGGGTTAGGGGAAGCCCACAGGAGGTGATCTTGAAGATCCTCATCGCCGACAAGTTTCCCGAAGCGCACGCCAACACCCTGCGCGACCAGGGCCACCAGCTCTTGATCGACGCCTCCCTGGCAGATGCGTCCCTGGCCGCCGCCCTGCCGGGCTACGAGGTGCTCATCGTGCGGTCCACCAAGGTGAGCGCCGCCGCCATCGACAGCGGGGACGCGCTGCGCCTGATCATCCGCGCGGGGAGCGGCTACAACACCATCGACACCGCCCACGCAGCCTCCCGCGGCGTCGCCGTGGCCAACACCCCCGGGATGAACGCCATCGCGGTCGCCGAGCTCGCGATGGGCCTGCTCCTCGCCGTCGACAGGCAGATCCCCGACAACGTGATCGCCTCCCGCGCTGGCGTCTGGGACAAGGCCCGCTTCGGAAAGGCGGACGGGCTGTATGGGCGCACCCTCGGGCTTGTGGGCGCCGGTCAGATCGGCGCTGAGCTCACCGTCCGCGCCAGGGCTTTTGGGATGAGGGTCCTGATCTACGACCCCTACCTCTCCCCCGCCAAGGTCGCCGCGCTGGGCGCGGAGCAGGTGGCGGAGCTCCACGAGATCGCGTCCCGGTCTGACGCGGTCTCTGTACACGTCCCCAAGACGGCCTCCACCACCCACCTCATCGACGGGGCCTTCCTGGAGGCGATGCGCGAAGGCGCGATCCTGCTCCACACCTCGCGCGGGGGGGTAGTGGACGACGCGGCGCTGCTCGCTGCCTTGGACAGCCGCAGGCTCCGCGCTGGCCTCGACGTGTTCGAGGACGAGCCCGCCGCGTCCAAGGGGGAGTTCCCCAGCGCCCTGGCCCAGCACCCTCGGGTAGTCGCCACCCACCACATCGGCGCGTCCACCTCCCAGGCGCAGGACGCGGTGGCCGATGAGGTCATGGTGATCATCGAGGCGCTGGCAAGCCGTGACGAGGTCATCCACAGGGTCAACTGACCCCTGCCACACCTCTCAAGCTTTGGCGGCCGCGAGGCCCCCGTGGGTGGTCGGGGAGGCGCCAGGAGCAGCATCTCCCCTCGCCACTTCAGGGGGGCCACGAGTTCCCCCCGAGAGCGCGGGCTGGCAGGCGCCCCTACGCCGAGCACCGGGTCCCTTTGCCCCGCTCCCCGCACCCTAGAGACTCAGGAGGGACACGTCATGTCTGGTCCCCTGCGCGCCTTCCTGTTGATGGCGACCGCGTCAGCGCTGTTCAGCGTGATGGCGACCTTGGCCAAGCTGGCCTCGGTGGAGGTCCCGTCGGCGGAGGTGGTGTTCTTTCGCGGGCTAGTCACGGCGGCGGTGTTGGTCGGTTGGTACGGACGCGCCCGCCCCCTAGCGCTCCTTGGCACCAGGCGCGGGCTGCTGGTAGCGCGCGGGGTGCTCGGCGGGGTGGGGCTGCTCCTCTTCTTTCGAGCGCTCTCGGACCTCCCCGTCGCGGACACCCTGCTGCTGATGCAGACCTCGCCCCTGTGGGTGCTGCTGCTAGGCGTTCCCCTGCTGCGCGAGCGCGTCACAACCGGACAGCTGATCCTAGTGCCCGTGATCTTGGGGGGCGTGGCGCTGGTGCTCCGCCCATCGCTCGACTTCATCAACCTCCCCGGTCTCACCGCACTCGCGGGCTCGATGTTCGCTGGAGGCGCCTACCTCGCGGTGCGCGCGCTCAAGGAAGAACCCAAGCACGTGGTGGTGCTCTATTTTGCCGGGGCGTCATCCCTCGCCAGCCTCCCCGTCGCGCTCCACGCGGGCTGGATCTGGCCAAGCCCACCCACCTGGCTGCTGCTGGTTGGCGTTGGGGCGGTGTCGGTGGCGGCTCAGCTCTTGCTCACCGCGGCCTACCGCCACGACACCGCGGGGCGCGTCGCGATGGCCGGCTATCTGGGTCCACTCTTCGCGGGAGGGCTGGACTGGATGCTGTGGTCTCACGCACCCACCGCGACCACCGTGGTGGGCGCTGCCGTAATCCTCAGCTCGCTCACCGCGCTACAGCTGATGGCGATGAGGGGCGCGCGCGCTGACAGGACAGAATAAGCTGTCGGCGCGAGGTGTGACGTGACCGGTGTGATCTCCCTGTTGCTCCTACAAGCCTGCTCCTCTGGCGACGGCTCGCCAGCGTGGGCGCTAGACCGAGCCTGGCTCGAGCCACAGGGCGCCGGAGTCTCCGGTTTTCACACCTGGACCCTCTTCAACGAGGGCTGGGAGAGCAGCCTGGCCGAGGATGATTTCGTCTGCTCGGTCGTCGTCTCGCTGGAGGGGCAGGCCCTCGCGACAGACTCCCTGTGCGAGGGGTGCACGAACGGGTGGTCCCTGAGCGGGCACATCCTCGAGACCGACTGCCCAGACCCCTGGTCGACCGATCCCCGCTGGACGCGTCTCACGGCGCTCGCCCTGGGTCCTCTCGGCATGGGGATCGCGCCGATGAGCCCGTTTCCCGACGAGAGCGTGGGTGGACACGCGGCCTACGGAGGGGACTGGACCCCCCACGGGTGGGCCTACCCCTCCAGCCTCGACGACGGAGGACACGTCCCCCCCACCTGGGACGGCGAGCAGCCCTTCACCTGGCTCCCGGCGTGGGCCTGGCAGCTGCCCCGGTAGATCGCGACAGCCACGTCGCCCTCTGCCAGCCTCCTCGTCCCCGGACCTCTCAACACGCGGCGTTCAACGAGCACTGATCGGTATGGAACGCATATTGCAACGCACCCGGCGACACCCTGGAGTTCTCATGTCTCGCCACGCCCTCCGCGCGCTCGCCCTGGCCCTCTCCCTCGCTGGCTGTGTGTCGAGCAAGGGCGACGCAGAGCACTCGCCCACCGACCTCGGGGACACGGGCCTGGAGGACACGGCGCTGGAGTACAGTGGAGACCTCGACGCGTCCGAGGAGCTACGGGAGGCCACCTGGTGGTCCATTGACGGAACGATGGTGCTGCAGGACGGGCAGCCGGTCCCCTCGGCCACGGTGCTGACCCTGGGATTCTGGGATCAGGCGGTGGAGGAGATCTGCTCCCTGTCCTCGACCCCCACCGGCCTGGAGGCCAACGATGGGCCGGCGGATATCGACGGCGCTAGCTGGTGGTCCGTGTCGCTGTTCCTCGGTCACGACAACTGCAACGGCACGGCCTGGGAGGATCACCGCGCCTTCACCTTGGGTATCGGCCCCCTCGACGCTAGGCTGTATCCAGCCATGGAGGCCCACGGGCTCTCGCCAGAGGACAGCGCGCTCCACAGCCTCTACTTCATGGCCGCAGAGGACGGCGCCCCCCTCTTTCTGTTCGGTGTCGCCGGGACAGAGGCGATGTTCGAGGCGGCCTCCGACGACAGCGACGATACGGTCCTGGACGGCACCTACCGCCTGATGAGCCTCCACCTCCTCCCCTACACCCCGATGGATAGCGATGTTTGAGCGCTGTTCTACCCCCTCCCTCGTCGGCGTACTCCACCTCCTCCCCCTCCCCGGATCGCCCGGCCCCTCACCGGGCTTGAGTGAGGTGATCGCCCGGGCGGTGGCCGACGCGCGCGCGCTGGTAGACGGGGGCGCAGACGCCTGCATCCTCGAGAACCTGGGAGACGCGCCCTTTGTGGCGTCAGAGGTCAGCCCCTACGTGGTCGCGGCGATGACCAGGATCGCCATGGCGGTGAGGGAGGCGTGCCCGTCGCTGCCAATGGGCATCAACGTGCTGCGAAACGACGCTCTCAGCGCCCTGTCCATCGCGGCGGCGGTGGAGGCGGCGTTCATCAGGGTCAACATCCACACCGGGGTGATGGTCACGGACCAGGGGGTGATCTCTGGCCGGGCGCGCGAGACGCTGCTCCTGCGCAACGCGCTGGGAACCAGCACCCCAGTCGCCGCGGACGTGCTGGTCAAGCACGCCTCGCCGTTAGGTTCCGTCGATCTGCGACAAGTGGCGCGCGACACCTGGTATAGGGGGCGAGCCGGCGCGCTGATCGTGACCGGGAGCGGGACCGGTCAGCCCCTGAACATCGACGACCTGCACACCGTGCGTGAGGCCGTGCCCGAGGCGCCCCTCTGGGCCGGCAGCGGCGTGGTCCCCACCCAGGCAGCCTCGCTTCGCCCCCTGCTCGACGCGGCGATCGTCGGCACCTGGCTCCATGAGGACGGCGACCTGCTCGCGCCACTCTCCAGCGCGCGTGTGGCCGCGATGCGCCTCGCCCTGCGCTGAGGCCCCTATCAGCACGGCCCGCCGTCCCCAAAGAGGCGGAGTTGGGGCGACACGCGCTGCCCCCGACGCGCTGAGACGCCCCTGGGACGAGCGGGTGCCCGCAGCCGCTGCGGGGCCACATCGGCCGCTGGCGCGGCGAGCTCAAGGATCGGACGCCGGCAAGCGCGGCTCACCATGCCCAGCACCTGCCACCGAGCGGGAGAGCACCGCTCTCCGTGCTCGCCATAGAGCCTTCCACCGCTGATAAAGCCCATCCGAACTCGCTCCTGGCCGGCCGCTCGCATCAGGACCAGGTCGCCCTCCTGCGGGTGAGGCGCACAGACGACCCGCTCACCCCGGTGAAAGTCCTCCCCGCGAAAGCTGCCCTCCAGTGTCACGACAAAGACCAGATCCTGAACACTCTCCGAGGATCCGTTCCACTTCGCTGGTAGATTCTCTGCGCGATCTGCGACAAGGCACGGAACAGACATGTGTCACCTCAGCTCACACGACCACTATACTGAACACCTGAACGAACAACAACAGAAACCCAACACATGAGGACAGTTTTTGGACTCTTTGCTATCGCAGCGCGAATCCGATAGCTGAGCACACATTGCGAGGTGTCGGTGCGCAGCGTTCTCTTGATCAGCTCGGGCTTGTTGCTGGCCTTTCTAGGTGGGCTGTCCCTCGGACCCGGGTCCACCACCGCGCAGGCGCAGGACGGCGTGGCCAGCAAACCAAGGCTGGTCTGCCGCACCTTCTCTCAGGATCTCAGCGCGCCGCCCGTGATCGACACCGCGGATCGGACCTCTGAGATCGGCCAGTGGATCGGGGCACGAGAGGACGAGGGCTGGTTGCTCTACGGGGTGGACTTCGAGACGGCGCAGAAGCCCACGGGGTATCCGCAGGGCTGGCTTCAGGTGTGCCTCTACCCCAGCTTCTAGTCACACAGCGAGCGCGCGAGCGGCGCGGCCCCCCCGTCTCGCCGCCGGTGCACCAACAGCATGGATGCGCGGGCAACGCACTCAGGCTGGGTCCCTCAGCGCCAGGCGCCTGTCACGGAGGAGGCTGCGTCCTCGACAGCATCGCTGCGCTCACCCTGCCCCACCCCAGCGCACCCGCGCGCCAGCCATGTGGGCTCCCCCACCGGGTGCCGGTCCCCGAGCATGCCCCCCAGCGCTGCGCCTGGTCCCGTGGGCACGGCGACCCCAAGAGCGTGCCGGAGGCCCCCACTCCCCACACGGTCGGCCCCCTCAAGCCACAGCGCGAGCCGTGTCAGCGCCTCGGTTTCCCTGGCGACCTGAAGACCTGCGGCAACCTCACGGGCCGCGAGGACCTGCACTCTCTCACGTGGGACCGGCGCTCCCAGGGGCTCCTCCGCGGGTGGCAGGGGGAGCAGCTCACCACACCGCCCCACCAGGGCCGCGCCAGCGCCAGCGCGGATCAGCGCCCCCTCTCCGTACTCGAACACCTGAACGGCGACCTCGGCCCGCTCTCCCAACTCGAGCGCGGCGAGCGCCGAGGTCCACGCGGTCCCTCGGTGGTGGCGAAGGACTCCCAGCACCTCGCCCCCGCCTCGGGCTGCCTCGTCGGTGAGCTCCCACGCGGGGTGGGCGACAACAGCCACCAGCCGGTGGGGGTCCCCCGCACGGACCCAACCGGCCCAAGCGCCCAGTAGCGCCTCCCGCTGATCCAGGGTGACCCCATCCCCCCTCCAGCGCGCCCTTGCTAGCGCCAGGCCGGAGCCTACCGCAGCGGGCGGTGGGCCGTCCTCCCTGGACAGCTCCCACAGGTGGCGCAGTCCGACCGCGCAGTCTCCGGGCACGGGCCCCCCGCCGTCGAGGCCGTACTCAGCGAGCTCTGCGCAGGCCTCCGCCTGGAGCAACGGATCCTCAGTCAGGCCGAGGGTCGTGAGCGCAGCCCACTCCCCCAGCCTGACGGGGTCCCACGCCTGTCCGTCCAGCCATCGGCGAACCGCGGCCCGCTGCTCCAGAGCGGGAGAGGCCCACCCCGCATCCAGGAGGGCCACCGGCTCTGGCGACACCGCCTCCACCCAGAGCGAGAGATCTGACAGGATCCCCTGTCCAGCGCGCTCCAGCGCCAGCCCCGCCTCCACGCGGACCTCAAGCGGCCGGGAGGCGTCACCCCACCACCCCGCGAGCCACCGAGCCTTCTGGACAGACAGCGAGCCATCCCCCCGTCGCAGCCCCTGTGCGAGCTGCTCCGGTCCCCATTCTGCGCCGCACCGGTGCTCCACCCGCTGGGAGACGACCTTCAGTGCGGCAGCCCACGCCAAGGGCTCGCAGCCCTCGAGCTGCGCCAGCTCCTCCTCGCTCAGCGAGGACGACGCCCTCCACTCCCAGCTCAACACCCGAAGGTCCGTCCTCACCGTCCAGGCACCAATCCCCAGGGTCAGCGCGCCAACCGTCATGCCTGTCGCGATCTTGCGCATCTCCTCACTCCGGGGACCAGCGTTCCCGAACTCCATATCCCACTCCTCACGTCAACCCACAAGCGCTGCGGCGAGCCCACCCAAGTCTGGCCACCGAACAGGCGACCAGACGAGGAGAGGGACTTGCAGGTGTGCCGTGGGGGCACACCAGGACGTCAGCCGACAACGCCGACCGGGTTCAACGAGGAGGGGCAGCGACGGGTGCTCGCACGCCATGGGGGAGGACACCGGGCGGACCCGGTGGTGCCTAGGTACCGTCATTCCCCCCCTGGGGTCAAATCGAACAGCGAGGAGACAGCGGCACACCAACAAGACGATACCACAGCTTTTACCTCTATATTCTCACACTAACGCGGCTCAACGTGACGACCGGAGCTTTCTCCCCGGCGATCCGTTTTCAGGATTGGAGGCCCTCTACCGATCAGCCCCTGTCGGAAGAAAAATTGCGTATTGCCGCTCACGCAGCAAGGATCCTTGCGCGCGCGGGTAGCGCTCGGCGCCCGTCGACTCATGCGATGGCCGTCCCCCCTGCCCTCCGCTTCGGCGCCTCGATCCAACGGACAACCGGTCCCCAAGGCCCCTTGTTAGCGCCCACCCCCTTCGTCCCCCCACGCCGATCCCCGCTCACGTCTGCTGTGGCAGCGCTCATCGACACACCGCGTCGAGGTGAGCAGCGGGCTACATGCGGGCACATCATGCACCACAGCCCAAGGGTGGGTGGGGGGACGGGCACAGTTACTTGGCGGTAATTCCCGTCCCCCCGGCGGTTGCTTGAAACGGCTCCGCGAATAATGTCTATCTATCCCAAGCTCCTCACGCCAGCTCAGCGCGCTACCGCCCCCGACCTCGCCGTCTGTAGGCCTCGCTGCCCTCATGG
>JAFGVK010000173.1 GCA_016938035.1 Deltaproteobacteria bacterium | reverse complement strand
TCCGAGCGGATGCCACCAGATCCCATGAGCCGATGCGGAGGTCAACAGTATCAACCAGATGGGCTATTAGATGTGTCGGATCATGAGCCTCACAGCCCGTGGGGTTGAGCGAGGGCCGCGTCCCCTCGGCAGCGATGACGGTGACAGGCCCCTTGAGCAGCGCCACGCCTCCCGCACGATCGGCCAGCGCCCGCGCTGCCCCCAGCCTGTCGGCCTGCACCTCGGCCACGGCGCGCTGCAGGAAGCGCCCCGCCTCCCCAGGGTGAGGGGTGAGCACGCGCTCGCCGTGGCCAGCACCCACCGCGCAGGGGATGGCGTCCGCGTCAAAGACCATCGGCAGCGGAGACTCGACCCACAGGGCGGTCAGGGCGGATGCGGCGGTCGGGAGCAGCTCCCCCAGCCCACCCCCCAGCCCCGGGCCGGCGGCGATCGCGGTGAACCGCCCGAGCTGTCTGGGGTGCAGCGCCTCGAACAGATCGCCGGCGCCAGCCTCCAGGACCATCACCTCAGGAGGGAGCGCCTCCAGCCGCGCCCCTCTGGGCGCGGCGAGGGTCACCAGCCCTGCCCCCGCTGCGAGCGCCCCCTGGCAGGTGAGCACCGCCGCCCCCGACATCGCGCGGGATCCCGCCAGCACCAACAGGTGCCCCGAGTCCCGCTTGTGGGCCCTGCGGTCCCGTCCGGGCCACAGGGGGGCGAGGTCCGCGCCCTCCGGCACCTCGGCTGCGGCGGGCACCGGGGCGTGGCCTATGCCGATGTCGAGCACCTCCACCTCGCCGCACAGGTCGCGGCCCGGCTCAAGCCAGGTGGCCAGCTTGTCCCGGCCAAAGGTCACGGTGTAGGCCGCCCGCACGGCGCAGCCCAGCACCTGGCCGGTGTCGGTGTGGATGCCCGTGGGGAGGTCCACCGCCACCACCGGCGCGGGGTGGGCGTTGATCGCAGCCACCACCTCGGCGACCCGCCCGGTCACCTCACGGGCGAGCCCCGTGCCGAAGACCGCGTCCACGATCAGCCCGGCGTCACCCAGATCCTCACTGGTGGAGACCCCTGCCCTCGCGGCCGCCGCACGGTTCACCCCCGCGTCGCCCAGCGAGCTGGCGCTCAGGGGCCAGACCCACACCGGGAAGCCCCAGCCGCGCAGCCACCGCGCCACGGCATAGCCGTCGCCGCCGTTGTTTCCCGGGCCGCAGACCACGGCGACCCCCGCCCTGGCGCGCTCGGCGAAGCGGGCCCGGATCGCCACCGCCACCCCGTGTGCGGCGGTCTCCATCAGGGCGATCCCCGGGACACCAAGCTCCTCGATGGTCCGTCGGTCCAGCTCGCGGACCTGCGCCGCGGTGCTCACCGGCCTCACGAGAGCGCCGCCTGCGCCGCGGCGCACACCCTGGCGGTGACCTCGTCGACGAGGGCCTGCTCCGGGCCCTCTACCAGCACCCTGAGCACCGGCTCTGTGCCAGAGTAGCGCAGAAACACCCGCCCCTGCCCCAGCAGGGCCAGCCCCTCCTCCCGCGCCGCGGCCACCCCTGGCACGGTGTCCAGCTCCGGCCGCTGCGTGACGCGCACCTTGCGGATGCAGCGCGGGAAGGCCCTGTAGCCGCTCACCGCGTCGCGGAGTGGCTGATCACCCACCAGGGCCAGCGCCCGCAGCCCGGTCACCAGCCCGTCCCCAGTGGGCAGCGCGTCGGGAAACACGACGTGGCCCGACTCCTCGGCGCCGACCGCCAGGGTGGGGTCCGCCGCGAGCGCCTCCAGCAGGTGCTTGTCCCCGACAGGGGTCCTGAGCACCCGGACCCCGGGCATCGACGCCTCCAGGCCCGCGTTGCTCATCACCGTGACCGCGATGGCGCCCGCCCCCCTCGCGAGGAGCCAGGTCACCGCGTCACCCGCCAGCGGAGCACCCTCCGCGTCCACTAGCCGGCAGCGGTCTGCGTCCCCGTCCACCGCGAGGCCCGCGCGGGCCCCCGTCGCCCTGACCGCCGCCCCGAGGTGCTCCAGGTGCTCGCTGCCGACGCCCTCGTTGATCTGTCCATCCCCGCCGCCGATCAGGATCACCTCGAAGGGCAGGGCCTCCATCCAGGGCCGGACCGAGGTGAGCGCCCCATTCGCCAGGTCGATGACCACCGGCCCCCGCACCGCCCCCAGGGCCGGCAGCGCGTCGACCAGCGCCCGCAGGTAAATCGCCAGGGCAGGGTCCGCCGCTGCCCGCACCGAGCCGCTGATGCCAGCAGGCGGCGGGTTCTCCAGCCACGCCTCCACCCGAGCGGTCTGCGCTTCGCTGAGCTTCCTGCCGCCCGCGCCGAGCACCTTGAAGCCGTTGTCGGTCGCGGGGTTGTGCGAGGCGGTGATCATCACCCCCGCCGCCCCCAGCCCCCCTGCCAGGGCGGCGGCCAGCCCGGAGGTGGGCAGCACCCCGAGGTCAAGCGCCGCGCTCCCCTGAACGGCGGCGCCGTCGAGCACCGCGGAGGCTAGCGCCTCGCCGCCGGGGCGGGTGTCTCGTGCGACCAGCACTGGGCCCCCTCCGGCGAGGGCCGAGGCGGCCCTGCCTACCCTCGCCGCGACCTCCGCGGTGATGGGGTGCTCCCCCGTTTCGCCTCGGATCCCGTCGGTCCCAAACCTGATCATCTGCGCCTCACCTGTATGCTCTGCGGGATGAGGGTCTCGTCTACCCGCTCGTGGACCCCCGGATACACCAGCTCCAGCCGCGGCCCCTGGGAGGGGCCGAAGGCGAGGACCAGCTCGCTCTCGGTGACGGACTCCGGGATCTGCGCCACCACCAGGACTTGGCTGGGGAGGATCTCGCGCAGCACGGACGCGGGGCCCCTGAGGCGGACCATCACCTGATCTGGCGCCCCCCTCCACTCGCCCTTGGGGAACACCACGCTGACGTCGGGGAAGGACCGGATGCCCATGGCGGGCTCCACGTCGACCCGAGCCTCGAGGGCTACGTTCTCGGCGAGGCGCACCTGGCGGGGCAGATCCAGCTTCACCGACAGGTTGGAGTCGCCCGCCATGCCCGACACGTCGATCGGCATGGTTTGGACCTCTACGAGCGGCTCCACCAGCGACCTGGGGCCGTACACCTCGACGACCGGGGGGTCGATCTCCACGCCGACCACCTCGTAGCCCTCCCCCGGGGTCCCCACGGTGATCGAGGAGAGCGCCACCTTGCGGGTGGTGCCCTCGTCGAGGGTGAACTGGATGGAGGAGGGCGAGACGCCCTGGATCGCGAGCTTGCCCGGCAGCCCCTCCATCGGCAGCGCGGCGAACTCCACCAGCGTCTCGCCGGCGGTGGCCTGGGACAGGTCGGCCTTGACGATCACCCTCGCCCGCTGGGCCTTTCGCACCGTGCTCACCGAGCCCTGCACCGCGACAGAGACGTAGCGCGGAAGGGTCTCGGTGGGGAGCAGGTGCACAGGCGGGGTCCACGCGACCTCGGCCTGGATCCGCTCGTCGACCACCTGCTCCCCCTGGACGTAGAGCCACCCCCCCACCGCGATCAGGAAGGAGACCAGCTTGAGGAGCGGCTGCCGCGAGAGCCCCGCGGTCCACTGTCTCAGGAACACGCGCTCCTCGGTGCGCTTGTCAGGCATGGGTGGGGCTCCGCATCGCGAGCTCGTCCTTCCCCAGCTCCATCGCCTCCTGGAGCCGCTCGCGGAGGTCCTGGGGGTCGGCGACCGGGATGACCTGGCCGCCGATCACCATCGACACGGTGCCGCGCTCCTCGGAGACCACCAGGCACACCGCGTCGATGCGCTCGGTCAGCCCGATAGCGGCCCTGTGCCTGGTGCCGTAGGCCTTGAGGATCTTCTTGGAGGTGGCGATGGGCAGGAACACGCCCGAGGAGCGGATCCTGCCGTGCTCGATGGTGACAGCCCCGTCGTGGATGGGGCTGGAGGGGTGAAAGATGGCCTGGAGGATCTCGGTGGTGATCTCCGCGTCCAGCCGGTGCGCGCCGTCGTCGAAGGTGTCCAGCGTGGCGGCGCGGCGCAGGACGATCAGCGCGCCGATGCGCCGCTTGCCCATCGCGAACACCGCCTGGATGATCTCCTCCCGGCGCGGGGCGTCTGTCCCCTGAGAGACCGACCGCATCGCGAGCGGGGCCGCGGCCCTGGCGAGGGCCCGCCGGATGTCCTCCTGGAACAGGATGAGCAAGGCGAGGACCAGGTAGACGAACAGGTGCTCCAGCAGCCAGTGGAGCGTGGTGAGGCCGAACTCATCGGAGAGGACGTAGACCCCTGCCAGGATGCCGAGCCCGAGCAGGCTCTGGAGGGCGCGGGTGCCCTGGAGGATCAGGATCGACCGATACACCAGGTAGGTCAGGAGGCTGATGTCCGCCCAGTCCACCCAGCTCGCGGTGGAGAAGGGGCTGTCGCGCAGCCAGCTGATCAGGGGGTTGACAAGCCAGTCCACTCCGCCTCCACTGCCATGAACACCACGAGCGCCTCGCGGGTTGGGCCCACGTCGTGTACGCGGATGAGGTCGGCCCCGGCGCGGGCCGCAGCGAGGGCCGCGCCGATCGAGCCGGCGACCCGGTCCTCCGGCCGATCCACTCCGGTGAGGGCGCCGACGAAGCGCTTGCGGGAGGCGCCGATCAGGACGGGGTAGCCGAGCTCCTTGAGGCGGGGGACCTCCGCGATGAGCCGCGGGTTGTCTTCCCACGCCTTGCCAAAGCCCAGGCCAGGGTCCACCGTTATGCGATCCCGGAGGACGCCAGCGGCTACCGCGACCTCCGCGCGCTGCCGCAGGAAGCGGATGATCTCGCCGACGAGATCGGTGTAGCGCGTGTCGGCCTGCATAGTACGCGGGGCGCCGCGCATGTGCATTAGCACTACGTCCACGCCGGCCTCAGCGCAGAGCGACGCCATGCCTGGCGCGGCGAGGGCGCTCACGTCGTTGACCATCTTCGCGCCAGCGCGGATCGCAGCCGCAGCGACAGCGGGCTTTGTGGTGTCCACGGACACCCAGGCGTCGGGGCGCTCCCGCAAGACGCCCTCGATTACGGGGACCACCCGGCGGAGCTCCTCCGCCTTCGACACCGGGGTGGCCCCTGGCCTAGTGGACTCTCCCCCAACGTCGACCCAGGTGGCGCCCTGTTCGAGCAGGGAGAGGGCGTGGAGGACCGCCCGCTCAGGGTCGAGGAACCTGCCTCCGTCGGAGAACGAGTCGGGGGTCGCGTTCACGATCCCCATCAGCGCTGGCCTCAGCCGTCCAACCATTGAATATCTCCAGGGGGCACGGGGCCGGCCTCTGCGACCAAGGCGGCGAACTGCTCCCTGTTGAGCGTCTCCTGCTCCACGAGGGTGAGCGCGACCCTGTGCAGGACGTGGATGTTCTCGCGCAGGATCCGCAGCGCGAGCTGGTGCCCGTGGCGGACGATCGCGCCCACCTCTTCGTCGATCCGACGGGCGGTGGCCTCCGAGTAGTTGGCGCGCTGGGTCATCTGGCGCCCCAGGAAGACCTCGTCCTGGCCGCCGCCCCAGGTGACCGGGCCCAGCGCGTCAGACATGCCCAGCTCACAGACCATCGCGTTGGCGATCTTGGTGGCCTGCTGGATGTCGTTGGCGGCGCCGCCGGTGACGGTGGCGAACACCACCTCCTCTGCCGCCCTGCCGCCCATGATCATCGCGATGCGCTTGTGGAGCTCCTGCTTGCTCACCGAGAGCCGGTCCTCGTCGGGCATG
This sequence comes from Deltaproteobacteria bacterium, assembly GCA_016938035.1. Taxonomy (GTDB): domain Bacteria; phylum Myxococcota_A; class UBA796; order UBA796; genus JAFGVK01. Next base: position 35,589 of record JAFGVK010000173.1, on the reverse strand, counting down.
GTCATGGTGAGGCCGAGCGCTCTGCCGCGAGGGACGATGGTGACCTTGTGGACCGGGTCGTGCCCGGGGAGCAGGTGGGCGACGATAGCGTGGCCAGCCTCGTGGTAGGCGGTGGTCTTGCGCTCGCTCTCGGGGAGCACCATCGAGCGGCGCTCCGGGCCCATGAAGATCTTCTCGCGCGCCTTCTCCAGCGACTGGCGGTTGACGTTGTCGCGGTCCTCGCGGGCGGCGAGCAGCGCGGCCTCGTTGCAGAGGTTCTCGAGATCAGCGCCAGAGAAGCCCGGGGTGAGCTTGGCGATGCTGGCCAGATCCACGTCGTCATCGAGGGGGATCTTGCGGGTGTGGATCTCTAGGATCTTCTCGCGCCCCTTCACGTCTGGGTTAGGCACCACCACCCGCCGGTCAAAGCGCCCTGGGCGGAGCAACGCCGGATCCAGCACGTCGGGCCGGTTGGTCGCCGCCATGAGGATGACCGCGTCGGTGCTGTCAAAACCGTCCATCTCCACCAGCAGCTGGTTGAGGGTCTGCTCGCGCTCGTCGTGGCCGCCGCCCAGGCCCGCACCGCGCTGGCGCCCTACCGCGTCGATCTCGTCGATGAAGATGATGCAGGGTGCGCTCTTGGCGCCCTGCTCGAACAGATCGCGGACCCTGCTCGCGCCCACGCCCACGAACATCTCTACGAAGTCCGATCCGGAGATGGAGAAGAAGGCCACACCGGCCTCCCCGGCCACCGCCCGCGCGAGGAGGGTCTTGCCGGTCCCCGGCGAGCCCATCAGCAGCACCCCCTTGGGGATGCGGCCACCTAGGCGGGTAAATTTGCGGGGGTCCTTCAGGAATTCGATGATCTCCTGGAGCTCCTCCTTGCTCTCCTCGATGCCCGCGACGTCCTCGAAGGTGACCCGTCGGGCGCTCTCGTTCTGGAGGGTCGCGCGGGACTTCCCAAAGTTCATCGCTCGGCCGTTCGCGCCCTGGATGTTGCGCATGAACCAGATGAACAGCACGACCATGACCGCGATCGGGAGCATCGAAAAGAGCAGGTTGCTCCACATGCTCTCATCGTCAAGCTCCTCGAAGGAGGGGGTGATCCCGCTCTCGACGAGGTCCAGGTAGACCGGCTGCATCTCCAGCGGCCCGACGGTGATGAACTCGGTCCCGTCGCGGAGGGTCCCGGTGAGGTTCTGCCCCTTGATAGTGATGTCGCTCACCAGGCCGTCGTGGACCTTGGCGATGAACACGGGGAAGGCGATCTCTTCTCGCTGAGGATCTGAACTGCTCGTGACGAGCACCAGGCCCAGCGCGGCGAGGATGACCATAAACCAGAAAACGGTGGCTCGGGAGAGGCTCTTCATCGATCCCACTGATCTTGTTGGGGCACACACTGACAGGAATGGGAGTCTAATGGGAAGCGGTCCCCATCACCATACAAAGGACACATCCTGTTGGTGCTAGGACCCGCACCGCCGCCGCCCTCAGCGACAAGGGCGCAGGAGAGGGGCAGCGCGAACTGCCCACTCACCTGCGCCCAGGATGCGCGGTGCGCGACCTGTCAGACGTTGCGGAGCTTGGAGCCGATGTCGCCCATCAGATCGCCCAGGCGTGCGCCGGAGGTGGTCTGAGTCTCCATGTAGTTGTCCACGTCACCGGCGGTGCGCTCCTCGGCGCCCTTCTCGGAGAGGGAGATCTTCCGCTCGTGGCCATCGATGTGGATGACCTCGGCGCGGCAGGGCTGGCCGACCTGGTAGGTGGTCCGCCACTCCTCACCGTCGTGGGTGAGCTCGGAGAGGTGCACCAGGCCCTCGACGCCCTCCTCGATCTCGACGAAGATGCCGAAGTCGGCCACGTGGACCACGGTCCCGTCGACCACCTGGCCGAGGAAGTAGCGGCCCTGCACCGAGTACCAGGGGTCCTCGGAGAGCTGCTTGATGCCGAGGGAGAAGCGCTCGCCGATCTTGTCGATCGCGAGGACGCGCGCCTCGACCTCGTCGCCGCGGTTGTAGCGGTCGGAGGGGTGCTTGATGCGCTGGCCCCAGGAGAGGTCCGAGATGTGCACCAGGCCGTCGATGCCCTCCTCGATACCCACGAAGATACCGAAGTCAGTGATGTTCCGGACCTTGCCGCGGATGATGGAGCCGACCGGGTAGGCCTGCTCGACCACATCCCAGGGGTTGGTCTCGAGCTGCTTCATACCCAGCGAGATGCGCTTGCTGTCCACGTCCATCCCGAGGACCTTGGCCTCGATGACGTCGCCGATCTCCACCAGCTTCGAGGGGTGCTTGATCCGCTTGTTCCAGGTCATCTCGGAGATGTGGACCAGGCCCTCGATGCCATCCTCGAGCTCGATGAACGCGCCGTAGTCGGCGATCGAGACCACCTTGCCACGGACGATAGCGCCCACGGGGTACTTGAACTCAGCGTCGGCCCAGGGGTCGGGGCGGATCTGCTTGAAGCCGAGGGAGACGCGCTGGCTGTCGGCGTCGAACTTGAGGATCTTGACCTCGACGCCCTGACCCACCTCGAACATCTCGGAGGGGTGGTTGAGGCGCCCGTAGGACATGTCGGTGATGTGGAGCAGGCCGTCGATGCCGCCCAGGTCGATGAACGCACCGTAGTCGGTGATGTTCTTGACCACGCCCATGAGGATCGCGCCCTCGTGGAGCTGGTTGATGGTCTCCTCGCGCTTCGACTCGCGCTCCTGCTCGAGCAGGACGCGGCGGGAGAGGACGATGTTGCCCCGCTTCTTGTTGAACTTGATGATCTTGAAGTCGAGGGTCTCGCCGAGGAGCTTGTCGAGGTTCTTGACCGGGCGCAGGTCGACCTGCGAGCCGGGGAGGAAGGCCTTGACGCCGATGTCGACGGAGAGGCCGCCCTTGACGCGAGCGACGACCAAGCCCTGGACCACCTCGTCGGCCTCTACGGCCTTGGAGATCTCCTCCCAGGCCTTCATCATGTCCGCGCGCTCCTTGGAGAGCATCAGCATGCCGTCGTCCTCGATCATCGAGTCGAGGTACACGTCGATCTGCTCGCCGACCTTCACGCCGATCCGGCCGTCACCATCCTTGAACTCCCAGATGGGGATGATGCCCTCGGCCTTGTAGTTGATGTCCACCGTGACCCAGTCATCCGAAATGCGGATCACGCGGCCGGAGACAACGGACTGCTCCCGGATGCCGTGGTTACCGAGGAAGTCGTCGAAAAAGCCGCGGAAGTCGGCGTCGGAGATCTGGTCGATGGACTGGTCGAGAATGCTCATGAAGGCTGGTCCTGGATCGGTGCCGCAGCACAGATCGATTGTTTGGTTGGTGGGATGGTTCTGGCAGAGGACGCGCCCTATGCGCCGCCTCACCACTCACTCCGGCGTCCCAACCACCGGAGAGGGGTGCTCCCGTCAAGAAGCGTCACGGTCCTATGGCAGCAATGTGCGCTTGTCAAGGATGGAAAGCGCCAGTTCGTGAACCCGGTGGATAGCCTGTTCCACCGTGAGGTCGGTGGTGTCGAGCACCACGGCGTCCTCAGCCGCTCTCAGGGGGGCCACCTCGCGGCCCATGTCCTGGGCGTCTCGCGCCGCGATCGCCTCGCGGACCTCGTCGAGGTGCTGCTGCGCCCCCTTGGCCAGCTGCTCCGCGTGCCGCCTGGTCGCGCGGGCCTCCAGGGAGGCGTCCAGGTAGATCTTGAGGTCGGCGTCTGGCAGCACCACGGTGCCGATGTCGCGCCCGTCCATCACCACCCCGCCCTGCTCTCCAAGCCGGCGCTGGAGGGCGAGCAGCGCGTCGCGCACCGCGCCGAAGCGGGACACCTCGCTGGCCCCCTTTCCGATCTCCGGGGTGCGGATCGCCTCGGTGACGTCCTCGCCGTCCACCAGGATCCGCAGCCCCGCCGCGTCCGGGATCAGCTGCAGGTGGAGGCCCTGCGCGGCGCGCCCAAGCCGCACCGGGTCATCCCAGGCGATGCCGTGCCTGCGCGCCACCAGGGCCACGCTGCGGTACATGGCGCCGGTGTCGATCCACGCGTAGCCCAGGGCGGCAGCCACCCCCCGCGCGACGGTGCCCTTCCCCGAGGAGGCCGGGCCATCCACCGCGATGGACAGGGGGCGCTGCAGTCGCTCCAGGGCCTCCTCTGCCGCGCGCCGCCGCGCGACCTTCTTGCGCGGGGCCCTGCCCTCACCGAGCAGGTGGCCTCGGACCGACACCTGGTAGCCGTAGCAGGGCTGGTGAGCGGGCCCGGCCCTCTCCACCTCCTCGTAGTCGGGCAGGAGCTTCCAGTGGGCCTGGGCGTACTCTTGGAGGCGGGTCACCGGGTCCTTCCAGCGCTCCGCCTGCGGCTCCACTTCGTCGTCCAGGGCGCTCAGCTTGTCCCCGAACCAGTCGGTGATCCTGGCCCGCACCTCGTCGAAGCCGGCCTCCAGATAGATCGCCCCGATCAGCGCCTCCATCACGTCCTCCAGCAGCCTGGGGCGCGCTCGCCCCCCCTGCCGCTCCTCTCCCTTTCCGACCTGGAGCAGGTCGCCGATCCCCCGCGCCGCGGCGAAGGTGGAGAGGCTCGATCCGCTGACGATCTTTGCGCGCAGGCGGGTGAGGCTCCCCTCGCTCGCCGAGGGGAACCTGTCCCAGATCAGCGCGGTGGCTGCCGCGTTGAGCATAGAGTCACCCAGGAATTCGAGCCGCTCGTTGGACCGAAGCCCCTGCTCATGGGCCCACGAGCTGTGGCTCAGCGCCTCCGCCACAAGATCGGGCCGCTGGAATTCGTAACCCAGGGCCAACCTCAGCTGCTCCACAACGCTCATTCAGACCTCCTTGGCGATCCATCCCGCCCCGCACACCCTGTCGCCCTGGTAGAGGGCCGCGAGCTGCCCTGGCACCACTGCGCGCACGGGGTGGGCGAGCTGAACCGTCAGGCCGTCCTTGCCCTGAAATGACGCGGGGATCAAGGCGCCGCCGTGCCGCACCCGCACCTGGAAGGGGTCGCCGTCGGCAGGCCGCCGGTACCAATTGGGCTGGACCAGCCGGAGACGATCTCGGAGCAGCAGGCGCTGGTCGGTGGAGAGGGTGACGCGATGAGAGACGGGGTCCACCCCGACGACATAGGCGGGCGCCCCCATCGCCACCCCGTGCCCCCTCCGCTGGCCCTCCGTAAACCGGAAGTAGCCGTCGTGGCGCCCCAGCTCCCGCCCCGCGGTGTCGACAATCGCCCCGTCCCCACCGAGCTCGGGGAAGCGCTGGCGCAGGTAGGCCGCGTGACCGCTGGGGGGCACGAAGCAGATCTCCTGGCTCTCGGGGCGGTGGGCCACCGGGAGGTGCAGGCGCTCGGCCATGGCCCGCACCTCCGGCTTGGTCAGGCCACCCAGCGGGAACAGCACCCGCGCCAGCACCGCGCCAGGCACGAGGCTCAGGAAGTAGGACTGGTCCTTGCGCGGGTCCGCACCTGCGAAGAGCTGGCCGCCCTGTGCGCGGGCGTAGTGGCCGGTGGCCACCAGGTCGGCGCCGATCCTCTCCGCAGCCCGGTGCAGCGCGGGAAACTTGAGGGTGGCGTTGCACCGCGCGCAGGGGTTGGGGGTCTCACCGGCGAGGTAGCCGTCCGCCCAGGGCAAGATCACCTCCCTGTCAAAGGCGTCGCGCGCTGCCCCGAGCACCAGCGGGATCCCGAGGTGATCCGCCACCGCCTGCGCCGGCGAGGGGTCACCCGCGTCGTGTAGGGCGAGGTATAGCCCCACCACCTCGTGCCCCTGCTCGATCAGCAAGGCGGCGCTCACCGCAGAGTCCACGCCACCAGAGAGCCCGATCACTACCCGCACCGATCACCTCGCGCTGCGTGGGTCCGAGTATGACCTCCGCCGCGCGCTGGCGAGGGCCCCCACCCCGCTGAGAGGGGACGCGCTACACCCTCGTCTGGGTCAGGCGGCCAAGCAGGTGGTGAACCACAGATCGAAGCGGGTCCCCTCCCCCTCGGCCGAACGGACCCGGATCTCCCCCCCGAGCTGGTGCACCACCCCGTAGACCGTCGCGAGCCCCAACCCGGAGCCCCTGTCCCCGCTCACTTCCTTGGTGGTGAAGAAGGGCTCGAAGATGTGGGCGGCGACCTCTGGAGACATCCCGTGCCCGGTGTCGGCGCAGGAGAGACGCACCGCCACCTGCCCTCCTGCTCGCGCCTCCAGCGAGGTGCGGATCACCACCCTCCCCCCCTTTGGCATGGCGTCCGCCGCGTTGGTGACCAGGTTGAGGAGCACCTGCTGGATTTGGACCTTGTCGGCGCGGACACAGGCCCGTCCCTCCATCAGGTCCAGGACCAGCTCGACCTCGCGGGGCAGCGCGCTCCGCAGGAGCGGGAGCGCGTCGCGGACCACCTCGCCCAGGTCCAGGCGCTCGACCTGAAGCCGCTGCTTGCGGCCATAGGCCAGCAGCTGCCCGGTGAGCCCTTTGGCCTGCGACGCCGCGTCGAGGATGACCTTGGCGTCCTGCTGCGTCGGGTCGCCAGGAGGGGCCGCGTCGTGGATCAGCTCGGCATAGGTCATGATCGGGGTGAGCAGGTTGTTGAAATCGTGCGCGACCCCCGCCGCGAGCCGCCCGATCGCCTCCAGGCGGTGGGTGTGGGCCAGCCTGTCCTCTAGCTGCCGGTTGGTTCGCTTGGCCCGGCCAAAATCCTCCGACAGGATCGCGTTCATCGCAAGCACTAGCGCGAAGAAGCCGAATTCCGCCAGGTAGACGCTGTGGATCAGCCGCGCCGCCAGCAGCGCGTCGTTGATCGCGGTGAGCAGGTACAGCACCATCGCCCAGAAGAAGAGGCCCGCCCCCCAGCGCCCCCCGGTCCGCCACGCGGCCCAGGCGTGCGCTGTCAGCCAGACAAAGGTCGACACCAGCGCGGCCAGCGCGACCTGCCCCCCCAGGCGCAGGGGGGCCTCCCTGTAAGTGGTCAGCACCTGCCCGCAGCACACCACGTCGTAGGCGGGGAGTCGCTCGCCCAGGGCGAGGATCATCCCGGGCGAGAGGAGCAACGCCAGCGAGAAGGACCCGAGGATCGCGGTCGCCACCCACAACCCCCTCCCCCGGGGGAGCTCCAGGAAGCGGGAGCCGAACCAGAGGAGCGCGACCGAGAAGGGGGACATCAGCAGGAATTGCCCCTGCTGATAGCGCGCGGCCTCCTCCCAGCTCCCGGCGCTGTAGAGCAGCGCGGTCATCAGATCGAAGGGCACGCTGAGCAGGGCGGTGAGCGCGAAGGTCCAGTGCAGCGCGCCGCGCTCCTGCCGACACCCTACCATCGCGTGGTGAAGGGCGACGTGCGCAGCGACCCCCATCATCAGCAGCGGTGGAACAGAGATCAGCTCGAACACCTCGCCCCCCTTGGCCATAAGCGCCAAGCCTAGCCCACGCCCCGCGACGATGACAGCAGGAAGTCCCGCTGTCTGCGATCCTTCCGGTTATAGGGGCGCTGATTCATCCTTGGAGGACAGCTTGTCGCTGCCAGTGGTCGCCATTGTGGGGCGCCCCAACGTGGGAAAATCCACTCTCTTCAATCGCCTGGTGGGCTTCCAGAAGGCCATCGTCCACGATCGGCCGGGGGTCACCCGCGACCGACTCTACGAGGAGGCGGAGGCGCTAGGCCGCCGCTTCCTGCTCATCGACACCGGCGGACTGGAGATCCGGGCCGAGACCCCCCTGCTGGACGCCATGAAGATCCAGTCCCTGGTCGCGGTGGAGGAGGCCGACGCCATCGTCTTCGTCACCGACGGGCGGCAGGGGTACACCACCGCCGACGAGGAGGTGACCGACGTGCTGCGGCGGTCCCACAAGCCGGTGATCTTCGCCGTCAACAAGGTGGATGGTCCCCGCCATGAGGACCTCATCAACGACTTCTGGGGCGCCGGACTCACCCCGATCATCCCCATCTCCGCGGCCCACGGGCGCGGGATCTACGAGCTCGCCGAGGCGATCCTCGAGGCGCTGCCCCCGGCGGCGGAGGAGGAGGAGGAGGCAGACCGCGACGGGCTCATCCCCGACGACGGGACGGTCCCAGTCGAGGAGAACGGCGAGATCCGCATCGCGGTGATCGGGCGGCCCAACGTCGGGAAGTCCACCCTCGTGAACCGGCTCATCGGCGAGGACCGGCACGTCGTCCACGACGCCCCGGGCACCACCATGGACACCGTGGACTCGGCGGTGATGGTGGGCGACCGCCGCTTCCTCATCGTCGACACCGCAGGGGTGCGCCGGCGGGCTCGCATCGAGGACGCGCTTGAGCGCACCGTGACCCTCAAGGCCATCCGGGCGATCGAGCGCTGCCACGTCGCGCTGCTGATGATCGACGGCACGCTCGGCCCCAGTGATCAGGACGCCAAGCTGGCCAAGCTGGTGGTGGATCGGGGCCGGGCGCTGATCATCCTCTTCAACAAGTGGGACGTGGTCCCTGATCTTGAGGATATCAACTCCTACACCACAGAGGACGCGAAGGAGCGCCGCTTCCCCCACGCCACCTGGGCCCCGCACCTCTTCATCTCGGCCAAGACCGGCAAGGGGGTCGGCAGGATCTTTCCCCTGGTTGAGCGGGCCTTTGTGAACTTCAACCGGCACATCTCTACCGGGCAGGTCAACCGCTTCCTGGAACAGGCCATCGACCGGCACTCGCCGCCGCAGCGGTACCACCACCCGGTCCGCCTCTACTACGCGACCCAGACCAGGGTGCGCCCCCCCACCTTCATCTTCTTCTCCAACTCGCCAGACGGCATCAAGGACGCCTACCAGCGCTACCTGCAGCGGTCCCTGCGCGAGGCGTGGGACTTCGAGGGGAGCCCGCTGAAGCTCCACTTCCGCGAGCGGCGCAAGCTGGGGGAGGAGAGCGAGTCGTGAGCCGGGTCAGGCGCCTCGACGAGGTCCTGGTCAACCAGATCGCGGCGGGCGAGGTCATCGAGCGGCCCGCCGCGGTGGTGAAGGAGCTGGTAGAGAACGCGCTCGACGCGGGCGCCACCGCCATCACCGTCACCCTCCGCGACGGGGGCCGCGAGCTGATCCGCGTCACGGACGACGGCCACGGCATGGACCGCGACGACGCCCTGCTCTGCCTGGAGCGACACGCCACCTCCAAGATCCGCACCCTCCAGGACCTGAGCGAGGTGGCCTCCCTCGGCTTCCGAGGAGAGGCGATCCCCTCCATCGCCTCTGTGTCCCGCTTCCAGATCCTCACCAGGCCCCACGGGGACGAGGTGGGCACCAGGGTCAGCGTCGAGGGCGGTGGCGCCCCGCAGATCACGGAGACAGGGTGCGCGCCCGGGACAGAGATCGAGGCCAGGGCGCTGTTCTTCAACGTCCCTGTGCGCCGGGGGTTCCTACGGACGGGGCCCACAGAGCTGGGCCACTGCGTGGAGTCGCTGACCCGCCTGGCGCTGTGCCGCCCGGAGGTAGACTTCCAGCTCTTCCACGGAGATCAGCGGGCCCTCACGGCCCCCCGCGCCGCGGACCGGGCGCAGCGGATCCGCGATCTGCTGGGTCGCCACGCAGAGGGACAGCTCGCGGTCTCTTTCGAGCGGGGCGGGCTGGTGGTGGAGGGGTTCATCGCTCCCATCGGCGTGCACCGGCCCTCGGCCGCGGGCACCCAGTACGTGTACGTCAACGGGCGCTATGTGCGCGACGTGGTGCTGAAGAAGGCGGTGCAGGAGGCCTACCGGGGCCTAGTTCCCAGGGGCCGGCACCCGGTGGTGGTGCTGGAGATCAGGCTCGACCCCCTGCTGGTCGACGTGAACGTCCACCCCTCCAAGATCGAGGTCCGCTTCAAGGACCCCGGTGGGGTGCAGCGGACCGTGGCGGAGGGCTTGCGCCAGGTGCTCCGCGAGGGCACCCCCCAGCCGGTCGCCCTCTCCCCAGCGCCTCGCCCAGCGAGGCCCGCTCCGCCCACGCCCACCGTCGCCGCGCACCCCTCGGAGGACCCTCGCTTCGCCGGCGGCTGGGAGGCTCCCCTCCCGGTGTCACCACCTCCTCCGGCCCCAGCGACCCCGCCCGTGGCCGCCCCGCGGGAGCCCTGGATCCCCCCTACGGCGACTCGGCCGACGCTGCCCACCGAGGCGTCGCCTGCGCCTGAGCTGCCCCTGTCGCCGCGCTCGACGCCGCTGGCGCTGCCCCTGCCACAGCGCCCAGAGCTCGTCGCGGCCCCCCCGCTCCCCGGCCCGGCGATCCGCTACCGTGACCTGGCGGTGATCGGGCGCCTGGGGGATGGGCTGCTCCTCTGTGACCGGGGGGGTGACCTGATCCTCGTCGACCTAGTCCGCGCCAGGACCCTCGCGCTGATGGCGAACATGCGCCGCGACGGTCAGGCCTCCCGGCGCCTCGCCGCCCCCGCTCAGGCGGAGCTGCTGCGCCTGGAGGCGGGCGCGCTGGCCGACGGGGCCGACCGCCTCAGCGGCCTGGGCCTCAGCGCCGAGCCGCTGAGCGCCACCGCGGCCCTGCTCCACCGGGTGCCTATGGCCATCGCGTCGGTGGACGGGGCGGCGCTGCTCCAGGCGCTGGGGCGCGCCCTCCTCAAGGGGCAGGACGACGAGGCGCTGCGCGAGGTGGTGGCTCACCACGCGGCGCAGCGGCTCCCTCCGCCGAGCAGCCCGGTGGACCTCCGCTCCCTGCTCGCTACGCTGGACGAGATCGACGCCCCTCCCGAGCGGCTGATCGCCGCGATCCGCGCCGACGAGCTGAGGCGCAGGCTCCAGCGCGGAGACCTGCCGTGATCCCCTCGGTGCTCGTCCTGGGCGGCCCCACCGCCGCGGGCAAGACCGCCGCCTCGCTGGAGGTGGCGGAGCGCTGGGGGGCGGTGGTGCTCTCTGCCGACGCGATGCAGGTCTACCGGGGCATGGACGTGGGCACGGCCAAGGCCTCCGCCGAGGAGCGCGCCAGGGTCCCGCATTTCGGCCTGGACCTGCGCGAGCCCGACGAGCCCTTCGACGCGGGCGATTTCGTCGAGCTCGCCGATCAGCTCCTCGCCGAGGGGCGGAGGCTGGTGGTGGCAGGGGGCACCAGCTTCTACCTGAGCGCCCTGATCAGGGGGCTGGTGCGGACGCCCCCTGTGGACCAGGCCTTGCGCGCCGAGCTCGAGGCCCTCGCCGATCCGTGGAGCGCGCTGCAGGCGGTGGATCCCGCCCTGGCGGCGAGGCTCCACCCCAACGACCGGGTGCGGATCGTCAGGGGGCTGGAGGTCTTCCAGAGCGGCGGCGTGCGGCTCTCCGAGCTGCAAGCGGCCCACGCGGCGGCGCCGGACAGGGTCCGCGCGGTGGGCCTGTGGCTCGACCGGGACGACCTCGACGCGCGGATCGACGCCCGGGTAGAGCAGATGATGGCGCAGGGCTACCTGGACGAGGTGCGGGCCCTGATGGCGCGTGGCTATGGCCCCTCCCACAAGCCGATGCAGTCCCTGGGGTACAGGCACCTGTGCGCCCACCTGCTGGGGGCGCTGCCGCTCGACGCGGCCCTAGCGCTGACCCGGCGCGACACCCGGCGCTTTGCCCGCAAGCAGCGCACCTGGCTGCGGGGCCTCGGCTTCCCCAGGGTGCTCCCCGACCACCTGCCCGCGGCGCTGGCGGCAGGGGCCCACGCCTTCGGTTAGTTCAAGCCACCACCCACGGTATGACCATGTCCCAGCAGTCCACACCGATCGCGCTCGAGTTCGAGCGCCCGCTCATAGAGCTCCGCTGCCGCATCGAGGATCTCCGCGCCATCCAGGCCGAGAACGGGGTGGATCTGGGCACGTCGATCAGCCAGCTCGAGGTGCAGGCGGATCGGCTCCAGGAGCGGATCTTCACCAACCTCTCGGCCTGGCAGCGCACTCAGCTCGCCAGGCACCCCCTGCGGCCCTACACCCTCGACTTCATCCGCGGGCTCTGCACCGACTGGACCGAGCTGTCCGGCGACAGGGCGGGCTACGAGGACCGGGCGGTGGTGGGCGGCCTCGCGCGCTTCCGCGGGGTGCCGGTGCTGGTGGTCGGTCACCAGAAGGGCCGCACCACCAAGGAGAACCTGGACCGCAACTTCGGCATGGCCCGCCCGGACGGCCTCCGAAAGGTGCTGCGCCTGGTGAAGCTGGCGGAAGATTTCGGCCTCCCGGTGCTGGCCTTCATCGACACCCCCGGCGCCTACCCCGGCGTGGACGCGGAGGAGCGCGGGCAGGCAGAGGCCATCGCCCGCTCGATCCAGACCTTCGCCCGGCTCCACGTCCCGGTCATCTCGGTGGTGGTGGGGGAAGGCGGCTCCGGCGGCGCCCTCGCGCTGGGGGTAGCGAACAGGGTGTTGATGATGGAGAACGCGGTGTACTCGGTGATTTCGCCAGAGGGCTGCGCCGCGATCCTCTGGCGTGACCGGGCCGACGCCCCCAAGGCCGCCGCGGCGCTCCGCATCACCGCGCCCGACTGCCTCCAGCTCGGTGTCGCCGATGAGATCATCCCCGAGCCCCCAGGGGGCGCGCACCGCGATCCCACTGAGGCGGTCGCCCTGGTCGGCGACGCCATCGCGCGGCACCTCGCGGAGCTGTCCCCCTTGACCCCCCCTGATCTACGCGCGGACCGCAGAGCGCGGTTCCGCCACCTCGCACAATACGGATCTGTTTCCAAGGAGACCCCCCATGAGTGACTTCCGCTGCGGCTATGTCGCCCTGATCGGACGACCCAACGCCGGCAAGTCCACGCTCCTCAACCAGATCCTCGGCTCCAAGCTGGCGATCACGTCGGCGAAGCCCCAGACGACCCGCGACCGCATCGTCGGGATCTTCAACGACGACCAGACCCAGGCCATACTCCTCGACACCCCGGGCATCCACCGGGCCTGGACCGAGCTGAACAAGGCGATGGTCAAGCAGGCGATGGACTCCCTCAAAGACGCCGACGCCGCCGTGTGGATCGTCGACATGAGCGTCTACGCTGCCCGGATCAAGGCCGAGGCCCCCATCCTGGACGAGGAAGATCTGGAGCTGGCCGCGGCGCTGGTTGAGTCCAAGACCCCGGTCATCCTGGTCACCAACAAGATCGACATCGTCCCCCCACACCTCACCCTGCCGGTGATCGACGCCTGGACCCAGGCGCTAGAGCTCGCCGCGGCGGTGCCCATCTCCGCCCTCAAGGGGGACGGGGTGGAGGCCCTGCAGGGCGAGATCCGCAGGGCGCTCCCCGTGGCCCCCGCGCTCTACCCGCAGGAGGAGTGGGCCGACGTCACCGAGCGCTTCCTGGTGGCCGAGATCATCCGCGAGAAGATCTTCCACCTCACCGAGCAGGAGGTCCCCTACGCGGCCTTCGTTGAGGTGGAGCAATTCGACGAGAGCGAGCGCGAGACCAACAACAGGGTCAGGATCTTCGCCCGCATCGGGCTGGAGCGCGCGAGCCAGAAGGGGATCATCATCGGGAAGGGCGGCGAGATGCTGAAGCGCATCGGCACCCTGGCCCGCAAGGAGATCCAGGGGGTGCTGGAGTGCAAGGTGCACCTGGACTTGCACGTGAGCGTGGTCCCTGACTGGAGCCGCACCGCGCGCGGCCTCAAGCGGGCCGGCTATCGCTACGACAAGTAGCTGGGGCACGGACGCGCTAGCACCGGTTCGCCGGCCTCTCAACGCGCGTCCTTGTTCCTGGGCTTGTCTCGCAGAGAATCACCTCTCCTCCACAGGGAACGGCGACCACGGGCCGACACGCCTTGCGCGTCGGCGCCCTGGAAGGTTGGGCCCCTCGTAGAAGGCCCCACCGCTGCGTTGCCTCTCCCAAACTGCTGGTTCGTCCGTAACGCGTTGCGGCGAAAATCAGCGTTCTCCCGTGGCGTCGGCAGCCTTGCCACTCGCAGAGGGGGTTCTTACGAGATGGCTCATCTCTTGCGGTGGCCCCTATGGGCGTGGCCTGTCGACGGACCGGTGCCCCGCAGGGGCCCTCCCCTCGACCACCGCCCTGGTGAAGCTGGCGATCTCCGCGATCAGCTCGCGGGGGTGCTCCACGTTGGGACAGTGTCCAAAGTGAGGGGGCTCCTTCACCACCGCGTGAGAGGGCAGCGCCCTCAGGAAGAAGTCCCTGTTCTCCGGCAGCAGCACCTTGTCCTGTCCGCCCCACAGGAAGAGCAGCGGCGCCGCGATAGACGCGATCTCCTCGGCGGTGACCAGCTCCTCTACGGTAGCCTCGTCGAGGATCCGCTCCATGAACGGCCTGGCGAAGCTGGCCCTGACGAAGGGGGCGGCCAGCGGCGTAAACCAGTGGCGCTTCGCGTAGAGCCGCAGCACGAAGGCGCGGGCCTTCTCGGGGGCGTCCATCCGAAATTGAGACAGCAGCCCCCTGAGCGCCGCCTCCTCCATCGGGGCGCCGCCTGGCGAGCTGAGGATCAGCCCCCTCACCTTCTCCGGGTAGGCGAGGGCGAAGCGGATCGCGACCAGCCCCCCCAGCGAGTTGCCGAACACGATCGCCGGCTCCTGGATCACCTCCGCCAGCGCCTCCAGCGCGCCAGTCCGCAGGCCGCCCGCCCCGCCGGAGGGCGGCGGGGAGGCGCCGTGCCCCGGGAGGTCCGGGGCGATCACCACCCCGCCCAGGGCGCGCAGCGCGGTGAGCACCCGAGAGAAGTGCGTCAGATCCGCGCCGATGCCGTGGATCACCACCAGCGTCGGCCCCTGCCCCGCGCGGTGCTCCAACAAATGGACCGGCCCCACCGCGCTGTGGACAACCCTGGGACGAAAGCCCCGCGCCCTGAGCCCCAACCGCTGCGCCCAGGCGCCGAAGGTGACGAGGTGCATCATCACGACGCGACTCCCTGGTGAACACCCACTCTTGGCGCGATGCGGCCCCCTATGTCAAGGGGTCGCGCAGGGGTCTACTACCCGCAGCGAGGTCTTCTCGGTTAGAAGAAGGACCGGAGGAGCCTCCCCATGTCTCTCGTGTCCCTCGTCCTGACCCTCGCCGCGTGCCACCCCCCGCTGGATCTGAACAGCGCGCCGGGCCTGCGCTTCGAATCCCCGTCTGACGCGAGCACCCTGAACGAGGGGCAGCCGGTCACCATCAAGGTGTCGGTGTGGGACACCGATGATCTGGAGGTGTCCGTGGTGCTTTACAGCGACGATGAGCCGCTGGGCGACACCACGATCACCCTGGGCGGCGAGGACGAGGACGCGCTGGTGGTGGTGACCGACGCCCTCGGCGGCGGCGATCACACCCTCCGCGCGGTGGTGTCCGACTACAAGACCGAGACCACCGCGCAGATCATCGTGCACGTCAACATGGCTCCCACCGATCCCACGGTCACCCTGACCCCCGCCGCGCCCCGCACCGATGACGCGCTCCTCGCCGAGATCGGCCGTGACTCGGTCGATCCCGACAGCCCGGGCGTCTACCTGAGCGCGTGGTGGCAGCAGGAGGGAGAGACAGAGCATTTCGGCTGTCCCACGGACGGCGACCCGGACAGCCCGATCCTGTGCCCACTCGGGGCCGACAAGACCGCGCGCGACGACGTGTGGGGCCTCCACACCCTGGTCGCGGACGCGGACGCGGGCGGCCAGATCATCGTCGGGGGCGCACAGCGTGAGGCGGTGCACCGCCTCACGATCCTGAATTCACCACCGTCCGCGCCGGTCGTCTCGATCCGCCCGGTCGCACCCAGCACGATGCAGGACCTCGTGTGCCACATCGACATCCCGGCCCAGGACCCGGATCCGAGTGATGTCCTACAGGACGTCTTCCGCTGGGAGGTCAACGGGGATCCGGTTCTCGACCAGGACACCGACACCCTCTCCGCAGACCTCACCCACCCCGATGAGGTGTGGACCTGCACCGTGGTGTCCAAGGACGACCTGGAGGAGGGGCCCTCGTCATCTGACTCGGTGACCATCCTGGCCGCCTCGGTGGCGGTGAGTGGGCTCGCCGCGCGGATCGAGGGCGTCTCCACCAACCAGATGGTGGGTCAGAGCGCGGTAGGGATGGCGATGAATTCCCTCGACGGCGAGGTCGACCTGGTGCTGGGACTGCCAGAGGTAGAGGGAGACCTGGGCAGGGGGCAGGTGGCCCTCTACCACCAGAGCACCCTGACCGGCCCCATCCTGTCCTCGACCACCTGGGCCAAGGTCCTGGGCGAGGCCGGGCACAACCTGGGCTACCCCCTGGCGGTGGGAGGCGACGTGCTGGGAACGGGCGGGACCCCCGATCTGCTGGTGGTGGACGACAGCGCCACCTATGTGCTTGACGGCGAGTCCCTCAGCCGCACCCCCCCCCCCACCGGCTCCAAGGACCTGCCGGGGGTGGTGATCACCGCGGTCACCGACGGCCACGCGGGCTTCGGGCTGACCACCCTCAACCTGAGCGACGGCGACGCCTACGACGAGGTGTTCGTCGGCAGGGACCAGGGCGCCTCCCGCGAGGTGGCGGGCTACAGGTCCTCCACCCTCCGCTCCGCCACCGCGGGGGTGGCGTCCCCGCCCACGGTCGCGGGGGCGAACGAGGACTTCCTCATCTCGGGACCCGCCGGTGACAGCGCCTTCGCGATGGCGCTGGGGAGCGGGGACGTGCTGGGTGACGGGGTGGACGATCTGCTGGTGGTGTCACCCGGGAGCGCGTCCGAGGTGGCTTGGCTGTTCTCGGGGCTGGAGCTGCTGGGGGGGGTGGTGACCGACTACCAGTCCGCGGACTGCGCCTTCCTGGACAACCTCGGGCAGGGCGCGGCGGGGGTCGGTGCCTTGGTGATGGACGCGCTTGACGATGGGGACAGCTTGGCCGAGGTGTTCCTCAGCGTCCCCGCGATGACCGTGCCTCAGCCTGACTCCGGGCCGCTCGCAGCGGGGGGGGTGCTGGTGTTCCCCGGTTCGCTCGTGAGCAGCCTGGGGTCCATCCCGCTCACCGACGCGCCGCTGATCCTCTCCGGGGAGGAGGCGGGGGCTGAGTTTGGCACCGACCTGGTCAACCTGGGGGACGTCGACGGGGACGGCTACCCAGACCTGGGCGTGAGCGCCCCCAGCGCCAGCTCCCCAGGGCAGAGCGGGGACCTGGCGGGCAGGGTGTACGTGTTCTCGGGCGCGCGGATCGCGTACCGCCTCTTCACAGGGGCTCCGCTGCTGTATGCTGCCGAGGCGGACCTCAGCTTCACCGGGCAGCCCGGCGATCAGCTGGGTCTCGCGGGTCCAGCCGGCGACCTCGACGGCGATGGCCGCGCAGACATACTCCTCACCGCACCCCTCGCCACCGTGGACGGAAACGCGAACGCTGGCAGGGTGTACGTCTGGAAGTCGGGGAGCTAGACTCCCCTCACCCAAAGCCTCGGAGCCACCATGTTCAGCGCCATTGCCTTCATCCTCGCCCTGGGTTTGGTGACGAGCGGAGGGATGTGGGTGCTCGGCCGCTTCTCCGATGTTCACATCTGGCGCAGGCGCAGCGCGCGGGAGGGTGAGCGGGCGCACTTCCCGGTCAACATCGGCTTTGTCCCGCTGGATCTTGGACCTGACACGCTGCACTGGCCCTCAGAGATCCCCGTCCCGACCCGGCGGGTGGCGCTCCCCACGCTGCACTGGCCCTCGGAGAGCTGGACCGACCCCTACTTTGGAAAGAGTGGCGGGGTGGCCGTCGCTGAGGGGCGGGAGCAGCCCAGAGATCAGCAGCACAGCCAGCCGCGCCAGGCCCCGGCGCCACAGCCGCGCCCACAGCCCGTCCAGCAGCCGCCGCAGCGCCAGCAGCCGCAGCGCCCCGCTGGAGGCGTCCCCTCCCAGCAGGAGGTCGCCGCGATGGTGGGCGAGCACGGCCTGGCCGGCACGGTCCAGATCATCCGGGACCGCACGGGCTGGGACTTCCAGCGCGCGGCCAAGTACCTGGCCAAGTCCGTACAGGACAACTAGGGCCGCGCCGCCGCCCTGGAGGCGCGGTGCCGCCGCGGCAGCGTCAGTTCCCGCCCTCGGAGAGCTCCACCCTGGCCGCGTCCTCTGGGTTCATCCCCAGCCGCACCCGCAGGGCCTCGTTGTACCCGTCGGCCATCCGCTGCGCCTCGCCGGGGGTGAGGGTCACTGAGGGGTCGCGCACCAGCCGCTCGGCCCGAGAGGCCGGCAGCCCCCCCGCCGACAGGCCCACCACCATCCCCACCAGGCCTGTGGTCGCCACCCGCTGCCAGGTGATGAGCTGATCCGCGGAGGTCTCGTGCGACATGGCGTAGACGCTGAACGCGGTGGCCAGCCCGCTCGCTAGCCCCACCCCATAGAGCAGGTTGGACGCGATGCGGTGGCTCTGGATCCGCCCCTCCAGCAGCTCGGCGGTCTGCACGTCGCCCACCGCCCTGTAAAAAGCGGGCACCGGCATCTGGGCGGGCCCCTGGTAGATCGCCCACGACCGCACCGTGCGGATAGGATCCGTGCCCACCTGCATCAGCCCCACCCCGAGCGTCGGGGACATGTTGCTGCCCCCCCCCACCAGCTCGGAGTAGGAAGACACCCGGAGGTGCTCGGTGCGATAGGCACGCATGTCCTGCAGCCGCTCTGCGGTGAGCGGCTGGGCCGAGGACGCCGTCGAGGGGTCCTGAGCGAGAGCGCTGGCGAGCAGGGCGACGGGAAGCCACAGGGGCATGGGCACCTCCTGCCGCTCCTATTATCCTTGTTTTCGGATAGAGTGTGCCTCTCTCCCCGGACGTCTGATGTACTTCCCCGTCGCCGAGTTGTTGGTGAGCCTGCTGTTCGCCGTCCCCGTGTGGTTGGTGCTCTTCGCGGGGCTGATCGGCGCCGGCCTGCTCACCACCCGCGATCGGGCCGCCGCGGGCCTGCTCGCTGGCAGCCTCGTCGCCCTGCTGCTGGTGCAGGTGCTGGGGGTGGCGTGGCCGATGCTCGGCACCCGCTTCCTCGACTTTGACCTCTACAGCACCCTGCACACCCCGATCCGTTTTGGGCTGCTGCTCGGGAGGCTGCTCGGTGTGGCTGCGCTGGTGGGGGCTGCCTTCGCCGGGCGCGTCGGCGGGGAGGTCGCGTGATGCTCTCTCTGGCGATGTCCTCCCTGTGGACGCTGGGAAACCTGCTGCTGTGGGCGCTGGTGGCCGCCGCGGGGGTGGGGCTGCTCCGCTACTCGAAGAGCGCTGGCCGCGCGATGATCGCTGGCGCCGCCCTGCTGGGCCTGGCCGACCTGATCGGCGGGATCAGCTCGGCCGCCGTGGCGCTCGCCTTCCAGTTCGCGAACGCCCCCCTGCCCTTCCTCTGGCTCTCGCGGGCGGTGAGCTTGCTGACCCTCCCGCTGGTGATGGGCGGATGGGCCAGCCTCATCCTGGCCGCGGTGCGGTGGAGGCGCTGATGGGGGTGTCGGTAGTCGCGCGTTCGCCGGAGGAGACCTATGCGCTGGGCGTCCGCCTGGGGGCGCTGGCAGCCCCCGGGACCGTGGTTCTGCTGATCGGCGATCTGGGCGCGGGAAAGACCCTGTTCGCCCGAGGGGTCGGGGAGGGGCTGGGGGTACAGACCCGCGTGCAGTCCCCCACCTTCGTCATCGTCCAGGCCCACACCGGGGGGCGCCTGCCCCTGTGGCACGCCGATCTGTACCGCCTGGGGGACGAGAGCGAGGTGGAGCAGCTAGGGCTCGACGAGCTGATGGAGGGGGATGGCCTCACCCTGTTCGAGTGGGCCGACCGCTTCCCGGAGATCTTCCCCTCGGATCACCTGGAGATCCGCTTCGAGGAGGTGGAGGACCACCGGGTGCTCCACCTGCGGTCCACTGGGCCGGCACACAGGCCGCTGGAAGAGGGTCTTGGGCGGTGAGGGCCCATCCTTCCGCCGCGACCGCCCTCAGCGGGGGCCGCGGTGGGTCGGGCCTGTCGCGCTGTTGCTGCTGAGCGGGGCCCTCGCGGTAGCGCTTCGACACGTCTCTGTTCCCCAGAACACCGAGCTGATCGAGGTGCGCGGTGAGGTGGCGCGCCCCGGCTACTACGCCCTGTCTCCGCTCACCGTCGCCGAGGCGCTGCGGGTCGCCGGGGGCGGCGAGGGCCCGGACACCCCGCTGTTCCCGGGGGACAGGGTGGTGGTGGGGCGGGACGGGGTCCACGTGGAGCCCGCCTCGGACCCGCTGCTGGTGGGCCTGCCGGTGGACCCTAACACCGCGGATCTTCACGCCCTGAGCGCGCTCCCAGGGGTGGGAGAGGCCACCGCCCGCGCGGTGATCGAGACCAGAGCGTCCCTCGGACCGTTCCGCTCGCTGAGCGACCTGGCCCAGGTCCCCGGCCTCAGCCCGCGGGGGGTGGAGGCGCTGAGCCCCTACCTCACCCTCCCCGCAGAGGCGCCGCCGCTGGACCTGAACCTGGCCACCGCGGGGGAGCTGGAGCGGCTCCCGGGGGTGGGAGCGGTCTTGGCGGCGCGGATCGTGGTGGACCGGGCCGAGCACGGTCCCTTCGCCTCGCCGGACGCGCTGGTCCGTGTGCGCGGGGTGGGGCCGGCGCTGGTGGAGCGGCTGCGTCCCGTGGTGTGCGCATCTGTCGCGCCAGGTCAAATCGCTGATCCGTAGATTCGGTCGCCAGAGCACACTGACGATACAACAGTCGTTATTGCCGGCACGTCTGGTCCGGTTGACCGAAAGCACTGTGGCACGGTCCATGCACTACCACTGGTCGACCGATGTTGGTCGAGAGGAGGTCCCCATGACGAGCCGCACCATCGCCCTGATCGCCCTGGCCCTGAGCGCCTGTGCCCCGACCAGCCCCCCCCAGGACACCGAGGTGGCCCGGCTCTCGGTGGACCTCCTCGACGAGCAGCCCGTGCAGACCGAGGAATTCGCGGCCCTGTGGGAGCCCCTCCCCGAGCCAGAGCCCCTCGCACCCTCCGCCTCAGAGACGGTGCTGGTGCTGGGCGGTGAGGCGGTGCTCACCGAGGAGACCAGGTCCTACGCCCTCCGCCGGGGCGAGACCCTGGCCCACTTCGCCCGCTGGGCCGAGGAGCCCATCGAGCGGGTGGCCGAGCGCTCCGGGCTGGATCTGGAGGGCCGCTACCCGGTGGGCACCGAGGTGCTCCTCACCGGCAGCGCCGAGGCGCTGGCCTCAGTGGAGCGGGCGCGCGAGCAGCACGCCGAGGGGAGGCTGCGCCGCTACCTCTCCAGCAGGGGGGGAGAGGTGGGCACCGCCACCTACACCGTCCGCACCGGGGATACCGCGTGGTCGATCGCCAAGCAGGAGCAGGGGGTGCCGGTGTGGGTCCTGGAGTCCTACAACCCCGACACCGCCCTCGACCGCCTCCGCCCGGGGCAGGTGCTGGAGGTCCCGGTGCTGGCCGACATCGTGGTAGACGCGGATCAGATCGAGCGGTGAGCCCCAACCCGCCTCAGGTCCGCCGGGTCTCGGACCCGGGGACGCGGCCCCCCGGCGGAGCAGCGCTCCTGGGGGCGGCGCGCACTCCCAGGTGCCCGCGAGGCTGGCGCCTACTCCGCCTCTAGCGCGTCTCGAAGCCCGCGGAGCGCCTGCCGCCAGGTCTTCTCGCTCTCCTCCAGCAGCTCGTCCTTCACCCCGCTCTGGATCAGGACCACCCGGGTCTCCTTCCCGTCGCGGGCGAGGGTGATCTCTAGCCTGGTGCTGGCGAGGGCCACGGAGGCGCCTGGGTCCCAAGCGATCGCGAGGCGGCGGGCGGGGCGGTACTCGTGGAAGATGCCCCGCTCCTCTACCTGCTCGCCCTCGTCGTCCTCGGTGCGGACCACCACCCGCCCCCCTTCGCGCGCGTCGACCCTTGCGTCGTCGACCCACCACGAGCTGAGCCCCTCGGCGGTGGTGAAGGCGCGCCACACCGCCCTGGGGGCTACGGCGACGTTGATCTGCTGGCGAACGGTGGCCATCCAATCTCCTGGGAAGCCTGCGGGGATAACCCAATTTCCAGAGGTATGTCACCAGCGCGGTGGCAGCTTGCGAGGTTGGAGGCGCCGCGGCGCCCTCCCTCGCCCCCTGCGAGCGATCCGCGCCGCGTGACGCAAGAGGCAGAGGTGACGTTGCAGGGGAACAGTGGTCCTAGACCTAGGCCCTCATCCCCGCCAGCCCCGCCACCAACCGCGCGATGGAGTCCGCGGGGCCGAGCCTGGCGTTCTCGCCGATCAGCCGCCGCCACCGCCCCGCCCCCGGCTGCCCGGCGAACAGCGGGGCCATGTGCCTGGTGAGGTGGACGAAGCGCTCCCCCGCCGCGAGCTGCGCCTCAAGGTAGGGCAACAGGCGCAGCACCACCTGCTCCCTGTCGGGGATTGCGTTGCCAGCGTCAAAGAAGCGCTGGTCGGCCGCCGCGAAGATCCAGGGGTTGTCGATCGCCGCCCGCCCGATCATCACCGCGTCCACGTGGCCCAGGTGCTCCGCGGCCTGGTCCATGGTCACGATCCCCCCGTTGATCTCCACCTCCAAACCAGGCCGCTCCTCCTTGAGCCGCCAGACCTCAGGGTAGCGCAGCGGGGGCACGGTGCGGTTCTCCTTGGGAGACAGCCCCTGGAGCCACGCCTTGCGCGCGTGGACCGTGAAGCGATCGGCCCCCGCCCCCGCGACGGTGTCGACGAAGTGGATCATGTCCTCGTACCGGTCGATCTCGTCGATGCCGATCCGGTGCTTCACCGTGATCGGCACGGCCACCGCCCCGCGCATCGCCTCGACGCAGCGCGCGACCCGGTCCGGGTGCGCCATCAGCCAGGCGCCAAATTCCCCCTGCTGCACCCTGTCCGAAGGGCAGCCCACGTTCAGGTTGATCTCGTCGAAGCCGTAGCCCTCTGCGATGCGGGCAGCCTCGGCGAGGATCTCAGGGTCGCTCCCCCCCAATTGGAGCGAGAGGGGATGCTCCACTGGATCGTAGGCGAGCAGCCGGTCGCGGTCCCCGTGGATCACGGCGCGCGCGTGCAGCATCTCGGTGTAGAGGAGGGTGTGCTGGGTGATAGCGCGGAGAAAGACCCGCTGGTGCCGGTCTGTTCGCTCCATCATGGGCGCCACCGAGAGGGGGCGTAGGGTTCCGCGAGTGCTCATGCGCCCTCTCTCGCGCGACCCGCCGGCGCTGTCAAATCCCTGCGCGTGACGGGGAGCACAGAGGCGGGCGGAATCAGCTACAGTGTCGCGATCCCCTCCCTGGGGACGAGGAGTGAGATCGTGGAAGCCGCCTACAACGAGCTGCCCCCGGAGCGCGCCGCGCGGAAAGCACAGACTGGCGCTTGGCTGGGGATCCTCGCCATGACGCTCGCGCTGTTCGGCTGGTGCACCTGCCAGACCACCACCCTCGCCGCGGTGATCCCGGCGATCCTCGCGGTGTGGTTCGGCCGGAGCGCGGGGGAGTCCGACGATCCAGAGGCCAGGGCCTACGCCAACGTGGCGATGGTGAGCGGCGCGATCAGCGGGGTGTACCTGATCCTGATCCTCACCTTCCTGGCGCTCTACCTGGGCCTGTACGCGGTGATGATCGGCCTGATGGTGGCGGACGGGGCGTTCTGAGGGGCCCTGATGGTCGTTGGCCCATGGTCGGCTCACCGCTTGCCGTGCTGGCGGCGGGAGAGGGTGCTGCCAGCGCGCTGATGTCCAAATTTCCGCCGGCCTGAGGGCCGCCGCCAAGGGGGCTTCGCCCTCCTTCGTATCCCCCGTTGGGGTCGGGGACTGCGTCCCCCCCCAATCCCCCCCCTGCTGGGGGCTTGCCGCCCCCTCTCCCCCTGCGTGATCGGGCGCTACCCCGTGCCGGAGGCCCCCCGCGTGACCCGCATGGGCGCAACGATGATCAAGGCCTCCTGAGGGGCACCGGCAGCCTCTCGACAGGAGGGCTGGTCCCGCGCGCGTCCTGCGCGGGACCGCTCCAAGACGGTCCGGCGGTGAGGGCCTTGGGGCGGTGGTCGGGCGGACCGCGCTCCGGGCCGCGCAGCAGTCCGTGAGCTGCCGCGCGGGGGCGCCGCCTGCGTCCCAGCGGGTTGGCCCCGCGCTGGGCAGCGTCGTCGGCGCGATGCCTAGCTGGGCTCCCCGCCGGTGCGGACGGTGCGCCACCGGCGGGTTATCGCGAGCGTCTGACCCTCACCCAGGAGTCGCCGTGTCCAGGCCCGATGTTGATGCCATCCTGGAGGCCTTCCAGGCGGAGCTCTCCTCCGCCGACTCGCCCGCAGCCCTAGAGGAGCTCGCCCGCAAACACACCGGGAAGAAGAGCCCCCTCAAGCTGGCCCTCAAGGGGCTCAAGGACGTCCCCGCGGACGAGCGCCCCCTCGTCGCCCAGGCGGTCCACGCTGCCCAGGAGCGCATCGAGGTGGCGCTGGACCAGACCAGGCGGCGGGTGGAGCAGGCGGCCCTCACCGCGGCCCTCGACGCCGAGTGGGCGGACCTCTCCATGCCGGGGGTCGCCCCCCGGAGGGGCGCCCGTCACCCCCTCACCGTGGTGGAGAACCAGTGCCTCGACGTGCTGCGCCGCCTGGGCTTTGAGCTGGTGGACGGCCCTGAGGTGGAGGAGCCCTACTACAACTTCGACGCCCTCAACATCCCCGAGCACCACCCCGCGCGGGACATGCAGGACACCTTCTGGGTGAACGGGGGGCGGCTGCTGCGCTCCCACACCACCACCGTGCAGGCGCGGGTGCTCTCCGGGCACCCCAAGCTGCCGATCCGCATCGCCTCCGCCGGGCGGGTGTACCGCAACGAGGCGGTCGACGCGACGCACTTGGCGATGTTCCACCAGCTCGAGGGCCTGTGGATCGACGAGGGCATCACCTTCGCGCATCTCAAGGGTATCCTGGCCTTCATCGTCCGCTCCCTGTACGGCGCTGACAGAAAAATCCGCTTCAAGCCGAAGTTCTACCCCTACACCGAGCCGAGCGTCGGGGTGGACCTGTCCTGCGCGGTCTGCGGCGGGGCGGGCTGCTCCGCCTGCCACGGGGCCGGCTGGGTCACCATCCTCGGGGCGGGGATGATCCACCCCAAGGTGTTCATGGAATTCGGCTACGACCCCAACAAGGTCAGCGGCATCGCCTTTGGCCTCGGCACCACCCGCATGGCGGCACAGTGGGCCGGCGTCCACAGGGTCAAGAGCCTGTACGAGCAAGACCTCCGCGTCATGCACACCCTGAGCCGAGGTGCACGATGAAGATCTCTCCGAGCGTCCTCTCCCAGTACATCGACATCCCCGAGGACCACCGCGAGCTGCGCGAGCTGCTCGACGACGTAGGCATAGAGGTGAAGCGGATCGAGGAGAGCGAGGCGGGGATCGCCTTCAACCTGGAGCTGCTCGCCAACCGGGGCGACCACGCCTGCTACGAGGGTGTCGCCAGGGAGATCAGCGGCAGGACCGGCGCCAGCGTGCGCCTCCCGTCGGTGCCGCACATCCCCCTCTGCGCCCCCGCAGACTTCCCGGTGGAGGTGCTGGTAGAGAGCGCCCTGTGCCTCCACTACTCCGCCACCCTGATGGAGCGGGTCTCTGACGGCGTCCCCTTCCCCAAGGAGGTGCTCGCCCCGCTGCTCGCCACGGGGGTCCACGCGATCTCCGCCCCGGTTGACGCGACCAACCTCTCGAACCTGGAATTCGGCCAACCCACCCACGCCTTCGACGCCGACACCCTGGTGGGCGCCGTGCGGGTGCGCCTGAGCAGTGCCGGCGAGCAGGCCTGGCCCCTGTTCCAGGAGGGCAAGATCACCCTCCCGGAGGGGACGCTGGTGATCGCCGACGACGAGAAGATCCTGGCGATCGCCGGTGTGATCGGCTGTGAGGAGTCCAAGACCACCGCCAGCACCACCAGGCTGCTGGTGGAGTCCGCGACCTTCGATCCCATCTCGGTGCGCAAGACCTCGCGCGCCCTCAACCTCCACACGGACTCCTCCGCCCGCTTCGAGCGCGGCGCCAACCCCGCCCTGGCCACGGTGGGCGCGGCCAGGGTGGTCGGCCTGCTGGAGCAGTACGCCGGCTGGCGCAGGGTGAGCGACACCCTGTTGGTGGGCGAGTGGGCGGATCCGGGGCGGCTGATCCCGCTGGAGATCCCGGTGGCGGCGTCCTTCTTGGAGTATCCCCTCACCGCCGAGGAGGTCGCGACCCGCCTGACCCGCTATGGCTTCCGGGTGTCTCCCCCTGGCCCCCGCTGGGACGCTGATGACGGCTGGATCGCGTCCCCCGAGGTGCTCGACAGGTCCCGCGACCGCAACCGCACCACGGTGCTGGTCAGGGTGCCTCCGGGCCGCCTGTGGGACGTGGAATTCCCGGACGACCTGTACGAGGAGCTGGCCAAGTCGATCGGCTACAACAACACCCCCTCCGACCTGCCGCAGGTGGACATGGGCAAGCTCCCCTCCCGCGAGGAGCAGGTCCGCGACAGGGTCGAAGACGTGCTGCTGGGCATGGGCTTCTACGAGGTGTTCACCAACGGCTTCTACGGCCGCGAGACCCGCGAGCGCCTGGGCTTCGACGAGCGTCACCCCCTGTGGGAACACGTCGAGGTGCAGAACGCCATCGACCGCGGCTACTCCCTCCTCAAGAACAACGCCCTGGGACAGGCGGTGGAGGCGCTGGCGGCCAACACCCGCTGGCGGCAGGAGGAGGTGCGGATGTACGAGTGGACGCGCACCTTCCACCTGGACGAGGGCGCCCCCAACGGCGTCTGCCGAGAGCGCAAGCTGCTGTGGGCCCTCGCCAGCGGCCCGGCGCACAGCCCCTCGTGGCGCGACAAGGGCGGATCCGCCGACCCCTGGCTGATGCGGGGCCTGGTGGAGGAGATCGCCGCCGAGCTGCGGCTGCCCCTGGCGGTGGTCCCCGGCAGGCGCCCCCACCCCCTGTCCTCGGCGCTGCACCCCAACCGGCAGGCGGCGGTTGTCCTCGGCGACAAGGTGGTGGGGCTGCTAGGAGAGGTGCACCCCACGGTGGTGGCGGCCAACCGCATCAAGCGGGCCAGGCCGGTGTACCTGGAGCTGGACCTGCCGCCCCTCCTCACCGAGGGCAGGGCGCTCCCGTTTGCAGATCCCCCGGAGCTGCACCCCATCAACCGCTCCCTCGCCTTCACCCTCCCGCAGGGGGTCTACGCCGGGGACGTGGCGGCGCTGCTCAAGGGGGCAGGCCCCTCCTGGCTCACCGAGGTGGCGATCACCGATCTGTTCGAGCACCAGGAGGACGGGCAGCCCCGCCGCGCCGTCACCTTCGCCCTCACCTACGCCAACGACGAGGTCCGGACCTCGGACGAGGTCAACAGCGCCTCCGACTACCTGGTCAAGGTGGTGGAGCAGCGCTTCGGCGAGGCAGGTGTCAGGCAGCGGGCGTGATCGCCCTCGCCGCGGCGCTGCTGGCGGGCTGCTCAGTGCCGCCCCCCGAGCTGGGGGTGGCGCCAGACGTACAGGTCCACCAGGAGGACGCGCTGCGCCTGATCGCGATCGGAGACACCGGCGAGGACAACGCCTCGCGGCGCTTGGTGGCGGAGGCCGCTGCCAAGGTGTGCGCCGAGCGGGGCTGCGACCTGCTGTTGCTGTTGGGCGACAACCTCTACCCGCTGGGGCTGTCCGCAGACGACGACCCGCGCTTTGACGCGGTGATGGTGGGCTACGAGGCGGTGGGGGTGCCGGTCTACGGGGTGATGGGGAACCACGACTACGGCAAGGGCCGCGATCTGGAGGCCGCGGCCCACCAGCTCGCCTGGGCCTCCGCCCACCCGCTGCTCACCATGCCCACCCCCGCCTACCGCTTCCGGGCGGGCCCTGCCGAGCTGTTCGCCCTGGACACCACCCGCGCCTTCTGGGGCGACCCCACCCCGCAGGCGGACTGGCTGCGCGAGGGGCTGGAGGCGTCCTCCGCCCGCTGGAGGGTGGTGCTGGGCCACCACCCCTACCGCTCCAACGGCACCCACGGGAACGCCGGCGCCTACGAGGGCCTCGCCTGGGCCCCCTACGCCAGCGGCGAGGGGCTGGAGCGCCTGTTCGAGGGCGCCCTCTGTGGGCGCGCCGATCTGTACCTGTCGGGCCACGACCACAACCGGCAGTGGCTCGAGGCTTGCGGGGTGCAGCTCATCGTGTCGGGGGCGGGGTCCAAGACCACCCCCATCACCGACCGGGGCAACCAGACCCGCTTCGCCGAGGCCTCGGAGGGGCTGGTGTGGGTGGAGCTGGGCGCGCAGATGACGGTCGCCTTCTACGATCAGCGCGGCGCCCTGGAGCTGGAGGGCGTGCGCTAGGCCCCTGTAGCGGCTCCCCCCTCCCAGCGGATACATCAGTCGCCCAAGGGAGCCATCCCCCGGAGGACCTATGCCCTACCCCCTGCTCCTCGCCCTGCTCCTCGCTTGCACCGACTCGGACGGCGACGGCACCAGAGACGGGCGCGACTGCGCCCCGGAGGACCGCTTCGTTCACCCGGGGGTAGAGGAGGTCTGCGACGGCGTAGACAACGACTGCGACGGCTACGTCGATGAGGGCGTGAGCCTCACCGCCTGGCTGGACCGGGACGGCGACGGGTGGGGTGACAGCGCCGCGGCCCGCAGGGTGTGCGCCTGGCCAGAGGACGCCGCGGACCGGGGCGGGGACTGCGATGATCGCGACGCGGGAGCCTCTCCCGACGCGGAGGAGGTCTGCGACGGCGCAGACAACGACTGCGACGGACAGGTCGACGAGGGAGTGGACCAGCCCTTCTACCCCGACCTGGACGGGGACGGGCATGGGGCCGGCGCCCCGATCCGCGCCTGCTTCGCCCCGCAGGGCTACGCGGCCTCCGACGACGACTGCGACGACGCCGACCCCGTCACCTGGCCCGGCGCCCCAGAGGCCTGCGACGGGGTGGACAACGACTGCGACGGACAGGTCGACGAGGACCCCTGGCTCACGCCCCGCTGGGAGGACCGGGACAGGGACGGCGCGGGCGACCCCTCGCGGCCCTCCCTCGGCTGTGGCGACGCGCCGGGCCTGGCCGACAACCCCGACGACTGCGACGACACAGATCCCGCGGTGGGTCCCCTGGCGGTGGAGGCGCAAGGCGACGGGGTCGACAACGACTGTGACGGCTACACCGACGAGCTCGCCGTCACCGACCCTCAGGTGGACCTGGGCGCGGTGCTGGGGGCAGCCCCTGCCGGGTCGGTGGTGCAGCTGGGGAGCGGCACCTGGACTGGCACCCTCGATCTGCGCGGCGTCGACGTGGTGCTCGCCGGGGAGGGCTGCGCGCGCACCCTGCTCTACGGGGACGCGCAGGGCGCCGTGCTGACCATGGACCGGGGCGCGGTGGAGGGCCTGACCCTGGGGGGCGGCGCAGGCGAGCAGGGGGGTGGGCTGCGGGTGGAGGGCGACGTGAGCGCCCGCAGGGTGTGTCTGGTGGCGAACCGGTCCCTCACCCAGGGCGGCGGCGCCGCGGTGCTCAGCGGCACCCTCACCCTCGAGGACAGCGAGGTGCGGGGCAACCGCGCGAACAACGCGGGTGGAGGGGTCTATGTGGCCCCCGAGGGCGCGCTGATCGCCACCAGGGTAGGGCTGCTCGCCAACCACAGCACCTCGGACGGGGGGGGGCTGGCGGTGGCGGGGGGCGACGTGACCCTGCGCTCGGTGTGGTTCGCGGGGAACGCCGCAGGCAAGGACGCCGGCGCCATCGCGATCTACGACAAGGACGGCGCCTACCCTAGCCTGGACGGGGACTACCTGACCTTGGCGGGCAACACCTCCACCCGGCGCGCCTCGGGGGTGCTCAACCTGCGCGGGCAGGTCCACCTAGACCACCTGATCGCCGCAGATCAGCGCGAAGGTGCCCTGATCTACGACCTGTACGCCAGCTCCGAGCTGGTCCACGCGGGCCTGTGGGCGGTGGACGAGGAGTCTCAGAGGGGGTGGCTGCCGGACGCTATCCGGGGTGAGCCGGGCTTCGCCTCGTGGGACCCGGACGCGGCGCCCACCAGCTGGGACCTGCGCCTGACCGCCCGCTCGGCCTTCCTGGACAAGGACGGTGGGGGCGCGATCCTGGGGGCCTTCGCCGGGCCGGACGCCCCGGCCGGCGCCGCGGCCCTTCCGGCGCTGGACACGGACGGGGACGGGCTGCTGGACCAGTGGGAGGTCGCCCACGGCTCGAACCCCTGGGTGGCGGACGCCAGCGCTGATCCGGATGGGGACGGCCTGGACGCCCTGTCGGAGCAGGCGGGGGGCTGCGACCCCCACCTGGCGGACAGCGACGGGGACGGGGCGGAGGACGGGGCCGCGGGGGAGCGCTGTGACGCGGCCTGGGATCACGCCCCGCAGGCGGACGCGGGCCCGGACCTGTGGGTGCTGGTGGGGGAGCCCCTGAGCTTGGACGGCGGCGGCTCATGGGATCCCGACGGCGACGCGCTGACCGTAGCGTGGGCGCTCGACGCCCCCGCCTGGAGCGCCCTCGACGGGGTGGAGGGCGCGGATCAGCCCCTCGCCCGCCTCACCCCCGACGTGGCGGGGCGCTACACCCTGCGCCTGTCGGTGGACGACGGGCGCTCGCGCTCCCAGGACACCCTGGTGGTGGAGGCGGTAGAGGCGGTGGTGGTGCCCGATGACGCAGCCTCCATCGACGAGGCCGCGGTCCTCGCGGGCGCCAGCCTGTGGGTGGCCCTGCGCCCGGGCGAGCACCAGGTCCACCGCGACCTGGGGGGGCGCGACCTGCGCCTGCTGGGGCTGGGGTCCAGGGAGGAGGTGCGGCTGGTGGGCCAGGCGCCCCTCCTCCAGGCGCTGGAGGGCGAGTCCCTGAGCCTGGTGAACCTGACCCTGGTGGGGGGCCGGACCCAGCGAGGGGGCGCGGTGCTCGGGGAGGACGCCAGCGTCTACATGGCCAACACCGCGATCCTTGGAGGGTACGCCGACGGCGACGGGGGGGCGCTGGCGCTGCGGGGCGGGAGCCTCACCCTGGAGGGCGTGGACCTGATCGGCGCCGCCGCCGCCGGGCGCGGGGGGGCGCTGGCCCTGGAGCGGAGCGCCCTGAGCGCGCGTCGGCTGCGGATCGGCAACAGCCGGGCGGGGGGCGGGGGGGGCGCGATCTGGCTGGACGACGGCGCCGCCATCCACACCCTGGAGCAGGTGGAGATCCAGCGGAGCGAGGCCCCCGAGGGCGCAGGGATCCTGGCCACAGGGGCGGCGGCGGTGCGCCTGAGCCAGTCGGTGATCGCCTCCACCGCGGGCGGGGCCCCGGTGCAGGCGCTGGAGTCCGCGGACGCCAGGGTGCTGGACACGATCTTCTACGACACCGGCGCCGACGCCCTGCTCGCCGGAGGGAGCCAGGGGCTGATGGTGGGCCTGGACCCGCAGGCCCCCGCTGATCTCAGGCTGCTGGGCGGCACCGCGCGGGGCCCGGCGCGGGTGGCGCGCTGGACCCGCGACCTGGACCCCACCGACGAGGTGTGGGCCCCCCTCCCCGGCTCGGTCCTGATCGACGCGGGCCTGCCCTGGCTCACCGATCCCGACGGGAGCGTCGCGGACCTCGGCCCCTGGGGCGGCCCTGGCGCCCCGCGCGCCGCGGCCCGCTTCGCTCAGGACGGGGATGGCGACGGGATGAGCGACGGGTGGGAGCTGCTGGTGGGGCTGGACCCGCGCGCCGACGACGCGGGGGAGGACGCCGACCTGGACGGGCTCACCGCCCTGGAGGAGCACGCGCTGGGCTCGGATCCCTCCCTGGCGGACAGCGACGGCGACGGGCTCAGCGACCTGGAGGAGCGGGCGCTGGGCACAGATCCCGCCGACGCGAGCGATCACCAGCCGCGGGCGATCGCCGCGCCGCTGGGGAGGGTGCGGGTGGGGGAGCAGGTGCTCCTCGACGGGCGCGCCTCCGCCGATCCCGACGGCGACCCGATCCGCTTCACCTGGCGCCTGGCGCTGGCCCCCGCGGGATCTGCCCTCACCGACGCGGACCTGATCGACGGCGACACCTCCCTCGCCTCGTTCACCCCCGACGCCAGGGGGGAGTACGCGCTGGAGCTGGTGGTGAGCGATGGGGTGGCCCTGAGCCTGCCCGCGGTGGTGCAGCTGGGGGTGTACGGCGATCTCCTCGTCCCCGACGCCTTCCCCACCGTCAGCGACGCGCTCGCCGAGGTCACCGAGGGCGACACGGTGGTGCTCGGCCCTGGGATCCACGCGATGGCCCACCTGGGTACCGGAGTGGATTTCTCGATCCGAGGCGAGGAGGGCGCGGTGGTGGTGCCCCCCCTCGGCAGCCCGGCGCTGGAGGTGCTGGAGGGGGAGCAGGTCACCCTGAGCGACCTGACCCTCCGGGGGGCGGTGGCGAGGTACGGCGCGGCCCACTGCCTCGCCTCCTCCCTGCGGCTGGAGCGGGTGCTGCTGGAGGGCAACACCGCGTACCAGGGCGGCGCCCTCTCCCTGGAGGGGTGCGACAGCGCCCTGACCGAGGTGGGCTTCTCGGACAACGCCGCGCTCTACAACGGGGGCGCCATCTACCAGGCGGGGGGGACCCTGAGCTGGGAGGGCGGCGCGGCCCTGTCCAACCGCGCGGGCTCGATGGGCGGTGTGCTCTACAACTATCAGGGCGTCGCCGAGCTGACAGGGGTGGTGGCGGCGCGGAACCTCGCCAGCGGCGCGGGCGGGATCGCCGCGGTGTCCGGGGGCGAGCTGCAGGTGGACCACCTCTCCGCCGCGGCGAACGAGGGCGCCTACGGCGAGCTCTACCTCTCCACCTCCAGCGGCTCGGTGCGCGACAGCCTGTTCGCGGACCCCACCTCCTTCGCGGTGTACGTGACCACCTCCTCCTCGCTGGCGGAGGCCTACAACGCCTGCTGGCGCTGCCCCTCCGGGCTGTCCTCCGCGGGCGCCTCGCCCGGCCTGATCACCTCGGACCCCCTGCTCGCCGGGTGGGAGCCGGCGGGCGAGGGCGCGGATCTGCGCCTGTGGGCCGGCTCCCCCCTGATCGACGCGGGCGACCCCGCGGGGGCTGACCCCGACGGGAGCAGGGCAGACATCGGGGCCTTCGGCGGCGCGCTGGCCCCCACGGGCTGGGACGCGCTGCAGGTGGACGCGGACGGCGACGGCCTGGTGGACGCCTGGGAGCTGCTGGTGGGGCTGGACCCCACCGCGGACGACGCGGGGCTGGACCCAGACGGCGACGGGCTCACAAGCGCCGAGGAGGCCGCGCTGGGGACCGACCCCCTCAACGCTGACACGGACGGCGACGGCCTCAGCGACGGGGAAGAGCGGGCTCTGGGCGAGGACCCCCTCACCCCCACCGACCTGCCCCCCACCGCGGACGCCGGCCCGGATCAGGTGTTGGCGGCGGGCGCCGAGGCCCTCCTCGACGGGAGCGGCTCCAGCGACCCCGAGGGGGCCCCGATGCGCTGGCGGTGGACCCTGCTGGAGGCTCCGGGGCGCTCCGCGCTCAGCACCGACGATCTGATCGGCGCGGACGGCCCCGGTGCGCGCTTCACCCCCGACGGTCCGGGGCGCTACCTGCTGGGCCTGGTGGTGGACGACGGGAACAGGGCCTCCCCGCAGGACCTGGTGGCGATCCGGGTCGCGGGGGAGCTGTGGGTGCCCGAGGACTACCCCTCGCTGGCGGAGGCGGTAGAGGCCGCGGTGAGCGGCGAGCG
This sequence comes from Deltaproteobacteria bacterium, assembly GCA_016938035.1. Taxonomy (GTDB): domain Bacteria; phylum Myxococcota_A; class UBA796; order UBA796; genus JAFGVK01. Next base: position 2,213 of record JAFGVK010000173.1, on the reverse strand, counting down.
CCTGCAGATCGGGGCGGGCACCTGGCCGGCGGACCTGGATCTGGACGGCAAGGACCTGACCCTGACCGGCGCCGGGCGCGATCTCACCCTCCTCGACGGGGAGGACGCGCACAGGGTGCTGGAGGCGGATCAGGGCGAGTCCCTGGTGCTGGAGGACCTGAGCCTGGTGCGAGGCCTCGCCTCCAGCGGCGGCGCGCTGCTGGTGCGTGGTGGCGCGCTCACCCTCACCAGGGTCGCCCTGCGGGACAACCAGGGGGTGAACGGTGGCGCCGTGCACGCCCTGCTCGCCACCGTCACCGGCTCCGAGCTTCAGCTCACCGACAACCTCGCGGTGTGGTATGGCGGCGCGATCTACGCGGATCAGTGCGCGCTGGACCTGGACCGCGCGCTGATCGCCGGGAACCTCTCGGTGGAGCGCTACGGTGCGGGCCTCTACCTGAGCAGCGCCGATCTGACCCTGGTGAACGCGCTGATGGTGGGCAACGCCGCCTCCTACGGCGGGGCCCTCTACCTGGGCGGCACCTCGCTGCTGGTCAGCACCGCCTGGATCGACCACCTGACCGCCGCGGACAACGCCGCAGACACCCTCGGCGCGCTGGCGCGGGTCCACTACGGGCAGCTCAGCCTGACCGACAGCGTGATCGCCTACCACGGCGCTGGCTACGCGGTCGCGGCCTCGTCGGTGAGCGCCAACCGGCTCTCGGTCGACCACACCGTCACCTGGGAGAACGCGCCAGGGGACTGGACCGGGGTCAGCGGCTTCGCCCCGGGCGCTGGGGTGGTCGACGGCGACCCGCGCTTCACGCGCTTCACCACCGGCGAGCCCTGGTGGCGTGGGGACTGGCACCTCGCGGCGGGCTCGGCCGGGATAGACGCCGCCGACCCCACCAGCGGCCCAGATCCCGACGGCTCCCCGGCAGACGCCGGCGCCTTCGGCGGCCCGCTGGGGGACTGGGAGGCCCCATGAGCGAGCGCAGCAGCAGAGAGTGGATCAAGATCGCGCGCGCTGCGCGGCGTGAGGACCGCGGTGGCGATGTGCTGATCGCCCTGCGAGAGGCCTCGCGGGCGGCGTTGGCCGAGGGGGACGAGGACCTGATCGCCACCTCGTGCTGGCGCCTGTCCAAGGCGGAGCACGACTACGGCACCCCCGCCGGGATGCTCGACGCGCTGGACCCCCTGCGCGAGGGCGAGCGCAGCCCCTTCGGCCGCTACCCCCGCGCGGGCGAGGGGCTGGCCCTGCTCTCTGCGGCCTACCAGGACCGGGCGGGCTACGCCGATCCGCGCCTGGACGCCCTGTGGGTCGCTTGGATCGCCGCCGAGGAGGGCGATCGATGGGCGCAGGCGCGGGGTGACATGGCCCGCGCTTGGGGGATGGCCTGCAGGGGCGATCTGGAGGGGCTGCGCGCCCTGCACGACCGCTACGGCCGCATGACCTCCACCACCTTCGGGCCCACCCCCACCGCCCACCCAGACGCGAAGGAGGTGGGCGGTTCCGTGTATTTCGCCCAGCAGTCCCTCGCCCTGTCGCTGCTCTGGGCGGCGGTGTGGGGGGGGGAGCGGGCGCTGGCTCAGGAGGCCCACGAGGCCTGGCTGGACGCGGCGCAAGAGGGCGGGGCCCCGCCCGACACCTGGCTCTCCCTGGCGCTGGGGGCCGCGGCTCTCACCCTGGGGGTGGAGCCTCCCGCCTTAGCGCTGCTGATCCCAGCCGAGCACCACCGGGTCCACTCCCCCCTGGGGATGGCCCTCCGCCAGGCCCTGTCGGGCTCGCCAGAGGCGGCGCTCCGCTCCCTCCGCGAGGCCGGTGACGCCGCGATCGAAGGGCACCACGGCCCCGAGTGGGCGGGCACCGCCTGGCTGCTGGCCGGGCGGCTGTCGCAGGACCCGGCCTGGGGCGCGCGGCTGGCGGAGGTGGTCGCGAGCTATGGGCTGGGGGGCGCGGCGATGAGGGCGCAGACTGGCGCAGGTGGAGGGGCTTGACGGCGGACGGCGCAGGATCGGGTTCTGGCCGCCGCGGTAGGCGATCTTGGGGTGGTTGGCGCGAGAGATGAGGGACAGCATCACGGAACGAGGGCAGACGTAGAAGGGCACGTACGCGCCGACGGAGGTGCCTGGGTGCGGGGGGACCGGCAGGGCCGGGGAAGAAGGTCCTGGACGGCTCTGGAGCGCAGGTCAGCGGGAGGGCGCACCGAGCTAGAGAAGATTCCGAATCGAGC
>JAFGVK010000172.1 GCA_016938035.1 Deltaproteobacteria bacterium | reverse complement strand
TGGCATGGGGCCTCCTTGGCCCTAACCAGATCACAGACCCAACCCGCAGTCGATCCCTGCACCGAACTACTTGATCGGCGCTCTAGGAGCAGCTCCCCCTGCGGCTCGGGGAGGGTGAGGGGGAGCGCTGCGGGCGCCTCCTCGGGCCCCCGCCCTTGGAGCGCTGGCAGGGTGAGGGTGAAGGTGCTGCCCTCTCCCAGGGCGCTCTGCACCTCGATGCCGCCCCCGTGGCCCCGTATCACCCCCTGCACCACGGACATCCCCAGGCCCCTGCCGGTGAACTTGGTGGTGAAGAAGGGCTCGAAGATCCGCTCGACCAGGGCGGGCGTCATGCCCCCACCGTTGTCCCGCACGGTCAGCCGGATCCGCCGCTCGGTGTGATCCTCCGTCTCGACCTCGATCTGGGTCGCGCCGGCCTCCCTGGCGTTGGTCAGGAGGTTGAGGATCACCTGCCGGATCTGCGTCGGGTCTGCCATCACCGCCGGGAGCTGCGGGCTCAGGTGGGAGAGGACCTTCACGCCGTCGCCCGCCTCCACCACCCGCACCATCTCACCCACCGCCTCGTTGAGATCGATGGGCCGCTTGTTGAAGCTGCCGCGCCCCGAGTAGGCCAGCATCTGGTTGGCGAGCGCGGCGGCGTTCTGGGCGGTCTGGATGATCGTCTCCAGCTCCTCTCTGTGGGGAGCGTTGTCGGGCAGCTCCAGCAGTATGCCGTCCGCCACCCCGAGGATGCCCACCAGCAGGTTGTTGAAGTCGTGCGCGACGCCTCCCGCCATCACCGCGAGGCTCTCCAGGCGCTGCGCCTTCTGCACCTGCTCGGCCATGTCCCTGCGCTCCCGCTCCGCCTCGACGCGGTCGGTGATGTCGCGGAAGGTCTCGATCAGGTGGGTCAGCGCGCCATGCTCGTCGAACAGCGGCGCGGTGAGGATCTCCATGTACTGCACCGTCCCTCCGGCGCCCTGGTGCTTGTGGACCACCTTGACCGGAGCCTTGGTCTCCTGGCTGAGCCTGAGGGGGCAGGGGTGGTCGTCCCCTGTGCAGGGGGAGGAGAAGCCGTGGGACTGCCGATAGCAGGTGTTGGGCTCCCGGCTGTCAGGAGGCTCCTCGCTCAGCGCCAGGTAGCGCTGGTTGGCGCGAAGTATGCGGAAGTCGGGGCCGATCACGACCATCGGGTCAGGGGCGTGGTCCAGCACCGCCTGGAGGAAGCGGTGCGCCTCCGCGAGTCGTCGCTCCTGCCGTAGCCGCTCAGAGATGTCCAGGAGGGTGGCGCTCGCCAGCTCCTCTGCTCCCAGCGACAGGAGCGCGACGGTGATCTCTACCTCGACCTGCGTGCCGTCTCGTCGGGGGAAGGTGCCCCTGCGGTGCAGGGTCCCTCGCCCGCGGAGCATCGCCCAGGCCTGGTCGGGGGGCAGCATGTGGAAGCGGGTGAGGTCCATCCCCACGAGCTCCGCTCGGGAGTAGCCGCTGAGGGACTCGGCGGCCGCGTTGACCTCCAGCACCCTGCCGGCTGGGCCGAACCACAGCACCGCCTCGCTGGAGTGGGACTGCGAGAATTCCGAGAGCCGCAGGGCCCGCTCCAGGCGCATTTGCTGGGCGCTGCTGTGTCGCCAGCGCCACTCCGCCCCGCCGATCCCCATCAGTCCCAGGATCCACAGGCCCCCCATCGTGAGGAGCGTCTCGCGGACCCTCCGCCAGTACCCGTCCACGGACCGCTGCAGCGGTATCGAGGTGGACAGCCCGCCGCGAAGATCTCCCTCCTGGCAGCCCTGGGCGCTGTGGCACTTGAGGCAGCTCTCCGTGGCGTGCAGCGGCATCATCAGGTGATACCAGCCCTCCTGGACAACCGCGAACTCGGGCAGGCCGGCCTCAAGCTGCTCCAGGGCGGTGACCTCCCACGGCCTGGGGGCGTTCTCTGGCCGGATCGGCTTGAGGCTGGTGAGGTGTCCTTGAATCCCGTACAGCTCCGCGGACAGGTTCACCGCCTGTCGGGTCATGTAGGCGGGGTTGACTAGGGTCAGGACACGGCCGTCGGGCAGCCACACGTCCCGGTCGGGGAGGTGGGCGAGGTAGGGATTGGGGGGGGTGTGCTCGGTGACCGGCACGTATACGCCGCCCTGGTGCGAGGCCCACACCCTGTAGGCGAGGTCCTTGTGGAGCGCGCCGGTGGCGCGCTGGTGGACCTGATCCAGCTCGTCCTGCCAGGCGTGGTGGAGCATGAGCGCGGTGAAGCCCGCGAGCAGCGCGGTCCACAGACCCGCCAGGGCGAGGGGGCTGCGCTGGGCATGGGCAGGAGGGGCTGGGCTGTGGGAGGGCATGTTCTATTGTGCGGTTGCATAGGCTTTGGCACAAGCCGCGCAGGATCATGCTCCAAGACAATGGGATTCGTATGGATGTACCTATCGTTGTTGTATGCAATGGTCCCTATGCGTCCGGGGCGCCCGCGGGGGACAAGGTGCGGGCCCGGGAGTGCAGCGATTCTCTGGCCGCTCGCCGGGTGTGCTTGTCCTCCGCGCGTCGCGGACCACCGCCCCCCCGCTCCCCTGGGGATGGCGGTGACGCGCCGACGATCCCCGCGACGTGCCGCCCCGACACGCACTGAAGCGCGATGTGCGCCGAAAGAGTGGTTTGTTCCATGTGAAGGAGGGTGCCCTTTAGGCGAGCCCCTCCGAGTCGTCGTTCGGCGGGGCCTGGACACGGCGCGAATGCGCTGCGTGGACCTCCGCAGGCAGCGTCGCCCCACCCTGTGCGGGCGGCGCCAGGTGCCTCCGACCAGCGGTGGGCGCGGCGGCGCTTTGGCCGGGCGGATCGCGCGGTGTTTCAATGCCAGGTCGAGCGCCTGGGTGGCGCGCCCCGAGGCGCGCGGGCGCAGCTCCCCCTGCCTCGGGGCCGCCCGACGAGGCCTTCGGAGGCCGCGTCAGCGCGCCCCGATCCTGTAGGTTGGTTACTCCTCGCCCCGCAGGGACGCGCCGCAGGCGCCGCAGAAGGCCGCGTCAGGAGCGGTCTCCGCCCCACAGGCGGGGCAGGGGGCCGGCCCGGTGGGCTGGCCGCAGGAGTGGCAGAACCGGGCCCCCGCAGGGAGCGCTGCGCCGCAAGCCCCGCAGGAGGGGCGCGAGGTGGCCGGCGCCTCCGGCGCAGGGGGGGGCTGCCTACCGAGGAACTTGTTGCACTCGCGGCTCAGGCCGGAGAGCAGGTCGCGCTGCTGGAGCGCCCCGATCCCAGCGGTGATCCAGAGCACCCCCAACGAGATGAACAGGCCAACGCCCGCGACCGCCACCTTGTCCAGCCACCGGGCGCCGCCGACGCTCACCTTCAGGTCATCGCCGATCGCGTCGAGGGTGACGGTAGCGGCCAGATCGAAGCCCAGGAGCTGGGAGGCAGCCCGGCCCAGATCGCCCCGGTAGCGGGACCTCACCTGGAAGATCGCCTGGCGCAGGGCGTCGCCGTCCTCAAAGCGCAGCGTCTGGGTCTCGTAGGACCTGCTGAAGCGCGACTCCAGCCGGTCGAGGAGCGGTGAGAGCTGGGCGGCCTGACCGCGGTAGTGTGCGTCGTGGGGCATGATCCCTCCTGGGGTGGGGAGAGGATACCACCCGCGGCAGTGGGCCGCCCGCACTCATGGGTTCAGGGCGACGCCAGCGCGCGTCGGCCCTGGCGCCAGCCATCGCCTCCGCGGGGACAGAGGCGCCGCCGGACGCCGCAGGCCACGCGCGATCGAGGGGTGGACAGTGGCTCTGCGGCACGATCGCGGGTTTGGAACAGAGCGCGGCTGGTTTGGAATAGACCTGCTTTGTCCTCTGGTGTGGGCTGAATGCCTGGGCCCTAGGGCGCCGCGCTGCTGTGGGCCTCCCTACACGATTTCCAACCCGAGGGTGGGGATTGACTGTGATCAAGGTCCCGCCCTCCCGGCCGTCGTACAAGGGTCTCCTCAAGACCCCAACGGCCCCCGCGGGGAGCCTCAGGAGCGCACCATGGCCGAAGCGATGTACTGCATTCAGTGTGAAGAGACCACCGGCGGCACCGCCTGCACCGTGTCCGGTGTCTGCGGCAAGAAGCCTGACGTCGCCGCGATGGAGGACCTGGTGGTGCACGCCATCAAGGGCCTGGCTCCCTTCGCCTTCGCCGCCGCTCAGGCAGGGGTGCGCGACGACGTGATGGACGGGCTGGTGCTCGAGTCCCTCTTCACCACCGTCACCAACGTGAACTTCGATCCGGACGCGCTGGAGGTCTACGTCCGCAAGCTCGCCGAGTACAAGACCGAGATGAGGGGCGTCGCAGCGACCCACGGCGCGGATTTCAGCGGTCTGAACGGGGCCACCACCTGGACCCCCGCCGCGGACCTGATGGGCCTCATCGGCCAGGGCCACCTGGTCAGTCACAAGCGGGTGCTCGACACCCTGGGCGAGGACATCCACTCGCTGCAGGAGCTGCTGGTGTACGGCATCAAGGGCATGGCGGCCTACGCCTTCCACGCCCGGATGCTCGGCTACAAGGACCCCGCGGTCTCCGAGTTCATCTACAAGGCCTTCGACGCCCTCAACCGGGGTGAGGCCGACGTGAACAAGCTCATCGGCCTCAACCTGGAGTGCGGCGCGGTCAACGTGGGCGTGATGGCGATGCTCGACGAGGCCAACACCACCACCTACGGCCACCCGGTCCCCACCAAGGTGCGGATGGAGCCGGTCAAGGGCAAGGCGATCCTGGTCTCGGGCCACGACCTGAAGGACCTGGAGGAGCTCCTCAAGCAGACCGAGGGCAAGGGCGTCAACATCTACACCCACTCGGAGATGCTCCCCGCCCACGGCTACCCCGAGCTCAAGAAGTACCCCCACCTGGTGGGCAACTACGGCGGCGCCTGGCACACTCAGCAGAAGGAGTTTGAGGCATTCCCCGGCGCGATCCTGATGACCTCCAACTGCATCCAGAAGCCCCGCACCTCCTACGAGGACCGCATCTTCACCGCGGGCCCCGTCGGCTGGCCCGGCATCACCCACGTCAACGGCCACGACTTCACCCCAGTGATCGAGCGGGCGTTGGCCTGTGAGGGCTTCTCTGAGGATGGCGGCGCCCGCACCACGATGGTCGGCTTTGGCCACAACGCGGTGCTCGGGGTGGCGCCGGTGGTGGTGGACGCGGTCAAGAGCGGCGCCATCAAGCACTTCTTCCTGGTGGGTGGGTGCGACGGCCACAAGAAGGAGCGCTCCTACTACTCCGATTTCGTCGCGGGGCTCCCCCAGGACACGGTGGTGCTCACCCTCGGCTGCGCCAAGTACCGGTTTATCAACCAGGACCTCGGCGAGATCGGCGGCATCCCCAGGGTGCTCGACGTGGGGCAGTGCAATGACGCCTACTCTGCGGTGCGGATCGCGATGGCCCTGGCGGACGCCTTCGAGACCGACATCAACAGCCTGCCGCTGTCGATGAACATCTCCTGGTACGAGCAGAAGGCCACCTGCATCCTGCTGAGCCTCCTGCACCTGGGTGTGAAGAACATCCACCTCGGGCCCACCGTGCCCGCTTACGTGAGCCCCGGGGTGCTCAACGTGCTGGTGGACAAGTGGGGCATCTCGGGGATCAGCACGCCCGAGGCCGACATGAAGAAGATGATGGGCCAGGCCTAGCCTGCCCCTGGGCTCCTGCGCCCGCCTCCTCGCGCTGAGGACGGCGGGCGCGCTCTATTTGCGGGGGCGGTCCCGGGTGGGGGGCGTCGGTAGGTCCCCCTGGCCCTGCGCTGTAGGGGGCGCTGCCGGGGAGGCGCATCGTCGTCGTCGCGCTCGGTGCTCCCGAGGGTGGCGGTCTCGCTCCTCGTCAGGTGGGCGTTGATCGATCCTAGAAGAGGCTAGAAACCGACGACACGATGGACCTGAGGCCGCGTCCCATCTGGCGGGGTGACGGCCCGGTGCGCGCAGCGCTTCGCAGGCCTGCCGGCCGGAGGGCCAGCCCTGCTACCGCCCGCGAGCGGGCACTGGTCAACCAGCCGGACAGTCTCACAAGAAGCGATTCATCATTCCAATGGAACAAGCGGATGAAGTCGCTCGTCGAATCTTCCAGACTGTGAACGGGCGCCAAGTCGCTAGGCGTATCGGCGCGTGACCGCTGTTCCCTTGGGAGGAAGCGCACTTTGGTGCGCGACGAGCGTATGAAAAAGGACCCGCGTCGAGGGGCCTGCGGATCGGTGCCCGCGAGCGCCTCGCCAGGGCGGAGGGGGCGGTGATGACCGGCCTGACCACCGGCGTGGGCCTCGCCTCGCTGCTCCTCGCCGGGCAGAGCACGGGCCGGGAGCTCCTCTACCCCGTCGCGACGGTGGTGATCGGGGGCCTGATCTCCTCGGGGATCGCGGCCTTCACCCTGCGGCTGGTGTGGCGGTGGGGGCGGGGCTGATCAGCGCCTCGGTGGCTCGCTGTGCCAGTCCACAACCGTGAGGCCCGGCACCCGCGAGAATTCACGGGTGTTGCGGGTGACCAGTGGCGCTCCCGCCTCCAGGGCTGTGGCGGCGATGAGGGTGTCCATGGGTCCGATGGGCGTGCCCCGCAGCTCCAGGTCGGCCCGCAGGCGACCGGCCTCGCGGGCGGTCTCTGCGGTGAACGGCAGCACCGGGACCACGGCCAGCAGGCGGTCGAGCTGGAGCCGCCGGCGGCTGGCCTGGATGGACTTCGACAGGCCGGTCTCGAGCTCGAAGAGCACGATGGCGGGAATGGCGACCTCGGCGGGGCTGTGGTCGAGCAGGTTGGCCGCCACGTGCCCCTGTCCCTTGAAGAAGTAGATCAGGGTGTTGGTGTCGAGGACGTACATCACAGCTCCTCGCGTGCGACGTCCGCGGCGAGGGGCGCGCGGAGCTCCTCGGCGGTGGGGAGGTCCTGCCAGGCACCGGCCAGCGCTGCCACCTCAGCGGGCCAGGTCTGGCGGGTCCGCTCCCTCACCAGGCGCGACAGCCACGCGCTCATGGAGAGTCCCGACTGGCGCGCGGCCTCCTTCATCAGGAGGTGGGTCTCGTCGTCCATGTAGATGGTGACCTGGGCCATGGGACCTCCACGTATATGTGCAAGTATATCTGCTCCAGGTCTTCTTGAACAGAGGGAAGTACCGTTTGAATCGTGACTCAGGAGTCGATGCTGTGCCCCGCCGGCTCCCAGTCCTCAAGGCGCCCCCGCTGCTCCTCGCCGGGCAGAGCACGGGCCGGGAGCTGCTATACCCCGTCGCCACCGTGGTGATCGGGGGGCTGAACAGCTCGGGGATCGCGGAGTTCACGCTGAGGTTGGTGCTGCTGTGGCGGTGGCGGCGGGTGGAGGGCTGAGTCCCGTCGCCCCTACACCCCCGGGACCGGAACGCCCCTCATGCCGTCCGCGGTGCGGGCGTCGGTGAAGCGGAAGCGCATCGAGTCCCTGGCGCGCTCCCGCAGCCAGGCCTCCACGTCGCGGGCGGGGTGCCCCTGCTGCACGACGAGCCCGGCCCAGGTGTAGGCGAGCTCGTGGGAGAGGTCGGTCACGAAGGGGGTGGGGTCGTCGGTGTTGAGGGTGATCGGCAGCAGGTCGTCCCGGTCCTCGGTGTAGCTGCGCAGCGAGAAGGGGCCCTGGTCGAGGATGCCGCTGTAGCCGCCGATGACCGCGTTGGAGGAGGGGTTGAGCTCCACCGCCACCCGCATCCTGGCCAGGTGCCGCCGCAGGCCCAGCTGTAGCTGCGCGACCAGCTCTCCCTCCGCTCGTGGCACGATCTCCACCACCCGGCAGGCCTGCCTGCCCGTCTCCTCGCGGGAGAAGAGGGCGGCGATGAGCCTGACGGGGAGGGGGGCGCTGGCTGTGGGCTCGTAGTCCCGCAGGGCGAGGTCGGGGAGGGTGCTCGGGTGGCCCAGGGTCGCGCGGAGCTCGCGCAGGCAGCGGATGGAGACGGGGACCCCCCAGATCTCCTCGGCCAGGGCGAGCACCTCGCGCTCCAGCTGGGCGCGGAGCTCGCCGCCGAGCGCCACCTCGCGGGCATAGGGCGCGGGACAGCGCACCGCGTCGAGGGCCCACAGGACGTCCTGCAGCCGCCGCCAGGCGGGCTGGCGGTAGGTGCGGTGGGTCTTGTACCAGGCCTTGGTGTCCTCCGCGAGAGCGAGGGCGTGGCCCATGCGGTCGCGGGCGTGGAGGAGCCGCCAGTCCAGCGCCTCACCCACCGCGCGCAGGCCGGTGAGGGGGGAGACGTAGTCCTCGCCGAGGTGCAGGCTCATCTGGAGGGGGTGCAGGGACAGGTGCGGGCTGCGGTGGACGAGCTCCTGTGAGAGCGCCAGCAGGCGCCTCAGCCAGGGGAGGGCCAGCCACAGGGGGCCCTCCTGCTCCTCGCCGGCGAGGTCCAGGCTCCGGATCACGGTGAGGAGCTGGGGCGAGTACCGCAGCACGCGCTCCAGGGTCCCGGCCTGGCTCCGGAACTCCGCGAAGCGCTCCTGGAGCGTCCCTGTCGGGTCGTCCGTGACCTTCCCCTTGGCGCGGATGAAGTGGATGGACCAGCCCCAGCTCAGGGGCCGCGGAGGACGCCACCAGTGGCGCGCCAGGGTCGGGGAGGAGCGGGTCACCAGCCTCACCAGATCCCCCTCGGTCTTGGGAGGACCCTTGCGGACCTCCACCGAGCGGAGGTCGAGGTCGGGCTCGGTGCACGCGAGATCCAGGCCGATCGCGGTCTCGTCGAGCAGGCTGGCGTAGGTGCCGATGCGGGCGTAGGTCCGGACGAAGGTGTCCAGGCCGGGCTGGGCGCGGTCGTGGAGGAGGTGGCGGAACAGGGCCACCTTGACCCGCAGGTACTGGAGGAAGAGGCGCAGCTCCCCCTCCTGGGCGCGCAGTCCCCGCTGGAGGAAGCGCCCCTCGGGCCAGTCGTCGCCGTCGGCGATGGGATCGGTCCGCCAGAGCTCCGCGAGTGTCTCGGCCTTGCCGGGCTTTCCGCTGCGCTGGAGCACCGCCCAGCCGGCCAGCACGGCCTCCATGTCGGTGGCGCCGGTGTCTTCAAGCCGCCCCAGGCGGAGCTCCCGCAGGGCGCGGTGGACCCACTGCCTCGGGAGCGGGTGCTCCAGGTCGGGGAGCCAGCTCCCCTGCCAGCGGGCGGCGAGGCACCGCCGCGCCACCATCGCCCGCACCAGCCAGCGCTGGAGGTCGGGCCAGTCCCGAGGCTCCTCCTCCCGCTTGGGCGCCTTGACCTCATCGAGGCGCTTCGCCAGACCGCTCCAGAGCACCTCCAGGGGGTAGGAGGCGCCCAGGTGGAGGTGCAGCAGGGCGATGGGGGTGTCCGGGCGCAGGTCGCGGGTCAGAAGCTGGAGGCGCAGGCTGGGGCGGGTCCCCGCCGGTGTCGCCGCAGCGAGCAGCAGCCCGGGGGGGAGGGAGAGCGAGAGCTCGCGCCACCGCAGCAGATCCTGGCCCGGGGCCTCGGGGTCGTCCCGCAGGCGGTTGATGTCGCCGTCCCGGCGGATCAGCCGACGGGCGGTCTCCTGGAGCAGGTCGGGGATCGTGCGCGGGCTGTCTGCATTCCTGCTGTGAGGGGCCTGGGACCGCTCCCGGAGCTGCCCCGGGTAGTCGCTGCCCTGCTGCCACACATGGCGGGCGTCGTGATCCGGCGCCGGGTGGTGGGCGAGGGCGTGGGCGCGCGTCCGGTAGCCCGGCAGGAGCGCGTTGATCGCGTCCTCGGTGAGGGCCACCATGCCCTGGTCGAAGGCCACCCGGTCGACCAGGGGCCAGGCCAGGGCCTCGCCGAGGAGGCGGTGGGTGGGGTCGGAGAGCGTCACGGGGTCTCAGAGACCACGTGGGCTCTGAGGGCCTTCCATGTTCCTGTTCTCAAGTGGCCTTCAGCGGCCTTGACGCTCTCGAAGGGACGCATGGCCATGATGTCCTTCAGGCCAACGGGTCCAATGCCGTTGATTTTCCCAATTTCGTCCTCCTTGCCGTCGTTGAGCAGATGAAGCAGCGCCTCGTGCTGGGTGGCGAGAATGCTGCCTGACCAGTGTGGACGGTGGCTGTCGGAGAGCACCTCCGTCCCCAGGTCCCGCATCATCAGGGCCCACTGCCGCGCCTCTTCACCCAAGGCACTGTCTTCGACTGCCTTGAGTCGCTCTCGCAGCCCCCGCACCTCACGGTCTATCGGGGGGAAGGACAGCAGGTCGGTGCCGTGCATCAGGTGGGCGGCGTTGACCCGCGGGTCTGTGGGCTTGTTCTTGGCGCCGAGCAGGGTCAGGCTCGCCAGGATGAAGTGGAGGAAGGCCCAGGACTCCTCGGTTCGCTCGTCGAGGAGACCCTGGCGCTGGCGAGCGGTGCTGTCTTGCGAGCCTCTCCACAGCGCCTCGTCGAGGTAGACGAGATCCAGCCAGGACCTGAGGGGTGGCATCGGGACTGGCTTGTTCTTCCAGCGGAGTCGCTCCGGTTGTCGAGTGAGCAGGGGCTCTCCCTCCGCCGTCGACACGGTAGTGTCGACCAGGTAGGTCTGCACCAGGCCGCGGAGGACGTGGGCCAGGTCGGAGTCGTTCTGCCCAGCGCCCGCGGGCTCCTCGGTCGGCCTCTCTTTGCCGACGTGGTGGGTGCTCTCATCCAGCCAGGCGCGCTCCCAGTGGTAGCTGAGGCTGTCCGAGACCTTGGTGGGGGCGAGGTGGTTGTCGCGAGACGCCAGCTTGGGCGCGTTGGTGGGCTGCTCATCTCTCCAGACGACCTCGGATTCCCCGACCACCCCCTGCTCGACGCCCCACATCCAGAGCTTGTGGAGTAGCACCGAGGCGCCGGTGCGCTCGGGCGAGACGAGGAAGAAGAGCGCAGACAAGGTGCCGAGTGGGCGCGCCTCCCAGCTCAGCAGGCTCTCCAGGCGCCCGGTCGACAGCCAGGGGGCCAGGTAGCGCGAGAACACATGGGTCACGAAGTGGGGGTGCTCCTGCTGGTCGTTGAAGGCGCAGATGAACCAGTCGATGGCGCGGCGCGATCCGCTGCCCCGGCTGGAGATGGTCGGGTCGTGGTAGCCCTGGATGGCGGTCGCCGTAGCGCCCGGGGATTGGACCAGCGCGAGCAGCGGATCGGCGGTGCGGGGGTGCAGCCACCAGGCGTGACCCCGCGCCTTGACTGAGAGCCTGCCGTCCTTGGTCACTGCGGTGGCTCCGTACCGACGGGCCCGTCCTGTGTAGTTCCCGTAGATCAGCCAGGGACTGAGCTCCTCCCTGGCGAAGGCGCTCCGCTCCCAGTGCTGGCTCGCGGCGAGCGCCGTCAGGCGCTCCTGGGCGTGCTCCTCGCTGGCCCACACGTCGAGGAGGAGTGGACCTGCTCCGCGGAGCACGAGGTAGAGGACCTTGGCCTGGTCGGCAGGAGCGAGTCCTGACTCGGGCATCGCGAGGAGCGGGAGCTCGCGGGTGAGCCACTGGGTGAGGTCAGGAGAGAGCCTCTGATGGCCGAGCTGCTCCAGCGCGTCTCCGATGTGCTCCCACGAGCACTGGTCCAGGCCTCCGCAGGTCTCGTCAAGCTGATCCATGGTGGCCGTCGCCGAGGGCCTCGGTTCCGTGGGATCCTCCGTGGCCTGGGTGAAGACGGTCTCCTCAAGGAGGCGATCGCTCTCCGCAGCACCGATCCGCAGGTTGAGGAGGATCCACTGCCGAGCGCTCTCCAGGGGCTTGTGCAGGGGATAGCCCAGAACCGCCTCCTGGAACGCGCCGAGGCGTGATGGACGGTCGACATGCACCCCAAACCAGGGCACCTGCCGCCTGCGCCCCTGCTCGATCCAGACCTGGGTGATGAAGCCCACGTCACCCCCCGAGCCCTCCAGGATCACGTTGGTGTCGCGCGGAGAGCGGCTCAGCTCCAGGGCGAGCACGCCGTCGAGGGCACCCGCACCATTCCGCAGGTCGCCTCGGGAGGCGTCTTCCGAGAGCTCCTCGCGCCAGCGCCACCTCTGCGTGCTCCCGCGGACCAGCCCGCTTTGCTCCTTCGCGGTGAAGACCCAGGCCTCCCTGAGCTGCTGCTCCAGCGCGATGACGCCCGCCCGCCTCCTGCGTCCGGCGGGTGCCCAGTGCTCCTCCCGGTGCAGGGCGTAGATCCAGGCGTCAAGCAGGGCGGTGGCGTCGAGCTTGTTGCGGGTCAGCTGGTCCACAAGCTGCTGCAGGGGGCGCCAGCGGAGGCTGACCGGCTCGGTCTGGCTGGCGAAGCGGAGCAGGTCGAGGGCGCTGCGGTCTTGCGAGTCGTCCAGGGTGACCATGTTCACCAGTCCCCATCGCAGCCGAGCAGCCAGGTCGCCCTCGGGCGCCTTGTCGGCGTCGAGCTGGTCACTGGGGTGCTCCTCCAGCAGCTTGGAGAGGAGCAGCGCCTCCATCTCGTAGGTGCTCGCCTTCGGGACCCCCTTGTCGGTGATCGCCCGCGCGAGCTCCTGCACGCCTCTGGTGCCCGAGACCGGGTCCTCACCGAGCCAGCGGCGCACCTGCTCCTCGCCGGCGAGGCCCCTGGAGAGCTCGCGGGCATAGGTGAGCTGCACCATCTGGCGCAGGTGCTCCCGGTCTCCCGCCACGACCACGCCGAGCTGCGGGTGCCGCATCCGCTGGAGGGCGTGGAGCAGCTCCCGCGCGCCGTCCACCTGCAGGTCCAGGTCGTCCAGGGGGAGCACCACCAGGATGCACTCGGGCTTGAGGCCGCACGCGCGTGCCTGCGCCTTGAGGAACTCATCCAGGAACTTCTTCCACTCCTTCTCCAGGTTGAACCAGGCGCGGAGCTGGTCGCCGTGAGTGTGGGTCCACTCCACCTTGTCCCTGGCCTGGGGGTTGGCGGCCCAGCCGAGGATCGCCCCGGCCTGCACCTGCCAGAGCTGCTCGGAGAGGCTCCTCGGGGGGAGGGCGTAGTCCTCGGAGAGACAGTCCCGCTGCCTCGTCGTGGAGGCGGGCTGGAGCTTGTCCAGCTCCTCGGCGCGCTCGGAGAAGGCCTGCATCAGCCAGCCGAACAGCGGGAAATTCTCGGGCAGCGGGTGGGTGTCCAGGTCGGGGAGGACCAGCACCCGGGTGAGCAGGGCGGGGTCACCAGGGCACCAGGTGTCGGCGTCCCGCTTGTCCTTCTCCTTCGGGCACGCACCCTGCGCGCGCCAAGGGTGGATCAGCGTCTGCATCAGCGAGGACTTCCCCGAGCCCCGCGCGCCGTCGATCCACCAGACGCGGTTCTTGTAGACGCGGCTCTCGCCGGCGTCTCCGGAGGTGATCCGCCGCCACGTGTCGGTGATGTGCTCCAGGTGCTCCCTCTCCCGCTCGGACAGCGAGGTCACGCTCAGCCTGGTCGCGTCGGACATTCCCGCCATGCTCTCTCCTCCTGGATGCAGTCATCCGCCAACTGGGTGATGACTATAGCGCCGCAGGGCGCTTCGTGGTGGATAGAGTGCCTTGAACCAGTTGAATCAAAATATCGGACGAGGCGTAGGGCGGTGTGGGCGCTCTCGTCACCGTGAGGACCGGGGGGCCTGATCCGCTTCGGTCTGTCGGCGTGTGCACAACCTCTCCCCAAACGCCAATCCTCCTGCACATGACGACACGCAGCCCCCCAGGGAGGTGCCTCATGTCAGCGACTGGCCTGGATCCTCGTCTCACCCAGGTTGGTCCTGCGGCGGGGATCCTGGCCCGGGTGTAGGGCCTCGGTCCTCGAGTCCTGGCGGGTTGGAGAGGGCGGAAATGCGCTGGCGCCGGGTGGGAATGCAACCTCTCGACCGGGCAGACGCGCTCGCCTCCGCTCCCGTCCATGCCCGGCGTGTCGGCGACGATACCCTATCCAGGGGGCGAAACGATGACCGCGGCCCTGTGTTGGGGCGACCCGTCGCCCTCGCGTGGCGCGCTGTTTGCCAAGATGAGGGGCCCGCGACCGATACTTCCTGGGGGATCATCCCCGAGGGTACAGCGGAATAGCCGATGCGTTAGGCGGCGGGAGAGGTGACGGGACGCGGCTGACGCTCATGGCTCCGGAACGGGCGGGTCAGACCTCCACGACAGCGGCCGGCGGCTCCCCCTCCTCCCTCCCGCGCCCCCGCTCCACCAGGCGCGCGTCCACGACCGCGTAGGCCCCGTCCTCCTCGGCCAGGGTGAAGCGCCTTGGTCCGCAGGTCTCGTCGAACAGGCGCTCCGCCTCCCCAATCCGGAGGGAATTCCCCGCGCACAGCTGCACCTGTACCTCGATCACTCCCGGTGCCGCGCCCTCGGGAGGGGTGAGGTCCAGGGTGTGAATCGCGCTCCTGGTGGCAGCCAGCGCCGCCGCTAGATCCCGCCACGAGGGGTCATCCACCGCGATCCCGAACCTGCCCTCGTGGGCGTCCAGGGCCTGCTTCCTGGCGTGCTCCTCCCGGAACAGCTCGAAATAGCGCTGCAGCCTGCCAGGGCGCACCCCCGCCGCGATCAGCGCCGAAGCGCCGCCGCCCACGGTGCCCACCGTCACGTCTCCGCCCGCGATCAGCTGGCCCCCCACCACCTTGGCGCCGCGCTCGCAGCGCAGGTCCTCATCGGCGTGCGCCCTGGCGTGGAGCAGCGCGCGGCGCACCGCGATGGTGCCCCCTGCGAAGGCTCTGCCGTACTCTAGGAAGTTCAGGTCGATGTCCCCCCG
Organism: Deltaproteobacteria bacterium; assembly: GCA_016938035.1. GTDB lineage: Bacteria > Myxococcota_A > UBA796 > UBA796 > JAFGVK01. The sequence continues at coordinate 1,506 of JAFGVK010000172.1, read as the reverse complement.
CGCCACGATCCGCGTGGCGCTCCCCTTCGCCCCACCTCGGATCACCGCGTTGCCGCCGCAGCGGATCTCGGCGCTGTCCACCGCTCCGTGGATCAGGACGTCCCCCGCCGCCTCTACGTGGAAGCCGGGCCGCACCGAGCCTCGGATCTCCACGCTGCCGCCTGAGTGGATGTGGCCGGTCGCGTAGTCCACGTCCCCCTTGATGGTCTGGAGCGCGGAGACACGCAGCAGGTGAGCACGCACCAAGCTCACGACGCCCGCTCTGCTGGCGCGCACCTCGCCGGTCTCGCGGTCGAAGAGCGCGTCCCCCTCTGTCTCAAGGCGGAGGTCCCTGCCCGGCCGCTGGCGGGTGATCCGGCCGGTCACGTCGAAGCCCTCGGTGCCGCCGGTGGGGCGCCGGAGGACCGCGATCAGCGCGCCCGCGGCGACCTCCTCGAAGATCGCCCGCGAGCGGAAGTCGATGGTGCCGTCGGGGAGCAGGCGCCCCGGCCGGGGTCCCAGGTCCATCACCACCTCGAGCCTGCCGTCCTCCCCATCCACCGCCGGCAGACCCCGCGCCACCACCTCAGACACCCTGGGGGCGCCACGCTCCAGCGCCGCAAGCAGGTGATTCACCGCGTCGTGGTCGAGCCCGCGGACCACCCCAGCCTGGGCGATCAGCGCCTGGTGGTCCGGGAGTGCCTCGCCCTCCAGGGGCCGCCACAGGGTGAGACGCGCCTCCATCGCGTCGGCAGTGACCGCGACGATGGGCTCTATGGACAGCTCCACGAGCGCGCCCTCCGGGCCGTCCTGTCGCCGGACCACCGGGTAGCCCTCCGCGTCCGCGATCACCGCCTGCCCGGCCAGGTGGGCGCCGGCTCCCGCGGTGAGCCGGAGACCGCGCGGGGGAGGGGGGGGGTGGGAGTGCCCCCGCAGGTCGATCCTGGCGGTGCCGGGCTGGCCGGGCACCAGGCTGGCGAGGGTGTGGCCGGGAGAGACCCGCTCGGGCAGCTCCCCGAAGGGGGACCGCTCGCGCCTGTAGCCCCACGACAGCTCCCCCGAGGCAGGCGCCGTGCCAGCGGTCCCCGAGGCGACCACCGCCGAGAAGGCCGCGCTGGGTGCGGCCCACGCCCGCTCCAGCGCTGCGGCCACCGCGCCCTCATCGAGCCCGGTGACCACCTGTCGCAGCAGGGCCCGCACCGGCGCCTCGCCGTCGCGCGCGCGCTCCTCAGGCGCGTGGATCAGGGTGGCGCGCATCAGATCCTCGCTGAAGTGGAGCGACCACGCGCCGCTCGCCCCCTCGCTCGACTCGGGAGGGTGGGGGTCAGGCCCCAGCGCCATGAGCCAGCGCCAGAGCCCGCTCATCGCCGCTCCGTCCCCCGCCAGGGGGGCCTCGCTGGGTGGGTGAGCGGTATCACCACCCCGCGCTCTGGAGGGCGTGGCGCAGGCCCCAGCGCCATGAGCCAGCGCCCGCTCATCGCCGCGCCGTCCCCCGCCAGGGGGGCCTCGCTGGGTGGGTGAGCGGTA